>NZ_JQSG02000006.1:747500-1111128 GCF_000754095.2 Acidihalobacter prosperus
GTACCGTAACTTCGGGAGAAGGTACGCCCCCATTACGTGAAAGGCTTGCGCCTCGAGCGGAAGGGGGTCTCAGAAACCAGGCCGCTGCGACTGTTTATTAAAAACACAGCACTCTGCAAACTCGAAAGAGGACGTATAGGGTGTGACGCCTGCCCGGTGCCGGAAGGTTAATTGATGGGGTTAGCGAAAGCGAAGCTCTTGATCGAAGCCCCGGTAAACGGCGGCCGTAACTATAACGGTCCTAAGGTAGCGAAATTCCTTGTCGGGTAAGTTCCGACCTGCACGAATGGCGTAACGATGGCGGCACTGTCTCTACCCGAGACTCAGTGAAATTGAAATCGCTGTGAAGATGCAGTGTACCCGCGGCTAGACGGAAAGACCCCGTGAACCTTTACTACAGCTTTACACTGGACTTTGAACCTGCTTGTGTAGGATAGGTGGGAGGCTTTGAAGCCGGGACGCCAGTCTCGGTGGAGCCATCCTTGAAATACCACCCTGGCATGTTCGGAGTTCTAACCTAGGCCCGTTATCCGGGTCAGGGACAGTGTATGGTGGGTAGTTTGACTGGGGCGGTCTCCTCCTAAAGAGTAACGGAGGAGCGCGAAGGTATCCTAAGAACGGTCGGAAATCGTTCGATTAGTGCAAAGGCATAAGGATGCTTGACTGCGAGACAGACACGTCGAGCAGGTGCGAAAGCAGGTCTTAGTGATCCGGTGGCTCTGTATGGAAGGGCCATCGCTCAACGGATAAAAGGTACTCCGGGGATAACAGGCTGATACCGCCCAAGAGTTCATATCGACGGCGGTGTTTGGCACCTCGATGTCGGCTCATCACATCCTGGGGCTGAAGCAGGTCCCAAGGGTATGGCTGTTCGCCATTTAAAGTGGTACGCGAGCTGGGTTTAGAACGTCGTGAGACAGTTCGGTCCCTATCTGCCGTGGGCGTTTGAGACTTGAGAGGAGCTGCTCCTAGTACGAGAGGACCGGAGTGGACGTATCTCTGGTGTTCCGGTTGTCACGCCAGTGGCATTGCCGGGTAGCTATATACGGACGGGATAACCGCTGAAAGCATCTAAGCGGGAAGCCCCCCTCAAGATTAGGTCTCACTGGACCCATGAGGTCCCTAAAGGGCCCTTGAAGACTACAAGGTTGATAGGCTGGGTGTGGAAGTGCAGCAATGTATGAAGCTAACCAGTACTAATTGCCCGTGAGGCTTGACCATATAACACCCAAGTAGTTTGGGTGGCTGCTCGAATGCAGCTTGATAACGCCAAATGCCTTTCCAGATTAGCAGCAAATGCTGCAACCAGTTTGCCTGGCGGCAATAGCGAGCGGGAACCACCCGATCCCATTCCGAACTCGGAAGTGAAACCGCTCAGCGCCGATGATAGTGTGGGGCTTCTCCATGCGAAAGTAGGTCACTGCCAGGCTCTTAATGCAAACCCCGCAGAGTCTTAATGTCTCTGCGGGGTTTTTTTCGTGCGTATGACAGCATCGGCTTTGATGTTTCAGATGGCGCCATTACTGTATGGCGTTGTCCGCCAGGGTCGTAGCATCATCAGCCTTGGCTTGTCCGACGAGTTTTTGATAACGGGCCATGACGCGCGTGACATAATTCTCTGTTTGCGGATAGGGTGGGATCCCCTGATATTTGATCACAGCGCCTGGCCCTGCGTTGTAGGCGGCAAGCGCCAGGCGCACGTTGTCCGAGAACTGTTTCATCAACGCGCGGAAGTAGCGCATGCCGCCTTCGAGGTTGGTGATGGGGTCGTAAAGGTCGCTGATGCCTAGGTGTTTTCCCGTGTTGGGCATCAACTGCATGAGGCCTCGGGCGCCTACGCTCGAAGTCGCGTGTGCGTCGTAGCATGACTCTACAGAGACGATGGCACGTATAAGAAGTGGATCGAGGTGGTTGTGTGCCGCAATCCGATCGATGGCGCGCTCATACAGGCTGGCACGTCGATCAAGAGCGTCAGGCGTGATACCTTTGCAGGACGCACTAGCCGTAGGACGGCCCATGCGCTTGATCAGCTTGTAATTTCGCTTGGGGATGTCCTTGTCCGTGAAGAGATAGCCGCCATCGGGCTGGCGATACATGTAGATATAACCGTCGGCGAGGGCGGCCTGGGTGCTTATCCATGTGAGGGCGGCCAACGATGCAGCCATTGTGGGTATGTAGCGCATATGCCAAGTAGTTAGTGGATTATGTATAGGCATATATCATCATAGCAGTGCTTGCCAATGATCGCTAAAAAAACGAATAGCCCGGCCAACGATATGGAAGCGCTGGACGCGAGCGTCATTCGATCCGAGTTCATGCCCGAAACGAATGATATTTGCGGTGTGCTCATCATTCACGAGTCGCTTGATTCGACCAATCGGTGGCTACTTGATCAACTAAGGCAGGGTCGGCTGGATAAAGGCGACGTTTGTCTTGCTGAAAGTCAGACGGCTGGTAGAGGGCGACAGGGAAAAAGTTGGGTTTCTCCGGCGAATGGTGGATTGTATTTTTCCATCGCTTGGTCGGAACAGCATGACGGCGGGAATATCGAAGCAGAAGCATGTTTGCCACTTGCGGTTGCGGTTGCAGTTGCGGATGTGTTGGATGAACTCGAGGTCAAGGATGTAAAAATCAAGTGGCCGAATGATGTGCTGGTCGGGGATCGGAAAATATGCGGAATTCTCGTCGAACGAATAGCCGGACGGACAAAAAATCACTGGGTGATTGGTGTCGGTCTTAATTTGGCTGATGCCTGCTTGCAGTACGATTCGAGCGCGTTGATGGCGACGAGTCTTGATAAATACATGCCTGATTGCCTTGGGCATAGAAACAGAATCGTAGCGATGCTAATCGAATCGATTCTCGAAAGCTGCTCGATTCTCTTTGTGCGGGGGGCATCAGCAATTCTCCCCAGATGGGAGCGTATGGATTTTCTGAAAGGCAAAACGGTTACCGTGAGAAAGTGGAACGAAGTCGTATTAAGCGGGACTGTGCAAGGTATTTCGGACAGGGGGAAGCTCATGATGAAAACAGATGCGGGTGTCGAGTTGATCGACTCCGGCGAAGTGAGTGTCCGGTTTTGACAAAAACGCTTTTGATTGATGCCGGTAACAGCAGGGTGAAATGGTGCTGGTACGAGCGCGGCAGGTTTGCGCCTCTAAAATCCTGCGAATATGTCCTGGACGAGCTGAGGGCGGCCCTCGGTACGGAACTGACACATGACAAACCACGTTATGTGGTGCTGTCTAGCGTGGTCGTCGAAGACAAAGAGCGGCTGGTCGATGACGTGCTGGATGAATACGGGCTGGATGAGCGACTGTGGTTGCGCTCGATCGATCCCCGGGCGACAGACGTGCAGACGGATTACGTTGATCCCACCTCGCTGGGAGTAGATCGCTATCTGGCGTTGATAGCGGCATATGCGCACGAGAAATCTGCGTTGGTCGCTATCGGTGCAGGGACTGCCACGACCATTGATGCCCTGTCTGATCAGGGCAGACATATGGGCGGGGTCATCATGCCAGGTAGACGACTGATGGGGCATTGCATCGCCCATGGCATTACCAGGTTACCCAGGGCAAATGGCGTCGCATTAGTGAAACCCACGCCCTTTCGGACCGATACGAAGAGTGGGCTGTGCGATGGTGCGGCTTATGCCTGGATCGGCGGGGTTTCATCCGTATTGGAAGATATCGAGTCGAGAATGGGGCGGCGTCTTCCGATCTACGTGAGCGGTGGTGATGCGGAGTACTTGTGCCGGCATCTCGATAGGGATGTGATCTCGGATCCGTTGTTGATCATGAAGGGATTGCTTGCTTATGCGGAGATACATTGAGTGAGAGTTCTATTTCTCTTCCTGGTGCTCGTCAATCTTGCATTTTGGTGGTACCGCGGCAATTCTGATGTGACGGTTGAGATTGTACCTAAGGTCGATCGGGCACCTACGGGCACAGGCGTGTCGATTCTCCAAGCGTACCGCAGTACAGAAGGCATGGGCGACCGTGGTGCGTACGATATGCGCTCAATGGAAACCAATCTAGGGGGGGGCGAAACGGCGGCCCGCTCGGATGCTCAGTCGGGCGGGATAACGGATACTGTGAAGACAGGCATGCAGAACGTTTGTTACTCGTTGGGTCCCTTTTCTAATAAAGATGCGCTGAAAAAAGTACAGATGCGTTTAAGTGAAAAAGCTCGTTCGGTATCGGTGCGGGTGATCAATCAAAAAGAAGTGCAGGCTTATTGGGTTTATCTGCCGTCATATGGAAATTACCAGGAGGCCCAATCGGTTGCGGGTGAGCTGAAAGGCAAGGGGTATACCGATTTTTTTATCGTTGCAGGCAATGCTTACGCCAATGCGATATCGCTGGGGCTGTTCAAGGAACAGAGTGGCGCGGAGCGCAGATTGATGCGTGTACGCAAGCTCGGTTTTCCTGCAAAAATAGATACCCAATATAAAGAAATCCCGCTTTATTGGTTGGATTATTCCCAGGTGCGCGGACAAGCGATATCGCCTGCCCTTTGGAGCGGGATCAAGGGCGGCACCGGCCATCTCCAACGTATCCAGCGTGATTGTAATGCGCGCGCCGGGAAACTCTCGTAGTTTACTTGTCCCCTTGCTGTTGACTACAATTCCACGCAGCGTTGCTGGCGTAGCTCAGTTGGTAGAGCGGCTGATTTGTAATCAGTAGGCCGCGGGTTCGATTCCTGCCGCCAGCACCATCCGGTTTTGCCGCATGTCACCCCGCTGGGTTGCCTGAGTAAGATTGCCTGCACGCAGGGCGTCAGCGCGCGTATCGTTCGTGCGGGATGCCCTTCCGGCTGTACGGCTGGCTAGTGCCCAGGTCGCCTGCATCGCCACCCGTGGTCTCACGATGGCTCGCAACATTGTCGCGGCGCCATCCGATATGTCACGCCTGGCGGATATGTATGCCGCCACAAGTTTCCCGCATCATGTCGTTTGGCGCTTTTGGGAAAGTCTGCCTATCATCAGACCAGATATGCCGTGTCGGTGACAGCCAGTCGAGGAGGGTGTAATGTCGGGGCAGCCACGTGACTATGACGAGAAGCGCGATTTTATCCGCATGACGGTTGATTGCGACGTGAGCTATCGCTTGATCGACAAGGATATGGCAGGCGAAGGGCGCGCGCGTAATCTTAGTGGCCGGGGGGTGCTGTTCCAGACGAATCACCTGCTGGCACCCGGCAGCATATTGGAACTGTCCATCCGTCCCCAAAGTGCTTCGATCGCGCCGCTGAATGCGAGGGTGGAGGTGGTGAGGGTAGAAGAGATAGACGCGGGGCGTCTCTACGAAATCGGAGCCATGTTCCATGAACAGCTTTAACTCACTCTGTAACGGGTGCTGCTGGACCATGCAGCCGTCATGACGCATGATCCACCGTCGGCCACGCCGCGAGCGATCCTGGATTACTGGTATTCCGAAGCCGTACGCAGCCATTGGTTCAATGCGACGCCTGAACTCGATGGCGAGATCAGGATGCGCTTCGAAGCCGTATGGGAGCAGGCGGTTGCTGGCGCGCTTGCGCATTGGCGTGATACCGCGGAGGGCGTCCTCGCCTTGGCTATCGTTTTGGATCAGTTTCCGCTCAACATGTTTCGCGGCACCGCGCGGTCGTTTTCAAGCGAACAGGCGGCGGTAGCGCTGGCGCATGAAGCGGTCGCGCGAGGGCTTGATGGGAAACTGCCCCCGCAGATGCGCGTTTTTCTCTATATGCCATTGATGCACAGCGAATCACTGACGGACCAGGATGCCTCCGTGAGGCTGTTCGAAGCGGCCGGGCTGACCGAGAATCTGGCATTTGCCAGGCATCATCGCGAAATTATCCGGCGTTTCGGGCGTTTCCCCCACCGGAATGCGCCGTTGCGACGCGTAAGCACGGCCGACGAGTCGGACTACCTTGCTTCGGACGAGGCTTTCCGAGGGTGAGATGATGGGCTGCGCATGAATGGCGAAGACCGCGCCCGAGTCGCGGCATGCTGCCTTCTGCATCCAATACTATGCGCCGCTCCACCGCGCCACGAACGCGCGCAATGTCTCGGTTGCCGGTACGCCGGTGAATGAGTCGGCCTCTTCGCCGTTCTTGAAAACCCGTACATCCGGCACGCCACGAATACGGTAGCGCCGATGCAATTCCGGGTTGGCGTCGAGATTGACCTTGACCAGTCTGAGTTTCCCGGATGCCACGGCGGCGTGCGCCTCCCGTTCCAGCAGAGGCGTCAACGTCCGGCAGGGGGCGCACCAGGGTGCCCAAAAATCGACGATAACCGGGATGCGCGCGGATTCGGATAATACCTCGTGCTCGAATGCCGCCGTATCGATGTCGGCAGCGATTTCAGTTGCGTCGTTCGTCTGATTCATGCGCATGCCTCGTTGCGTGAATGGCGCGCCCTCAATTGCCTACGTAACCGAATTCACCGCGCCATTGTCCATGTTTGATATCCAGATTCAGCCAGCGAGGCAGGAACGGCTCAACTCGCTTGATGGGGAAGGTCTGCAGATCGGGTACAGGTTGGTCGGATATCAGACAGGTCTTCGTGCCGACGGCGCGGAACCAGATTTGCACTTGCTGCTCGCCGCCATCGAGCGGGAGGGCATCAGGATGTGCCGATTCCGGGAACAGTACCTGTTTGCGAATCATGCAACTGAACAGTAACTCAAGATGTACGATCAACGGCGTCTCACGTTGCGCGAGCGCGCGCCGGGCGGCGGCCGTCAGGCGCAGTTGGAGTGTGCCGGCGAGCCGGCTGCTGGGTTGTGCCGAGGCGACCTCACTCATCGGCATTGCCTCCCGTAGCGTGCGTAGTTTCCTGCAGGGCCCGGCTGACCACTTGGACGCCGAGGCTGTACGCCGGCATGCCGCCGACGATGGCCGCTGTTTCGCAAACGCCGTGAAGCTCGGGCGCACCTGCGCCCGCCTGGATCGCGGCCCGCGCGTGCAATAGCGCGGGCGCCTCGCGGCCAAGTGCTAGCAACATACCCAGATGGACAAGCTGCTGGATTTTGCGTTCAAGCGGATTGTGGTGAATCAGCGTGTCGCGCAGGTGTTCGATGGCCTCGAGCGCGGTTTCACGGCCGGCTACGCGCGCCAGATCGATTCTCAGGCGTATGCTGTCGGGGACGTATCCAAACAGCTCCTTGTAGCGTGCCTCAACGGGCGTTTCGTTCATGTGGCTGATTCCTCAAGCGCGCGTGCGGTACGGGCTGGCAGCGCATCGTAGCGTTGGATGAAGAGGTCGAAGGCCTGGCGGCGGCGCGCAATGTCTTCGCGCCAGTCCGCCAGTTCGTCAAGACCCGCTGATGTGATCTGGTAGACACGGCGCGCTGCCCCGGTCCCGGCGGTACTCCAGTCCGAACACAGCGTGCCGCGCGCCTCCATTTCCCGCAGCAGGCGGTACAGGTTGCCGGCATCCACCTTGAGTCCTTCCGGCAGCAGTTCGTTGATGCTGCGGTGAAGGGCCAGGCCATGCGCCGGCTCCTCCGCGAGGAGGAGCAGCGCAAAGCTTGCCAGGTGTCGGCCCTGGCGATTGGATTCTCTGGGACTCACGATGCTTTCCGGTAGCGCTGCATGCGTTCGGCCACTTCGCGATAGGCGGCTTCGGGCAGCGCCTTTTCTCCACCCAGGACGCGTGCATGCAGCACCAGCTCGGCGGCCTCTTCCAATGCCGTCAGGCGGTTCAGCGCCGCTTCGGGCGTGTCGCCCGTCACCAGCACGCCATGATTGGCCAGCAGCACGGCCACGGTATCGGGCGTATCGAATGCGTCGAGTATCCCGTTCACCGAGGCGCTTGAACCGCGCGGCGCCCAGGCGACGACGGGCACATCGGTATGCATGCCCTGGCGCAGCATCGGTTCGTAAACCGCGGGCACGGCCTGCTGGGCGACGGCGAACGCGGTGCTGTGGGTCGGGTGGCAATGAATGATGGCGCCGATGTCCGCGCGATGCCGGTACAGCCGGGTGTGCATGTCGACGATTTCGCGGTGATTGGCGTCGAAATCAGCCTGCAGGCCTTCGGCCGCGACCGGAAGCCAGGCGAGGTCGTTTTCACCCAGATTCGCGACCGATCCGCCGCGGGTGATGAGCAGGCGGTCGTTCTGCCGTGCAGAAAGATTCGCGTGTGCGCCGCGGAACAGCAGACCGCGCTCGCGAAGCGCATTGGCGGTACGAATCAGTTCCTGTGTCAGGTTCAGCGTGTTGTCGGTCATGATTAACCTCACTGTTAGATGTTTATTGGCAATATGTGTAAATAACATATACTGGACCAAAGACTACTCTTGCCAACGAAACAGTGCAAGCCATTCAGAACGCGAGGCGCAAGCCGGCGAAGATGTGGCGTTTGTCGGCAGTATGGAAGTTTCGAAAGCTCGGCCGACGCGTATGGGCCGGCGTGTAGCGGCTGGCTCCGCGAAGGGTGTAATGCGTGCCGTCGAACCAGGGGGTGGAGTATTCGAGGTAGGGGAAGGGTTTGAAGCCGGCATAGGGAAAAAAGGCGTTGTCGCACCATTCCCAGGCCTGGCCGGCCAGTGATAGGCGGCCTTGGCGGGCAAGCGTCTCCCAACTGAATTCATGCGGTAGATGTGCGCCGGCCCAGCGTGCGAAGGCACGTGCCTCATGCAGATTGATGCCGTGGACGGCCGCGCGGGGTTCGAGTTCATGGGGGCCTTCGAGGCCGATGCCGTACCACCAGCCCCGCCCGTCGCGCCGCCAATGATCCGGCGCCTCCACGGGGTGGTCATCGAGCCATGCTCGCCCGAGTGCATCCCACAGTGCCGGGTTGTCATACCCACCCGATTCGATGAAGCCCAGATACTCGGCGTTGCTCACCGGGCGCAGTGCGATGGTGTCGTCTTCCAGCCGCGCGTTGCCTGCGGCCAATTCGTTGTCGAAGGCCTTCGGCGCCGCTCCGCCAATCGGATAGTCGCCGGCCTCGAGAGAGACGGTCTCGTGCGCAACCGGCGTGGCGCGCAACCTTGCCTGGGGGTGGAATGCATGCCGGTGTCGCGACAGCGCGCGCTGGGTCATGACCATCCGCAGGGTTTCGAGATGCTGGCTGTGATGCTGCAGCAGGAAGAGGGGCAAATAGTGGTCCGTCATCAGGGGATGGGTGGGATCGAGTCGTTGATCCTGGTCGGCGAGCAGCAGGATATTGGCCTCGAATCCAGCGGCCACGGTGGCGAGTTGGGCGTCACGTGGCGGCAACCTGGCGCCACGCTCCGGTTTGGGGCTGTACTGAGGCTGATAGTAGCGTGCGTCGTGCCGGGTGGTGCGGTCGTCACCGAGCACGACTGCGCGCAGCCAGTGGTTTTCAACCCACAGACAATGGCCGAGATGCCAGCCGGCCGGGCTGAGGTCGGGGTGATATTGGCGCCGATACTCGGCATCGTCGAGTCCGTCGATGAGCCGGAGCAGGTGGTGGTGGAGTGCCCTGAACTGAGCCAGCATCGCCAGCGGGATCATAGCGCCAGCAGCTCAGGCGGGGCCTCCGGGTCGAGGATCAGGATGTGGTGGTCGGGGACGGGCTGCCAGAAGGCGCGGTCATTGAGCGGCTCCGAGGCCACGAGTTGCGCGCCTTCGGGGAAGCGTTCGTCGTCGATGCTGTAATAAAGACTGGGGCATTCGCCGTTGACGGCATGTCTGGCCGCATATACGCGCTCTCCGTCGCTGAGCACCAGGTTGAGCAGCGAACTGCCTTCGCCGGTCCAGTCGCTGATGAGGCCGAGAGCCTCGCCAATGGCCGCCTCGACGGCCAGCTCGTCGTCGTCGGCGAGCAGCTGGCGCAGCAGGGCGAATATGTACTCGGAATCGGTATTGCCGAGTATTTCCGCTTCGATGGACGGCGACAGTTCGCGCTGCAGTATCGGGCGGGCGGTTTCTCGGAAGCGTTCGATATAGCCATTGTGTGTGAACAGCAGTTCGCCATCGCGATAGGGCTGGGTATTGGCGACCTGATTGCCGAAACCAGGCGTTGCGCTGCGCACCATGGCTAGCCAGAGATCGCTACGCAATGCACGCGACAGGGTGGGGAGGTTGTGGTCGGCCCAGATGGGCGTGATATTGCGATAGACCTCGGGCTGGCCGTCCTCGTCGAACCAGCCGAAACCAAAGCCGTCGGCGTTGAGCCGGGCGAAGCGCAGTTCCCGGGGTGCCCAGGACTGCACGAGCAGGCTGTGCTCCGGGGCCATGAGCAGTCTTTCCAGCGGGATTTCCGGGCCCAGGTAGGCGGCGATCCGACACATGCGGCTTCCTCTTGCGGTGACCTCGGTCCAATGACCATGTTAGCCTGAAGGCACTGCTCATGCACCCGGAGACGGCGCATATGTCGGTCGGTCGCGAGGCGATAGGTTGTCGGCGGATCAGGCCCGAGAGACGGGTGAATACACTGATGGAGGATGCGCGCGTGGGTTTGCTCGAGCCGCCCCGCAGGCTGCCGCCAAAGTATTTTTACGACGCGCGCGGTTCGGCACTGTTCGACCGTATCTGCGATACAGAGGAATATTATCCGACCCGGACCGAGAATGCGTTGCTGGCGCGCCATGCTGGCGAAATTATGGGTCATATCCGGCCCCGACATATCCTCGAGCTGGGCAGTGGTACCTCGCGGAAGACACGCCATCTGCTGCGGGCCCGCGAAGCGCGCGAGTGCGGTACGGTGTACTGGCCTTTTGATGTCTGTCGCGAGGTGCTTGAGGAAACCGGGGAGTCCCTGGTGGAAGAATTCCCCTGGCTGGAGGTCAATCCCCTGCTAGGTGACTACTCTGCGGGTCTGGCGCACCTGCCCCGCCCGGCCGACGGCTGTTTGTACGCGTTTCTTGGCGGGACGCTCGGCAATTTCGAAGAGCCGGAGGCGCTCAAGCTGCTCAGCGAGCTAGCGTTCCGCATGTCGCCGGCGGACCGTTTGCTGCTGGGCGTGGACAGGGTCAAGCCGACCTCCGTGTTGCAGGCGGCATATGACGACAGTCAGGGCGTGACCGCAGCCTTCAACCGAAACCTGCTTCACGTACTCAACCGCGAGCTGGAAGCGGACTTCGAGCCAGAGGCGTTTGCCCACCGCTCGCTGTACAACGAGGCGGCGGCGCGCATCGAGATGTACCTGGTCGCGGAAGCGCCGCAACAGGTTCGGGTCGGCCGGTTGGAGGCGACGTTGCGGTTTGACGCGGGCGAAACCATACTCACAGAGATCAGCCGCAAGTTCACGGAGGCCTCCGTGACGCGGCTGCTGGCGAGGGCCGGTTTGGCGATCGAGCGCCATTATGCGCCGGACAACCAGTATTTTTCCTTGCTGACTGCGGTGCCGCAACCGGACGTTCACGATCCAGTCATTTGAGCGGGCGGGTTGTAATGGGTCTGTAACCTTGGTGGGCTCTAATAAGATGATTCAAGCCATACCGGGTAAACACATGACGGCGAACGATATCCTGCTGGTCGAGGACGAGCCGGCCATCCGCGAGATGGTCGGATTTGCATTGGGGCGGGCCGGCCTCGAAGTGCGCGAGGCGGCCGATGTCGGCCAGGCGCAGACGATGCTGGCGGAACGGCTGCCGGATCTGGTGTTGCTCGACTGGATGCTGCCTGGCGTCAGCGGAATCGATTATGCCCGGCGCCTCAAGCGCGAGGACTACACGCGCGATCTGCCCATTATCATGCTCACCGCGCGCGGTGACGAAAACGACAAGGTGGGCGGGCTCGATGCCGGTGTGGATGACTATGTGACCAAGCCGTTTTCGCCGCGGGAGCTGGTGGCGCGCATTCGGGCGGTGCTGAGGCGCGCGCGGCCAGAGCCGGGAGAGCAGCCGCTGGAAGTCGGGGGGCTGGTACTCAACAGCTCCAGCCACCGCGTCACCGCCGACGGTACCGAACTGGAGATGGGGCCCACCGAATTCCGTCTGCTGCAGTTCTTCATGGCACATCCCGAGCGTGTCTACAGCCGCGAGCAGCTGCTTGATCGCGTGTGGGGGCGCAATGCCTATGTCGAGGAGCGTACGGTGGACGTGCACATCCTGCGTCTGCGCAAAGCGCTCAATCCCTATGGCTACGATGGCCTCGTTCAGACCGTGCGCGGCGCAGGTTATCGTTTCTCCGCCCGGAATTGACGCATGACAAGAGCCTGGCTTGCCGAGCTTGGGCGGCTGGCGCTCATCCTGTTGGCGGCCACGGCCCTGGGGGCGCTGGCCGGTCAGCTGGTCTGGATGCTGCTGGCAGGATTGCTGTTTGCTCTGAGCTTCCACCTCTACCAGCTGTATCGCGTCCATCGCTGGATACTGCACGCCGAGGATCGCGGCAACCCGCCCGATGCGATGGGCGTGTGGGGCGAGCTGGTGGACAGCCTGTATCGCTTCGGCAAACGCCACCGCAAGCGCAAGGAGCGTCTGGCCTCGTTGCTCGACCGCTTCAACGAGTTCACCTCGGCGATGCCGGACGCGACCGTGGTCATCGGTGCCAACAACGAGATTCGCTGGCTCAATGAAGCCGCGACCATGCTGTTCGGCCTGCGCAATCCGCAGGATATCGGCCAACGACTGACCAATCTGATCCGCCACCCGGATTTCATCCATTATCTGGCCGGGCGCGATTATCGTGAACCGCTCGAAATCACCTCGCCGGTGCGCGACGACATCCGCCTCAGCGTGCGTATCGTGCCCTTCGGCAATCACGAGCGTCTTCTCGCCGCACGCGATATTTCCCATCTTTACCGTTTGGAGCAGATGCGCCGCGACTTCGTGGCCAACGTCTCCCACGAGCTACGCACGCCGCTGACGGTGCTGATGGGCTATCTCGAAACCTTCGGCGACATGGCGGATGAATTCCCTGCGCCCTTGCGGCAATCGCTGTCGCACATGCAGGGGCAGTCCACGCGCATGCAGGGGATCATCGAGGATTTGCTGATGCTGTCCAGACTGGATGGCGAAGGCCCGCTGGCCAGCGAACAGTCCGCGGTCGCCGTGCCCGGACTGGTATCGGCCCTGCGCGAGGATGCGGAGGCGCTGAGTGGTGCGGGCAAGCATCGGATCGAGGCCGAGATCGACGAAACGCTGTGGCTGCGCGGCGATGCCAAGGAATTGCACAGCGCCTTCGCCAATCTGGTTTCGAATGCGGTGCGTTACACGCCGCAAGGCGGGGCGATCAAGCTGCGTTGGGTCCGTGATGGCGATGGTGCCTGTTTCGAGGTGCGCGATACCGGCATCGGCATCGATCCCGAGCACATTCCTCGGCTGACCGAGCGCTTTTACCGCGTCAACAAGGATCGTTCGCGCGACACCGGCGGCACCGGCCTGGGGCTGGCGATCGTCAAGCACGTGCTGCAACGACACGGTGCGAAGCTGGTGATCCGCAGCCATCCGGGGGAGGGCAGCGTGTTTGTGTGCCTGTTCCCTTCCCTGCGGGTGGTACGCAAATTGCCGGAGGCGCACAGCGCGAGGGCCTGACGCGGGCGCGTGTTAAACTCACGCCACTCGCGGCCTGGCCGCCTTGCAATCCGGTCGACAAGACATGTGGGTCAAACGCCGTGTTCCGGAGTCGGTGGCAGCCATCGACCTGGGCTCCAACAGTTTTCACATGGTGGTCGCCAGCGTACTGCCGGACGGCGAACTGCGCGTGGTTGATCGTCTCAAGGAAATGGTTCGTCTGGCCGGCGGTCTGGACGAAAACAATCTGCTTTCCGATGAGGCGCAGGATCGTGCGATCGCCTGTCTGCATCGCTTCGGCGAACGCATCCGCGCGTTTCCGCGCGGTTCGGTACGCGCGGTGGGCACCAATACCCTGCGCCAGGCGCGCAATGCCGCGCCGTTTCTCGACCGGGTGGCCGAAGCCCTCGGCCACCCGGTCGAAATCATCGCCGGACGGGAAGAAGCCCGGCTGGTCTACCTCGGTGTCGCGCACTCGCTGGCGGCCGGCAGTGAGCAGCGGCTGGTGGTCGACATCGGCGGCGGCAGTACCGAGCTGATCATCGGCCAGGGCTACGAAACGCAGATCACGGAAAGCGTATACATGGGTTGCGTCAGCACCAGTGCGACCTGGTTCGCAGACGGTCGAATCGATGCGCAGAACTGGTCGCGGGCGGTACTTGCCGCGCGCCTGGAACTGGAGCCGTTGGTGGAACTGTATCGGCAGACCGGCTGGGTGCGAGCGATCGGTGCCTCGGGCACCATCATGGCCACGGAACGCGCCATGCGCGAAGCCGGCCTGGGTACGCACATCACGCTGGCCGGCCTGCACGAACTCCGCGATCGTCTCGTCCAGTCCGGCGAAATCGGCAAGCTCAAGCTGCCCGGCGTCAGCCGCGAGCGCCTGCCTGTCTTTCCTGGTGGCGTTGCGGTCTTGCAGGCCGTTTTCGAGGCGCTCGACATCGAGCGCATGGAGGCAGCCACCGGCGCCTTGCGCGAGGGCGTGCTCAACGATCTTGTGGGGCGCATCCGGCACGAGGACGTGCGCCTGCGGACGGTGCAGGGTTTTGCCAAGCGCTATCACGTGGATGCCGTACATGCCGAGCGCGTGGCGGCGACGGCCGCGATGCTTCTGGCCCAGGTCAGCGACGCGTGGCAGCTTGACGAGGAGGATGCCGATCACCTGAGCTGGGCCGCCCAGCTACACGAGATAGGGCTGGATGTGGCGCACAGCGAGTATCACAAGCACGGCGCCTATCTGCTGGAGCATGCTGACCTGCCGGGATTCTCTCGTCAGGATCAGATGATGCTCGCGGTGCTGGTGCGCACACACCGGCGCAAATTCGTGCCGCGCCTGTTCGAGGGTCTGCCGGCGGAGCTGCGCATGCGTGTGATGCGGCTGTCGATCCTGCTGCGGCTTGCGGTCGTGCTGCATCGTAGCCGGGCCGCAGCCGATTTACCCGAAACGCTGGCGCTTTCGGCCGATGCGGAAACCTTGTCGCTACGCCTGGATGGCGGCTGGCGCGCGTCGCATCCGCTGGTCGAGGCGGATCTCGAAAATGAACGTCAGTTCCTGCGCGGCGCCAAGTTCAGGCTCGTGCTGGGTTGATCCGCGCAAGAACGCGATTCGGGTCAATGCGGCACCTGAGCCTGATGGATGTAGTAGCGAGCCCGTTGCACCTTGTTGATGCAGTTGGGGTACTTGCCGAACTGCTGCTGCACCTTGGCGGCGGTCAGCAGGCCAGCCGCCTTGGTCCATTCGACCGTGCCCTGAAAACCATGCGCCCGCGCCTGTTCGAGTTCGGCATAGGCGGTACGCAGGCCTGAGGCGCATTCGTGCGCCTCGTTGGGATGCGTCGGGGCGCCGGCACAGGCGCTCAGCAGCAAGGGAAGGGCGAGTGCCAACAGGGGCAGGCTCTTTCGTGGCATGGTGCGTTTCTCCTTGGTAGTCGACTCCCGGCTAACACGTCGGGGCGCCGCGAAAGGGTTCGGTTCAGGGACTTTCGGCGCCGTTGATCAGCTGCAACAGAAGACCCTGTGCCGGCCGAGGCTTCTGACGGTCGCCGCCTACGCGATGATAACTGCCGTCGGAACGCAATACCCAGGCCTGCGCATTGTCCTTGACGTAGGCCTCCAGTCCCTCGCTGATCACGCGTTGGGCCAGGCGCCGGTCCTCGATCGGAAAAGCGCTTTCGACGCGCCGGAAAAAATTGCGCGGCATCCAGTCGGCGGACGAGCAGAAGACCTCGGGTTCGCCGCCGTCGTTCTGAAAATAGAATACCCGCGAATGTTCGAGGAAACGCCCCAATACCGAGCGTACACGGATGTTCTCGGAAACGCCCGGTACGCCGGGGCGCAGACAGCAGATGCCGCGAACGATGAGGTCGATCTGCACGCCCGCCCGCGAGGCCTGGTAAAGCGCCTGGATGATTTGAGGGTCGATCAGGGCGTTCATGCGGGCGATGATGCGTGCCGGGCGGCCGGCCTTGGCCGTTTCCGCCTCCCGGGCGATGCGCGTCAGAATCCCCTTGTGCAGCGTGAAGGGGGCCTGCAACAGTTTTTTGGCGCGCGAAACCCGCCCCAGCCCGGTCAGCTGCTGAAAGATCTTGTGCACGTCCTCGCCGATGACCTTGTCTGCCGTGAACAGGCCGAAATCGGTGTAGTGACGTGCGGTGCCGGCGTGGTAGTTGCCGGTGCCGAGGTGCACATAGCGCTTCACGCGCCCCTTGTGGCGCCGCACCACCATGGTGATCTTGGCGTGCGTCTTGTAGCCGACCACGCCGTAGACCACGTGTGCGCCGGCGTCCTGCAGGTGGCTGGCAAGTTCGATATTGGCGGCCTCGTCGAAACGTGCGCGCAGTTCCACGACCACCGTGACTTCCTTGCCTGCGCGTGCGGCCTCGACCAGCAGTTCCACGATGCGTGAGCCGGCGCCCGTGCGATACAACGTTTGCTTGATCGCGAGCACGGCGGGGTCGCGCGCGGCCTGACGGATGAACTCGATGACCGGATTGAAGGATTCGAAAGGGTGATGCAGCAGTACGTCGCCCTTGTCCAGGGCCTCGAAGTAATTGCTGCCGGGCTGGAAGGCAGTGGGCAGCACGGGCGTGAACGGCGGGAACTTGAGGTCGTCGCGGTCGACCAGGTCGACGACGGCCAGCAGGCGGTTGAGATTGACAGGGCCGTTGACCTGGAACAGGTCGGCCTGCCCCAGTCCGAATTGCCGCAGCAGATATTCCGCCGTGTGGGCAGGGCAGTTGTCGGCCACCTCGAGACGCACGGCTTCGCCGAAATTGCGCGAGGGCAGCTCGCCTTCGAGCGCGCGCAGCAGATCGTCGATTTCCTCCTCGTCGACGAACAGATCGCTGTTGCGTGTGACGCGGAACTGGTAGCACCCGGTCACGCGCATGCCAGGAAACAGATCGCCGACATGTGCATGAATGATGGATGAAAGGAAGACGAATCCGTATTCGCTGCGAGAAATTTCATCCGGCAGTCGGATCAGGCGCGGCAGCGAGCGGGGCGCCTGCACGATGGCCAGGCCGCTGTCGCGCCCGAAGGCATCCTTGCCCTCCAGGGTGACGACGAAATTCAGGCTCTTGTTGAGCGTGCGCGGAAAGGGGTGGGATGGGTCGAGGCCGAGCGGACTGAGCACGGGCAGCAGTTCGCGGTTGAAATAGCGCTTGATCCATTCCGCCTGTTCGGCGTTCCAGTGCGTGCGGCGCACGAAACGGATGCCCTTTTCCGCGAGGGCGGGCACCAGTACCTCGTTGAAGGTGCGATACTGATCGTCCACCAGGGTGTGTGCCTGGGTGCTGACGCGCTCGAATTGCTCGCTGGCGGAAAGTCCGTCGGGGCCAGGCGTCGAGACGCCGAGGGCAATCTGCTGCTTGAGCCCGGATACGCGAATCTCGAAGAATTCGTCGAGGTTGGTGCTGGAGATGCACAGGAATCGCAACCGTTCGAGCAACGGCATGTTGGCGTCCATGGCCAGATCGAGGACGCGCCGATTGAATTCGAGCAGGCTCAGTTCGCGATTGATGTACAGCTCTTTGCCGGAGAGATCGATCTCCATGGTCATTGCGGGCATTCCGTTGCTGGTTGTCACGGCGCTGTCATGATCCCTCGGGTAGGCTAGGCCGTATGCTGACCGACCGGCCTTGGCAGGCTAGCACGGCCACATCGAGTTTGCCATTATAGCCATGGGCCCCATGCCCTTCCTCCAATCAGGTGACGCCGATGAATCAGGACATGCTCAAAAAACACATCTCACAGCAATTCAACGCGGAGCTTGAGGATGTGCGCAACCGCGTGCTGACCATGGGCGGTCTCGTCGAAAAAAATGTCGGCGAGGCGATCGAGGCGCTGGTCAACGGCGATGCCGCGCTGGGCGAGATGGCGGCCAAGTCCGATTATCAGGTCAACCGCATGGAGCTGAGCATCGACGAGGAATGTTCGCGCATTCTGGCGCGTCGGCAGCCTGCCGCGCTGGATCTGCGTCTGGTGATGACCGTCATCAAGACGATCACCGACCTCGAGCGGGTCGGCGACAAGGCCGAGAAGATCGGGCGACTGGCCATCGAGCTGGCGAACCAGGAACGCCTCGATCGCTACAAGGAATTGCGCTACATGGGCGAACTGGCGCGCGAAGCCTTGCACCAGGCGCTCGATGCGTTCGCGCGCATGGATGTCGAGCTGGCGATGCAGGTGGTGCGCGGCGATGACGTCATCGACGACGCCTACGATGCGCTGACCCGTCAGCTGGTGACCTACATGATGGAAGACCCGCGCAATATCCGACGCGGCATCGACGTGTTGTGGTGTGCCCGTGCATTGGAGCGGGTGGGCGATCATGCCAAAAACATTGCCGAATACGTGGTCTACATGGTGCTGGGCAAGGATGTCCGGCACGTGACGCCGGAGCAGATCGAGGACGAGGTCCGCAAGGCCACGCGCTGAGCGCGCGATTTCAGTCCTGCTCCAGCAGGACGATGCCGGCCTTGGCGGTGTGGCGGTCGATCGTCAGCAGGATTTCGCAGTATTCGTTTTGCGGGGTCACCGGCGTGGGGTCGTCGGCGCAGCTGCAGCCGGCGATGATGCCCGTATAGAAGATGCCGGCCCTGACCTCGATCGCCCGCCCGCGGGATTCGGTGCGTAGCACCGTGACCTCGATGGGGGCGTCGAGCGCGTAACTGCTGATGCGCAGCGCAGCCTGCAGAGGGAGGCCGCGCGTGCCCAGGTCCGCCAGCGCCCGTGCAACCGCCTGCGTGAACGTCCCGGTGTCCTCGTCCTGCCAGGCGCGCAGCGCCTCGTCGAAGGTCGCGGTCATTCGCCCTCCGGGTGCCCGCCGGCATCGACGTAATCCGCGATTTCGCGCAGCACGGTGGTGGCAAAGGTGCCCGCCGGCAGGCTGAATTCGAGGATCAGGCTCTGCCGCTCGTCCTCCCATGCCCATCCCAGCTGGTCGGGTCTGAGTCTCAGCGGCCGTCGTTCCTGCCGTAGTCCCGCAGCCTCGAGACCCGAAGCGATGTCGGCGAAGCGGTCGGCGACCGCCCGTTCGAGCGCGGCGGCCTCGCCGATGGTAGGCGGTGCGCCGCTGCCCCAGAGTGCGCCGCTCGGGTGGATGTCCCAGCGTGCGAGGCGGTCGGCGAGCGCGATATCGTCGGGGGCGGCGGTGAAAAAGCTGCGGCTGCCGTCGAGCTGCACGACTTCTCCTGGCAACAGGCGATTCCAGTTTCCTAGCGTCACGCGTTCGGCCAGTATCGCATTGAACAAGGCGCTGCGTGCCGCGGAAAGATAGAGGCCGCGCCGGTTGCGGTCGCGTTCCCGCTGTCCCGCGAACATGGCGCGTGCGCGCGCCAGGTTGCCAGCCTGACGGCCGAATCGCTGTTCGCCGAAATAATTCGGGACACCGCCGGTTGCGATTTCTTCGAGCCGCGCGGCCAGTGCATCCCGATCGCCGTCGACATCGCGCAGGCGCAGTCGGAAGCGGTTGCCGCGTAGCGCGCCGACCTTGAGCTTGCGCGAGTGCCTGGCGCTACGCAGTACGTTCAGGGCGTCGCGCTCGAAACTCTCGGCGTCGGGGTCGTCGCGCCCGGGAAGATGCACGCTGAACCATTGTCGCGTCAGCGCGTGCTTGTCCTTGCGGCCGGCATAGCCGATTGCCGCGGGCCGGACGCCAGCGCATCTCGCCAGCCGGCGCGCCAGGTCGTCGGTGTTCTCGCTACGCTTCTCGATCAGCAGCCAGAGGTGTTCGCCGCCGCCGTCCGGTTCGGTCAGAGGCAGCTCTTCGACCAGGAAATCCTCCGGACTGCGGCGGATGACGGCGCTGACAGGCGGATGCCCGCAGTGCGGCAAGGGGCCGGGCGGCGCGGACGGGCATTCGTTCATGTGCAGGTTATCCTCTATGCTGAATGTGGCGGGGGGCGGCGCGATCCGGCTGGAATAAACCGCCGTGCCGCCACGTCTTACGCAACCGTATACCAATGCATGACCGGGGTGATCCCTTCCCCGTGTCTGGAGGACAACATAACCAGTGCCTTGTGCGGGCGACGCAGCGCCGGCCGGACCGGCGAGGCATTTCATACCAATGCAGTGAGGAGGGTCGCAACCCCATGAGTATATCGCGCCGAGAGTTCATGCAGATGATGGCCGTGGCGGGCATCGCCGGTTTCCTGAGCCCCCGCTTCGCGCAGGCCGCGGGCAAGAGCGCCGAGGATTTCTATGAAATCCCGGATTACGGCAATGTGACGCTGCTGCATTTCACGGACAGCCACGCGCAGCTCAATCCGGTGTACTGGCGCGAGCCCGATACCAATATCGGCGTCGGCTCGGCGATCGGTCGTCCGCCGCATCTGACGGGCGAGCACTTCCTCAAGTTCTACCATGAGATGGCCGGCACCCAGGACGCCTATGCCTTCGATTGCCTGGATTACACCGAGCTGGCCCAGAAATACGGCAAGATGGGCGGATTCGCCCATTTGACCAGCCTGATCAAGCGCTATCGCGAGGAGCGCAAGGATCGCACCCTGTTGCTCGACGCCGGCGATACCTGGCAGGGGTCGGCGACCTCGTTGTGGACCAAGGGCGCGGACATGGTGGGCGCCCAGAACATCATGGGCGTCGACGCCATGGTCGGCCACTGGGAATTCACCTATGGCCAGGCGCGCGTCAAGGAGCTGGTCGAAAAGCACCTCAAGGCCGAATTCCTGGCGCAGAATGTCAACGACAGCACCTGGGGCGATCTGGTCTTCAAGCCGTACACGATCCGCGAGGTCAGCGGGCGCAAGATCGCGATCATCGGCCAGGCCTTCCCGTATACGCCGATTGCCAATCCGCGCTACATGATTCCGGACTGGACCTTCGGCATCAAGCAGGATCACATGCAGAAGATGGTCGACGAATGCCGCCACAAGCATGCGGCCGACCTCGTCGTGCTGCTGTCGCACAATGGCGCCGACGTCGACATGAAGATGGCCGCCAACGTCAAGGGTATCGACATCATCCTGGGTGGGCATACCCACGACATCATGGGGCCACGCCCGGTCAAGATCGGCAATACCCTGGTCATCAACACCTCGACCAACGGCAAGATCCTGGCCCGGTTCGATCTTGACGTCGGCAAGGGGCGCCTCAAGGGTTACCGTTTCCACTACATGCCGGTGTTCTCCAACATGATCAAGCCGGACGAGGAAATGGCGGCCTACATCCAGAAGGTGCGCGCGCCCTACGAGAAGAAGCTTTCCGAGCCGCTCGCCGTGACTGAAAGCCTGCTGTATCGCCGCGACAACTTCAACGGCACCTTCGATCAACTGCTGGTGCAGGCGCTGATGGAGGAAATGGATGCCGAGGCGGCGTTCTCGCCGGGGTTCCGCTGGGGCTACGCCAAGCTGCCGGGCGAGACCATCACCTTCGACGACGTGATGGGCCAGACTGCGATCACCTATCCGCAGGTGACGATCAACGAGTACACCGGCGAAACCATCAAGATGATCATGGAAGACGTCGGCGACAACCTGTTCAACAAGGATCCCTACTACCAGCAGGGCGGCGACATGATCCGCGTCGGCAACATCCAGTACGTGATGGACCCGAACAAGAAGATCGGTCACCGCATCAAGGAATTGCATGTGGGCGGCAAGCCGATCTCGATGAAGAAGAAATACAAGGTGGCCGGCTGGGCCGCCGTGTCGCGTCCGGTCGAGGGCAAGCCGGTGTGGGACGTGTTCGCCGACTGGCTGCGCAAGCAGAAGCATGTGCGCGTGGACAAGGTCGACGTGCCGCGTCTCGTCGGGGTCAAGGACAATCCCGGCATTGCCTTCCCGAAGGAGTACGGGCTCTAAGGGCGGACGCGGTCCGCAGTACCGCTGCGCCGCGGGTAGCCGCCGGCGCAGCGGAGGATGCGGCGATGTCCTCATGGCATCGCCGCTTGCCGTTTTGCCGGTCATGCCGGCCGGGTTTTCTGGAGAATCGTCGTGAATCGTGAAGTATCGCGCTCCTCGTTCCCGCGCGTCCTGTCGATGGCGCTGTATCTGTGGCTGGCCTGCATGGGGCTGGCGCAGGCGGCCACACCGAGCGAGCCTGCTCTGCTCCGCGAGGCGGCAGACTCGCACTGGATCGCGGAGGGACACGGCGATCGCATCATCTACGTGATTTTCGATCCCAATTGCCCCTATTGCCATCTGGTTTATGTGGATTCCCAGGCCTATCTCAAGCACTACCAGTTCCGCTGGGTGCCGGTGGCGATCTTGACGCCCACGAGTCCCGGCAAGGCGGCAGCCATGCTGGAGGCGCATGACCGCAATGCCGCGCTCAAGGAAAACGAGCACCGTTTCGTGCGCGAGCGCGGGAAACTCGGCGGTCTCAAGCCGCTGGCGAGGATGAGCGCCAAGACACGGCGTGAGCTGGAGGTGAACAAGGCGCTGCTGACCAAGACCGGCATGGAAGTGGTGCCGCCCATCGTGTTTCTCAACAAGCATGGCAAGGCCGAAGTGATCAAGGGCGCGCCAGGCAAGTCCGCGTTCCCGACCATGCTGGGCGAGGTGGCGCCTACGCCGGCCGCCAAGTAGGGCGCCCCGCTTCAATCTGCCGGCAGGAGCCGCAACGCAGCGTATGGGAAATTCAGCACCACGGAATCGCCCGCGCGCAGGCTCGCATGCCAGCGGGTCTTGTGCGCCAGGCGTATCTCCAGCGGCGCGTCCATATCGGCGTCGCAATACAGGCGCAACCCGAGACCGTCGTTGCGAGCGCGCAGGATGCGGGCATTCAGGTACTGCCGGTCCGGCGCAGCGTTCCGGTCTCCGTTTTCCGTTACATCGATAGCGTCGGCACGCAGGGCCAGCATCACGCGTACCGACATCGGCGCCTCGGACTCGATCAGGCAGCTCAGATGCCGGTGCCCGACGCCCACCTCGACGACCTCGGCGCCGCGTCGCAGTACGTGGCCTTCGAACAGATTGGCGTAACCCACCAGACGCGCCGCCGCGACGCTGGACGGCGCGCCGAAGACCTCGTGCGGTATCCCCTGCTGGACAATGCGACCGCGCGACAGGATCGCCATGCGATCCGCCAGCGCGGCCACCTGCGGGTCGTGTGTGACCGCCAGCGTCGGTATTTCCTGGGCGTCGATCAGTTCGATCAGTTCGCCGAGCACCTGGTCGCGCGTACTCGCATCCAGCGCCGAGGTGGGTTCGTCCAGCAGCAGTAGCTCGGGATCCCTGGCCAGCGCCCTGGCCAGGGCCACGCGCTGCTGTTGGCCGCCGGAAAGGGCGCTCGGCCACCGTTCGGCCAGATCGGCCAGCTGCACACGTTCGAGCAGCGCCAGGGCCGCGGCACGCCGCTCAGCCCGCGAGCCGCGCCGTGCGAAGGCGACGTTTTCCCATACCCGCAGGTGTGGGAACAGCGCGTAACCCTGCGGCAGATAGCCGACCGGCCGCCGTTCCGGCGGCAGGCCACCGTAGGGCATGCCCTGGCCCGGCAGCAGGCCCGCGACGGCCTTGAGCAACGTGCTTTTGCCAGCGCCGCTAAGCCCGAGCAGGACACAGAAACCCGTCAGCTCCAGTGAAACATCGAGGGCGACCGGGGCTTCGATACGGTAGTCGAGGCGCATATCAGGCCTGTGCCGTGCCGTGCCGTCGGGAGAGCAGGCCCAGCAGCAGCGGGACCGGCATGGCGATGAGGAAGAACAGCCATAGCAGCGGATAGACCGCGGGCAGGCCATAGTCCTGCAGGTTGACCCACAGCTTTACGGGGATGCCTTGCGGGAAATAGGCCACGATCAGTACCACGCCGAACTCGCCGAGCGCGCGCACCCAGGCCAGCGCAGCGCCTGCCGCCAAGCCGAGTCTGGCCAGCGGCAGGGTGACGGTCACGAAGCATTGCCAGCGCGTTTTGCCGAGCGTGAGGGCGACCTGTTCGAGTTCGCCGGGCACGGCCTCGAAGGCCGCGCGGGCAGCGACGATATAGTACGGTGCGGCGCTGTAAACCTGGGCAAGCACGAAGGCGTAGGCCGTATTGGTGAGCTCGATGCCCAGATGCTCAAGCGGTTCGCCGGCCCAGCCGTAGGGTCCGTATAGGGCACTGAGCAAGATGCCCATGGCCAGCGGCGGCGTCAGTAGAGGCATGAGGAGCAGCAGCTCGGCCAGCCATTTGCCGCGAAACCTGCCGCGTGCGAGCCAATACGCGACCGGCGTGCCGAATGCGACGATGATGGCGAGCGCGGCGGAGGTGTAGCCGAGCGACACCCGGATCGCTTCGAGATCACCGGACTCCAGCCCGAAATGAGTCCACTGGGTGGCCTGCACCAGGCCGGCGAGCGGCAACGTCAACCAGGCCAGCCCGAGCGCGCCGCTGACGGCGAGAAGCGATCGCGGTGGCGTCACGAAAGCGGCTTGCCGCTCGGCGGGCTGTAGCCGGTCTCGCGGAACAGGGCCTGTGCCGGTCGGGAGCGCAGGAAATTCACGAACGCGCGGGCCAGGTCCGGGTGCCGGGCCTTGTCGAGTACGGCGGCATAGAAGACCAGTGGCTGTGGCTTGACCTCGACGGACTTGCCGCCGGTGTCGATGCGAAAGCCCGCGCGATCGTACCCGTCATGCTGATAGGCCGGTTCGCCCAGATTGATCTGGTCGGGGAGCGATATGTAGGGGAGGTGGTGCGAGCGCATCGCGCTAAGGTAGCCGACCACGGCGTCGATCTGTCCCGATTCCAAACGGCTGAGCAATGAAGCCTCCGTGAATATCTGGCGTGGATTGCGCAGCGGTCCCAGGATGCGCTGCACGAGCGCCGGGCGGTGATAGTAGCGCGCCGCGAGCTGGAAGCTGAGGATCACATTCCGACCCTGCGGGTCGGTTGCCGGGTCGGTGCGTCCGAGGCGTAGACCAGGGCTTTCGAGCACCTGGTACCACGGGATGTCGCCCTTTGCCGCACGGGCGAAGGCGGCTGCGAAACGCGATTTCGGGCTGTAGGCGATGGCCATTTGCGTACTGGCGACCGGGATCGCGCGCCGGACCAGCCCCTTTTCGATCAACAGGCGCATCGGACCGGGCGTGACCGAAACGAAGACATCGGGTCGCAGGCGGCCTGCCGCGATCAGCCGTGCCAGCGCCCACGCGCCCTGTCCGATCCCGCGCACCTGGGCTTCGCGCGCGTGTTCGAAGGCCGGACTGATATGCCGATCCATGACCACGCCCATCGAGCCGGCGTAGGCGACGGTCAGTTTCGGTGCGGCGTGGGCCGACGCGGCGGCCAACAGTAGCGCGAGTGGCAATACGATGAGCGGGAGGCGCATGCGGTCTCCAAGGTGAACGAGGCGTTATATCCGTTCGGATACATGGGGTGCGAAATATATCATCGGATACAGCGATGGTCATCCCATGCAGACGGAGAAGGGGGGGCTATTCGGGGTCGGCGGGATGGGCGAGGCGGGCTTCGATGTACGCGATATCGTCCGCGACTGCTGCCATGGCTCTGCGCTCCATGGTGCGGTAGCGCCGCAGAATTTCACGGCCGAGCGGGGTCAGATTGGCGCCGCCTCCGCCGCTTCCGCCGGTAGCGGTATCGACCAGAGGCGCGCGGAAGCTCCGGTTCATGGTGTCCATCAACACCCAGGCGCGTCGGTAGGACATCGACATGCGGCGCGCGGCGGCGGAGATGGAGCCGGTGGCCTCGATCGCCTCGAGCAGGTCGGCCTTGCCGGGGCCCAGGGCGATGACCGAGCCGAGGAGGATGCGCACCCGCGGCCCTTGGGTGGTCATCCCCTCAGAGAGACTTCGAGCAGGAACTCCAGCAGTGCCTTTTGCGCATGGAGGCGGTTTTCTGCCTCGTCCCAGACCACGCTGTGCGGACCGTCGATCACCGCTGCGGCGACTTCTTCGCCGCGATGCGCGGGCAGGCAGTGCATGAACAGGGCATCGGGGCTGGCCTGCGCCATCACCTGGTCGTCGATCTGGAAGGCGGCGAACGCCGCGGCGCGCCGTGCCTGCTCCTCTTCCTGACCCATGCTGGCCCAGACGTCGGTCACCAGCAGGTCGGCGCCCGTGGCGGACGCGTGCGCGTCGTGCAGGATATCGACATGCCCGTCCGCGGCGTCCACGAAGCGCTTGGCCGGCTCGTAGCCGGGCGGGCAGGCTACGCGCAACTGGAAATCGAGCAGGCGTGCGGCATTGATCCAGGAGTGGCACATGTTGTTGCCGTCGCCGATCCAGGCCACAGTGCGCCCCTGAATACTGCCTCGGTGTTCCTGAAATGTCTGCAGGTCGGCGAGCAGCTGGCAGGGGTGCACGTCGTCGCTGAGACCGTTGATGACCGGCACTCGGGAGTGTGCGGCGAAGCGCTCCAGGGTTTCGTGGGCGAAGGTGCGGATCATCACGACGTCGACCATGCGCGAGAGTACGCGCGCCGTATCCTCGATCGGTTCGCCACGGCCGAGTTGGGTGTCGCGGGGCGACAGGAACAGGGCGTGACCGCCGAGCTGCGCCATGCCCACCTCGAAGGAGACGCGGGTGCGCGTCGAGGCCTTCTCGAAGATCATGCCAAGGGTTTTGCCCTGCAGCGGCGTGTGGCGGTCGCCGCGGCGCTGGATCGCCTTGAGCTCGCTGGCGCGGGCGATCAGGCGCTGCAGCTCCGTCGGGCTGAGGTCGTCCAGGGTCAGGAAGTGGCGACGCTTCATGCCTGCTGTGCCTCCAGGGGCTGGGCGAGGAAGTCCTCGATCAGCCGGCCGAGGGTTTCGATCAGGAGGTCCGCCTGGGCATCGTCGGTGACCAGCGGCGGCAGCAGCCGTATCACGTTGCCGGCGGTGACGTTGATCAGCAGCCGCAGGTCCAGTGCCTGCTGCTGGAGGGCGCCGCAGGGGCGATCGAGTTCAATGCCGATCAGCAATCCCTTGCCGCGCACCTCGACGACGCCGTCGCGGCCCTGCAGTCGTTGACGCAGGGCTTCGAGCAGCCGCGTGCCCAGGGATGCGGCGCGCTCGACCAGTCCGTTGGATTCGATCGTGTCGATCACGGCGCCGGCTGCGCGGCAGGCCAGCGGGTTGCCGCCGAAAGTCGAGCCGTGATTGCCGGGGCCGAGCACATCCGCCGCCTGCCCGCGGGCGAGGCAGGCGCCGATCGGCACGCCGTTGCCCAGCGCCTTGGCGAGGGTCATGACGTCCGGGCGTATGCCGCTGAGCTGATGCGCGAACCAGCGGCCGGCGCGGCCCATGCCGGTCTGGATTTCGTCGAGCATCAACAGCCAGCCGAATTCGTCGCACAGCGCGCGCAGGTCGGGCAGATAGTCGTCCGGCGGTATGCGGATGCCGCCTTCGCCTTGAATGGGTTCGACCAGTATCGCCACCACGTTGGGGCGATTGGCCGCGATGGTGCGCAGCGCCTCGATGTCGCCATAGGGGGCGCGCACGAAACCGCGCACCAGCGGTTCGAAGCCGGCCTGCACCTTGCGGTTGCCGGTGGCCGAAAGCGTTGCGAGCGTGCGCCCGTGGAAGCTGTTTTCCATGACCACGATTTCGGGTAGATCGATGCCGCGCTGGTGACCGTGCAGGCGCGCGAGCTTGATCGCCGCTTCGTTGGCCTCGGCCCCCGAATTGCCGAAAAACACCCGGTCCATGCGCGCGAGCGCGCACAGGCGGTCGCCGAGGCGTTCCTGCAGGGGAATATGGTAGAGATTCGAGGTATGCAGCAGGCAGGCGGCCTGTTCCGCCAGCGCGGCGGCGACCGCGGGATGCGCGTGGCCGAGACCGCAGACCGCGATGCCCGAGAGGGCGTCCAGATACGCGTCGCCCTTGTCGTCGTACAACCAGGCGCCTTCGCCGCGTACGAAGCTGACAGGGAGCCGCGCATAGGTGTGCATCAATGAGTCACTCATGGTATTGGCCGCCATAAACGAAAACGGCAGCGCTCGGGCTGCCGGTCAGGCCGATTATTAAGCACCCGCCGCCGAAATAAAAGCCCCTGCCCGGCGTGTGGCCGGGCAGGGGCGGTTGGATCAGGCGCCGAAGTTTTCCGCGACGAAGGACCAGTTGACCAGACTCCACCAACCCTCCAGGTATTTCGGGCGGGCATTGCGGTAGTCGATGTAATAGGCGTGTTCCCAGACGTCCACGGTCAGCAGCGGGGTCAGGCCGTCGCGCAGCGGGTTGGCTGCATTGCCGGTGTTGACGATTTCGAGACCGCCGGCGGAATTTTTCACCAGCCAGGTCCAACCGGAACCGAAGTTGGTGGCGGCGGACTGGCTGAATTTTTCCTTGAGTTCCGCCAGGCTGCCGAAGGCCTGAGTAATGGCCTCGGCCAGCGCGCCCTCGGGTTCGCCGCCCTTGGGCGACATGCCGTTGAAATAGAAGGTGTGGTTCCACACCTGGGCGGCGTTGTTGAAGATGCCGCCGGCAGGCGCCTTGCGAATGATGTCTTCGAGGCTGGCGTTCTCGAAATCGGTGCCGGGCACGAGCTTGTTGAGGTTGGCGACGTAGGTGGCGTGGTGCTTGTCGTGATGGAACTCGAGCGTCTCGGCCGAAATGTGGGGGGCCAGTGCGTCCTTGGCATAGGGAAGGGGCGGCAGTTCGAAGGCCATGCGGTTTCTCCTTTGGGTTGTCGGGGGTTTTCGCGTGGGCAGGCACGTCGCCCGGCCCGACGATGGGGATGAGGTTGCCTAACATAGGCCAGGCCGGTCGGACATGCAATAATGCCCCGCCTTCGAACAGCCGATGAGGACGCTATGTGTGGGATCGCCGGTGAACTGGGTTTTGGGGGCAGGCCGCCCGAGTCGTCCGTCATGCAGCGCATGCTCGACCGGCTGCGCCGGCGTGGGCCGGATCACGAGGGCCATTACCGCCAGGGCCCCGTGCTGCTGGGCCATCGCCGCCTTGCGATCATCGATCTCTCGGCTGCCGCCGACCAGCCGATGACCGACGAGGCGACGGGTTCGACTATCGTCTTCAACGGCACCATCTACAATTACCCCGCATTGCGCAACGAGCTGATCGGCCGGGGCCACCGTTTCCGTTCCAGCGGGGACACCGAAGTGATCCTCAAGGCCTATGCCGAATGGGGCGAGCGCTGCGTCGAGCGCTTGATCGGCATGTTCGCCTTCGCCATCTGGGACGTGCGTGAGCAGCGCCTGTTCCTGGCTCGCGACCGCCTCGGCATCAAGCCGCTGTATTACGGTGAGACGCGCGACGGGTTCCGCTTCGCTTCCAACGTCCAGGCATTGCTTGCGGGCGGTGGCGTCGACAGCGCGATCGATCCGATCGCGCTGCATCACCACATGAGTCTGCACGCCGTGGTGCCGGCGCCGCGCACCCTGCTCAAGGGGGTGCGCAAGCTGCCGCCCGCACACACGCTGAGCATCGGTCCCGACGGACGTCAGCAGTTGCGTGCCTACTGGCATCTGTCGGCGCAGCGCCCGGCCGCGCCGCGCAGCGAGCAGGACTGGGTCGAAGCCATACACGCCGCCTTGCGCACGGCGGTCGAGCGCCGCATGCGCATTGCCGACGTACCCGTGGGCGTACTGCTGTCAGGCGGGCTCGATTCCAGTCTCCTGGTCGCGCTGCTGGCCGAGTCCGGCGCGTCGGGTCTCAAGACCTTTACCGTGGGGTTCGAGGACCAGCCGGAGGAGAAGGGCAGCGAGTTCGAGTATTCGGATCCGGTCGCGGCCCGCTACGCCACCGAGCATCACAAGTTCGAGATCCCCAACAGCGAGGTGCTGACGCGGCTGCCCGAGGCGGTCGATCAGATGTCCGAGCCGATGGTGGCTCAGGACGCCGTGGCGTTTTACCTGCTGTCCGGCCAGGTGTCGCGACACGTCAAGGCCGTGCAGTCCGGCCAGGGTGCGGACGAGGTCTTCGGCGGTTATTTCTGGTACCCGCAGATGGCCGCGGCGCAGGGTGAGCCGATCGAGCGCTTCCGCCCGCGTTACTTCGATCGCGATCATGCCGAATATCTGCGCACGGTGATGCCGGCCTACGCCACGGACGACGTCACCTCTGCCTTCGTTGCGGCGCGTCTGGCCGAGGCGGATGCCGATGAATTCATCGATCAGGTGCTGCGGTTCGACGTCACCACGCTGATCGTCGACGACCCGGTCAAGCGAGTGGACAATATGACCATGGCCTGGGGGCTGGAGGCACGCGTGCCCTTCCTCGATCACGAGCTGGTCGAACTGGCCGCCAGCATGCCGCCGGACCTCAAGCTGCGCGACGGTGGCAAGTATGTGCTCAAGCAAATCGCCCGCGGACGCATACCGGATGCCGTGATCGATCGCCCCAAGGGCTATTTCCCGGTGCCGGCGCTGAAGTACGTGCGGGGCGAGGCCTACGATTTCATGGCCGATATCGTCAATTCGCGCACGAGCCGCGAACGCGGGCTGTTCCGGCCGGAATACGTCGATGCGCTGCTGGCCGATCCGGAGGGCGAGGGCAGCTTCACCGCCATTCGCGGCAACAAGCTCTGGCATCTGGCGCTGCTCGAGTTGTGGTTGCAGCGGCACCTGGATGGCGCGGTGTACTGAAGCGCGCCGCGCATAACCGCGCGGACTGCGGGCTTAATTTTCCGGGGTAACGCGGTAGACTGGCGCGGCCACGGAAATTTCTTTCCGCACTCCAACCCAGATAGACGAGGTGACGCATGGACGTCATGGAACGTATTGATCAGCAGGTCAAGAATCACCCGGTGGTGTTGTTCATGAAGGGCACGCCGCAGTTTCCCATGTGCGGGTTCTCCAGCCGTGCGGCCGAGGCGCTCAAACGCTGCGGCGAGGATTTCGCCTACGTGAACGTGCTGGCCGATCCCGAGGTGTTCGAGAACCTGCCGCGTTATGCCGACTGGCCGACCTTTCCGCAGCTGTATATCGATGGCGAGCTGGTGGGCGGTTGCGACATCACGCTCGAGATGTATCAGAACGGCGAGCTGGAAAAGGCGGTCAAGGCCGCCATCGCGCGTCGCAGCGGCGCAGCCTGAACACGCGGCGCGGCGGCTTCATCGATAGACGAAGCGGTTGCGCCCGCCGCGCTTGGCGGCTGCCAGGTTTTCTTCCGCGGCGCCGATGAAGTCGCTCAGAGACTCGACCGTCTGGCCAGCGTGATGGCAGTGGGCGCCGACCGATACGGTGATTCCGATGTCGCCCATGTCGCTGTGGTACGCGCGCACGCCGACGGTTTCGACCAGCCGGCCGAACATGTCGGGGCGAGGCAGGCTCGGCTCCTGGTAGGCCATCGCAATGGCGAAGGTGTCCACGTCGTGGCGAGTGATCACGTCGGTCGGACGCACCGCGTTGCGCAGGCGCAGGGCGACGTTGTTGAGCATTTCGTCGCCGATGTCGTAGCTGTAGCGTTCGTTGATCCGCTTGAAATGATCGATGGCCACCAGGGCGACGCAGACGCCGCTCTGGCGGGCTTGGGCCACCCTCAGCATGGCCTCCAGGCGTTGTTCCAGGTAACGGCGGTTGCCCAGGCCGGTCAGGGTGTCGATCTGGTTGGCGGCGATCAACTCGCGGTTGGCGGCCTGAACCGCATCGCTGGTTTGCAGCAGGGCGTTGTGCAGTGATGCGATGCGCCCCGCGCCGTAGATACGGGCGGCGAGCTCACTCGGTTCGGGCGGTTTGACCAGATAATCGTCGACGCCACGCCGGAAGGCTTCCAGCAGGGCTTCGGTTTCGCCCTTGGCGGTGAACAGTAGCACGGCGGTGTACCAGTGTCGGCGCTCATCCAGGCGGCGGATTTCATCGAGTAGATCAAGCCCGTTCATCTCCGGCATGACCCAGTCGGCGAGCAGCACGTCGGCTCGGCGTTCCCGGGCCATTTCGAGCGCTTCCGCCCCGCTGGTGGCGAGTCGGATGTCTTCGTAGCCGATCTTGCGCAGGCTCTGTTCGAGCACCACGCGCGAAAAGCGCATATCGTCGACGACGATCAGGCTGAGTTCCGGTGGCAATGCTGTTCCTCCCCCGACAGGCACTCCGTGGACGACCGGTGATAATAAATGATTATCGCACCCGGGTGCGCATCGCCCTCGCCGGGCCGCGATGCGTTCGGGCTTTCAGTCCGACACGCTGCCCTGGCAGCGTTGCCAGCGGTTGAGAATGCCGCAAAACAGGTCCGCCGTCATTTCCGCATCGTAGGTGGCGCTGTGTGCCTGCGCGGTATTCCATTCTAGCCCGGCGGCGCGCGCGGCGCGCGCCAGCACCGTCTGGCCGTAGGCCATGGCCGCCAGCGTGACCGTATCGAAATTGCTGAAGGGGTGGAAGGGGTTGCGCTTGATGCCCGTGCGCGCCACCGCCGCATTGATGAAACCGAGGTCGAAGGCCGCGTTGTGCCCGACCAGGATGGCGCGGGTGCATTCGTTTTCGCCGACTGCGCGGCGAACTTCCTTGAAGACGTCGCTCAAGGCTTCCTTTTCGGGTACCGCCAGTCTCAGCGGGTGCCAGGGGTCGATGCCGTTGACTTCCAGCGAGGCGGGCTCCAGGTTGGCGCCATCGAAGGGAACGACGTGCCGGCTGATGGTCTGGTCGCGATGCAGGTGGCCTGCGTCGTTCATGCGTAGGGTAATCGCGGCAATCTGCAGCAGGGCGTCCGTCTGGGCGTTGAAGCCGCCGGTTTCGACATCGACGACCACCGGCAGGAAGCCGCGAAAACGCTGGCCGATCGGGACGTATTCGCTCATTTCAGACAAGTTCGTGGCATAGGGCATGCGGGCAGCTTACCCTAGCTGGATGGCGCGGGGAAATCGTTGTTTATCATGCCGGTTGCATGCTAGGCCCGTGGGCGGGTTCTTGACCACCCCCGTAAAAAACATGATGATGGCGCCGCTTCTTGAAGGTACCCGTATTCCCTTGCACGGCCGGCGCATGGACGTCGGGCGTGCACGCCTGCGCTGGACTCCAGGGGGTCCGGCGCCAAGCTTGGAGGTCCGCCATGAATACCCATGTCCAGTTGCAGGACGCCGATGCCATCGAAACCCAGGAGTGGATCGATGCACTGGAATCCGTGATCGAGCAGGAAGGGGTCGAACGTGCCCACTACCTGCTCGAACAACTGATCGACAAGGCTCGCCGCTCGGGCGCCTTCCTGCCCTATTCCGCCAACACGGCCTACGTCAACACCATTCCGCCGCATCTCGAGGCGATCCTGCCCGGCGATCCAGCCATTGAGCGGCGCATTCGCTCGCTGATCCGTTGGAACGCGCTGGCCATGGTGGTGAAGGCCAACCGCAAGAGCACGGAACTGGGCGGCCATATTGCGAGCTTCGCCTCCATCGCCACGCTATATGACGTCGGCTTCAATCACTTCTGGCGTGCGCCGAGCCACGAGCACGGCGGTGATCTGGTCTATTTCCAGGGGCACTCCTCGCCTGGCAACTATGCGCGCGCCTTCCTGGAGGGACGTCTGAGCGAGGAACAGCTCGACAATTTCCGCCAGGAGGTCGACGGGCGAGGCATTCCATCCTATCCGCACCCCTGGTCGATGCCCGATTTCTGGCAGTTCCCCACTGTGTCCATGGGCCTCGGGCCATTGCAGGCCGTCTATCAGGCCCGTTTCATGAAGTATCTGAGCGACCGCGGCCTGGCCGATACGCGGGACCGCAAGGTGTGGTGCTTCATCGGCGACGGTGAGATGGACGAGCCGGAGAGCATGGCGGGCATCTCGCTGGCCGCGCGCGAGAAGCTCGACAATCTGATCTTCGTGATCAATTGCAATCTGCAGCGTCTGGACGGCCCCGTGCGCGGCAACGGCAAGGTGGTGCAGGAATTCGAGGCGTTGTTCCGCGGCGCCGGCTGGAACGCGATCAAGGTGCTCTGGGGGCGCTACTGGGATCCGTTGTTCGCGCGCGACCACGACGGCCTGCTGCAGCGCCGCATGATGGAGGCCGTCGACGGCGAGTATCAGAACTACAAGTCGAAGGACGGCGCTTATGTGCGCGAGCACTTCTTCGGCAAGTACCCCGAACTCAAGGCGATGGTGGCCACCATGTCCGACGAGGACATCTGGCGCCTGAACCGCGGCGGCCACGATCCGTACAAGGTCTATGCGGCCTATGCGGCCGCGAGCAAACACGCCGGCCAGCCGACGGTGATTCTGGCGCATACCGTCAAGGGTTACGGCATGGGTCGCGCCGGGCAGGGGCAGAACCGCACCCACCAGCAGAAGAAGCTGCATGATGAAGAACTGCTCGCCTTCCGCGACCGCTTCGACATCCCGCTTTCCGACGAGGACGTGGTCAACTGTAAGTACTATCGCCCTGCCGAAGACAGCCCGGAAATGAGCTATCTGCGCGAGCGTCGCGAAGCGCTCGGCGGCTATCTGCCGGTACGCAAGCCGCTGGCGGCGCCGTTGCAGGTGCCGGGTCTCGATGCCTTCGCTTCCTTGCTGGAAGACAGCGGTGACCGCGAGCTTTCGACCACGATGGCCTTTGTGCGCCTGCTCACGGTATTGACCCGCGACAAGAAGATCGGCAAGAACGTGGTGCCGATCATTCCGGACGAGGCGCGCACCTTCGGCATGGAGGGCATGTTCCGGCAGCTCGGTATCTATTCCTCCGTCGGCCAGCTCTACACGCCGGAGGATAAGGACCAGATCATGTTCTACAAGGAGGACAAGACTGGCCAGATTATTGAAGAAGGCCTCAACGAGGCCGGCGCCATCGCCTCCTGGATTGCCGCTGCAACGGCGTATAGCAATCACGGCGTCAACACAGTGCCTTTCTTCGCTTTCTACTCGATGTTCGGCTTCCAGCGCGTGGGCGACTTCATCTGGGCCGCCGGCGACATGCAGGCGCGCGGCTTCCTGATGGGCGCGACCGCCGGGCGCACCACGCTGGCGGGCGAGGGCTTGCAGCATCAGGACGGCCATAGCCATGTGATGGCCGGTTTCATCCCCAACTGCGTCAGCTACGATCCGACCTTTGCCTACGAGCTGGCGGTGATCGTTCAGGACGGCATGCGGCGCATGTACGAGAAGCAGGAGAACGTCTTCTACTACATCACCGTGATGAACGAGAACTACCACCATCCGGCCATGCCGAAGGGCGCCGAGGACGATATCGTCAAGGGCCTGTATCTGTTCCGTCAGGGCGGCCGCAAGAAGAAAAAGGTGCAGCTGCTCGGTTCCGGCACCATCCTGCGCGAGGTCATCGCCGCGGCGGATCTGCTGGAGCAGGATTTCGGCGTCGCCGCCGATATCTGGAGCGCCCCCAGCTTCAACGAGCTGTTCCGCGAAGCCGATGCCGCGGAGCGCTGGAACCGCCTGCATCCCGAAGCAGAGGCGCGCGAATCCCATGTGGCTCGCTGCTTCAAGGATCGAAGCGGACCCTTCATCGCCGCCACCGACTACGTCAAGCAGTACGCCGACCAGATCCGCGCCTGGGTGCCCGGCCGCTACGTGGTGCTGGGTACCGACGGTTTCGGCCGCAGCGACACGCGCGCGCAGCTGCGCAAATACTTCGAGGTCGACCGCTACCACGTCGCGATTGCGGCGCTCAAGGCGTTGGCGGACGAAGGCAGGATCGAAGCCGCCGAGGTCGGCCGCGCCATAGAACGTTATGGCGTCGATCCGTCCAAGCCGCATCCGACGACCGCCTGACGAGCCCGGGAGCAAGCGCATGGCAGAACTGAAGGAAATTCGCGTCCCCGATATCGGGGACTTCAAATCCGTAGAAGTGATCGAGGTGCTGGTCAATCCGGGCGATACGATCGCGCCGGAAAGCTCGCTGGTCACCCTGGAGTCGGACAAGGCGAGCATGGAGATCCCCGCGCCGGAGGGTGGCGTGGTGCGCGAGGTCAAGGTCAAGGTGGGCGATCACGTCGCCGAGGGTTCGCCGATCCTGGTGCTGGAGCCTGCTGCCGCCACGCCGATGCCCGCCGCGCAAGCCGCATCGGCATCGGCATCGGCATCGGCATCGGCCGAGGCCTCACCGCCGACGCCCGCCGCTGCCGAAGCCAAGGCCGCGCCGCCGGGACCTGTCGCGACGAAGCCTTCGCCGACAGCGCATCTCAACGAGCAGCGCTTCCGCAAGGCCCACGCCAGTCCGTCGGTACGCCGCTTCGCGCGTGAACTGGGCGTCGATCTCGGCGAGGTGAGTGGCGGCGGACCCAAGGGCCGCATCCTGCGCGAGGACGTGCAAAATTATGTCAAACGTGCGCTGAGCCAGGCACGCGGCGGTTCAGGTCTTGGGGTTGCCGCCATGCCAGAGATCGATTTCTCCCAGTTCGGCGAGGTCGAGACCCAGGCACTGACCAAGATCAACAAGCTGACCGGGCAGAACCTGCACCGCAACTGGGTCACCGTGCCGCACGTCACCCAGTTCGACGAGGCGGACGTGACCGATCTCGAATCCTTCCGCAAGCAGATGGTCGAGGAGTACGCCGCCAAGGGCGTCAAGCTCACCCTGCTCGCCTTCCTGATGAAGGCGGTGGTGTCCGCGCTGCGCGAATTCCCGCGCTTCAACGCCTCGCTCGACCCGACGCAGGAAAACCTGATTCTCAAGAAATACTTTCACATCGGCATCGCGGTGGACACCGCCGACGGCCTGGTCGTACCGGTGATCCGCGATGTCGACCGCAAGAGCCTGATCGACCTGGCCCGCGAGCTTGGAGAGGTGTCGGTGCGTGCCCGCGAGAAGAAGCTCAAACCCTCGGACATGCAAGGCGGCTGCTTTTCCATCTCCAGCTTGGGCGGGCTCGGCGGTACGGCGTTCACGCCCATCGTCAACGCACCCGAGGTCGCCATCCTGGGCGTGTCGCGTGCGCGTTGGCAGCCGGTCTACGAGGATGGCGAGTTCGTGCCGCGCCTGATGCTGCCGCTGTCGCTGTCCTACGACCACCGCGTCATCGACGGCGCGCTGGGCGCGCGATTCACCACCTTCCTGAGCAAGCTGCTGTCGGATACGCGGCGCATGCTGCTCTAGCAGCAGACTGTCGTGACTCTACTCATGCGGCATGATAGGGCGTCATCTCCTTCTCTCGCACGCGCCAGAGCGGGTCACAGCAATCCGTAATTAGTTGTCGGAGTCATCACATGGCAGATATCACTACCGTCACGCTCCCCGATATCGGCGATTTCAAGGACGTCGAGGTGATCGAGGTGCTGGTCGCGCCCGGCGATACGGTGGAAGCCGAGGCTTCGCTGATCACCTTGGAATCCGACAAGGCGAGCATGGAAATCCCCGCGCCGCTGGGCGGCACGGTGAAGGAGCTGCTGGTCGAGGTCGGCGACCGCATTGCGCAGGGCTCGCCGATCCTCACGCTCGAATCGGCGGCGGCCGAAGCGCCGGCTCCCGTCGGCCAGGCGTCGGCCAAGCCAGCCTCGGTTCCCACGGCCGCGCCCGCGGTCGAGACCAGCGACGCCGACATCGAGACCGAGGTGCTGGTGCTCGGCTCCGGCCCCGGCGGCTACACCGCCGCGTTCCGCGCCGCGGACCTCGGCAAGAAGGTGGTGCTGGTCGAGCGCCATGCGGTGATCGGCGGCGTGTGTCTGAACGTCGGCTGCATCCCCTCCAAGGCGCTGCTGCATACCGCGCAGGTGATCAACGAGGCGGCGGAGTTTGCCGAGCACGGCGTGAGCTTCGGCAAGCCGAAGATCGATCTCGACGCCATCCGCGCCTACAAGGACGGCATCATCGGCAAGCTCACCGGCGGCCTCGCGCAGCTGGCCAAGCAGCGCAAGGTGCGGATCGTGCACGGCGAGGGCCGCTTCACCTCGCCGCACACACTGGCCGTGGAAACCGCCGAGGGCAGCCAGCTGATCCGCTTCCAGCAGGCGATCATCGCCGCCGGTTCGCGCGTCGCCAAGCTGCCTTTCGTGCCCTGGGACGATCCGCGCGTGATGGATTCCACCGACGCGCTGGAATTGCAGGAAGTGCCCAAGCGCCTGCTGGTCATCGGCGGCGGGATCATCGGCCTGGAAATGGCCACCGTCTACCATGCGCTGGGCGCCAAGGTCACCGTGGTCGAACTGGCCGACGGCCTCATTCCCGGCGCCGACCGCGACATCGTGCGGCCGCTTGAGAAGCGCATCAAGGCGCGTTACGAGAACATTTTCCTCAAGACTCAGGTCACCACCGTCGAGCCGGGCAAGAAAGGCTTGCTGTGCCGCTTCAAGGGCGACAAGGCGCCGGCCGAGGACGTCTTCGACCGCGTACTGGTGGCGGTCGGGCGCGCGCCCAACGGCAAGCTGATCGGCGCCGAGGCCGCCGGTGTGGCAGTGGACGAACGCGGTTTCATCGCGGTCGACAGCCAGCAGCGCACCAACGTGCCGCACATTTTCGCCATCGGCGACATCGTCGGCCAGCCGATGCTGGCGCACAAGGCGACGCACGAGGGCAAGGTCGCGGCCGAGGTCATCGCCGGGCAGAAGGCGCACTTCGACGCCCGCACCATTCCGTCGGTGGCCTACACCGATCCTGAGGTCGCCTGGATGGGGCTGACCGAGACCGAGGCCAAGGCGCAGGGCATTGCCTACGAGAAGGGCGCTTTTCCCTGGGCGGCGAGCGGGCGCTCGCTGTCGCTGGGGCGCGACGAGGGCCTGACCAAGGTGCTGTTCGATCCCGACACCCATCGCGTGCTCGGCGCCGGCATCGTCGGCCCCAACGCCGGCGAGCTGATCGCCGAAGCGGTGCTGGCGCTGGAGATGGATGCCGAGGCCGGGGATCTGGCGCTCGCGGTGCATCCGCACCCGACGCTGTCCGAGACCCTGAACTTCGCCGCCGAGGCATACGAAGGCACGATCACGGATCTGTATATCCCCAAGCGGCGCTGACTGACGTACGCGGGTACCCGCCGGTCAGCGCGCAGCGGCGGGTACAGGGCGTTCACGGTGCGCGCGGGCTGGCTGGTCGCGCGTGAACCTTCCCGCGTCACGCTCATCTCATAGGAGGCGGTCGCGACGCCGTCGGCGGCAAGGTCGGCCTGGTCGCAAGGCCGCTGATGTTCCGGGTACGGAGCACGAGAGGTCGGTGCTGCTCGTCAGCCCGGGAGGGCTGCTGCGCCGAGGTCGCCAAGGTTGACGTTCTAGGAGCGAAGCTCGTGCGCAGACGGCCAGTGGATCCAGGTGCGAGCGGACTCCGCCATCGGTGCCGTCCACGCGGTCGCCCTTGACGAGCCGTCGACCGCCATGCGCGACGTCGATCTCGGGCGTTATGAGGCTTGATGGGTCGCCGCGGGATGCCGTTCGCGGTTCTGGACGTATGTTGTCAAGCCGGGCGGATCTGGCCGCGTAGGCGACGCAGCCATCGGCTGGCTCCGCTATCGGACGGTCACGGGGCGGCCTTGGGGTCCGGTTTGGGGACCCAGCCGGAAACCCAGCCCAGCGGCGTCAGCAGTTTGTATACGTTGTCGAAAGCGGCCGGAACCGCGGGTACGAAGTGGCTCGCGCCCTTGGCGAAACGCTTGAATATGCGCTCGGCCGGTTTGGCCCCTTCCGTCGTGGTCAGCGCCGCGACGATGCGCGCGCGAACCGCCGGCGGCACGCTGGGGCTGACGGTCAGGCTCTGGTTGGGCAGCTTGCCGGTCGAGCTGTAAACCACCCGCAGTTTCGAACGCTGCACGTCGCTGAGGTGGTGCATGTAGTAGGAATCGCGGTAGATCGCGGTGTCGCACTTGCCGGCGAGCTGGGCGCGATAGATGGCGGGGAAGCCACCGCTGTCGATGGCGACCAGGATCGGCTGCTGCAGCGGGTCGCTGAACTGGCTCATGAAGCTCAGCGTCAGCAGGTTGGGCGAGTCCAGCCCGCAGACGTGGCTGCCGATGAGATCCCGGATCGACTTGACCTGGACGTTGTCGGTTGCGACGACGTAGCCAAGATGCCCGGGCAGGCTGACCAGCGGGATGTCATGCAGATACTTCATGCGCCAGGAGACGAACTGCGGGCCGTCGAATACGAAGGTGAATTCGCCCTTTTGCATGCGGTGGCTATAGGTGCCCCAGTCGCCCATGTAGAGGCCAGGGTAGCGGTAAACCACCGGCTGGCCAACCAACTGCGTCAGTTCCTTGGCCAGCGGGCCGTAAAGCTTTTCGGCGGCAGCCCGTGTTTCGCGAGGCGGCGCGGTGAGGATCAGCGGTTCGGCGGCGCGTGCGAAGGCGGGCGCCGCCAGCGCGAAGGCGAGCAGCAGCCGGGCGAGTTTACGTATCGTCATGCCATTACCTTTGTCGTCGTTCGGCGTTCTTATTGCTTTGGCAAGGGCATTAATATCACAGATATGCCCACCCTGCATGACGCTTGGTACTTGTCTTCATTCGAGTTTCTAATCACGCGGCGACGGCGCTTGTCCGCTGGTGTGCCGGCATCGGCGTAGGCGCCGTGCGCGGGCTCGCCGCTGTCGGCGAGCCCGCGTCGGTTTACTTGTTGCCGCGCAGGAAACGATAGGCGAATTCGATCGCGAAGCGCAGGACGTATTGGGTCTTGCGCGAGAACACGATGCCGAGCAGCCCGAACAGGCCGCCGCCTTTCTTTTCCGTGCCCTCCATGGCCTTGAGTGCACCGTCGAGCGCGGGCAGCGCGCCGGCGATTTGCGGCTGATAACGCTGTGCGAGAGTGGTGCCCTGTTCCAGCCAGCGCTTGAGCTCCGCGTCGGCGGGGATATGCGGCTCGAGCGTGGTCAGCAGCATGTTCAGCTTGCGCAGCAGGCCGGTGCGGTTGACGGTGCCCAGCATGCCCATGAGGTCCGGGATCATCTGGTCCAGGCCGGCCTCGCGCGCACCTTCGAGCATTGCGCGCACGCGTGCCGCCAGTGACTCGCTGTCGCCCTTGACCAGGGCGTGGGCCTGCATGCCGATCTCGATCCACTCGACGGCGCCGTTGGTAATCTTGGCGGCGACGGTGGAAAAGTCGACGGACTTGAGCGCCTCGGGCGCGAGCTCGGCGAGGGCGCCGACGACCGGGCCGATCTGGCCGCTGAGGCGCTCCGCATGTCCGACCAGCCATTCGACGCGGTCGCCAAGGGTTTCGGCGTCGCCCTGCGCCAGCCGTTTGGCGCGCAGGGCGATGTGCCACCATTGGTCGGCCAGATCCTCGAGCTTGGCGAGCTGGGCGGGGACGTCGAGCTCGCCTAGCTGGTCGCCGGCGATGCGCAGACCTTCGCGGGCGGTATCCGCCCAGTACGCGAGGGACGCGTTGAGGCCGGCGAGGCGCTCGCCCAGTCGCTCGGCATCGATGCTGCCGGTGAGTCCGCGTAGCTGCGTCAGGATGGGCGGCAGCAGTTTGAGCAGACCGCTTTCGTGCAGGCTGCCGACCAGCGCGATCAGTTCCGGCGCGGCTTCGATGGCGCGCGATTCTTCCAGGGTCTGGACCCCGTTGTGCACCTTCTCGTGCAGGCTCTGCACGGAATCGATCCCGAGCACGCGCATCACTTCGCCCAGGGTCTGGATCAGTGCTTCCATTTCGGGACCGATCCGGTCGGCGATGGCATCGACGTCGATGCCATCGCGCAGATCCTCGAGCACGGTCTGGGACATCTTGAGGAGGTCGGTGACCTGGTTGGCGGTATCGCCGATCCGGCCGAGGCCAGTCAGCTGGTCCGCGGTGAGTTCGACTCCGGGTGCAGCGTCTTGCAGTGTTCTTGCAGCGTTGGACATGTTGCGTGGCCTCGCTTGTGTAGTAGTTCATCCGACGTAAGGGTCGGGGCGTCCGTCAGCCGGACGTCTGATTGCCTTGACGGCGTCACATTTTGCCATTTTTTTGCCGGCTGGGTGAGGTTGCCGGGCCATTGGCGGCGCTATCGGCCCCTGGGTTCGACCGGTATCGGTGGCGTGCGTTCGCACGGCAAGGCGTTAAAGGTCGCCGCGCCGCAGCCGATATTCTGGAAGGCTGAAACCGGAGTTGAATACGCATGCATGTCCTGACGCGCGCCGCGCTGGCCGCTTGGTGGATGCTGGCGGCCGCCAGCATCCACGCCGCGCCACTGCTGGCTTTCTCGGCCCCGATGAGCGACGTGCGCTGGACGTTGCGGAGCGGTCCGTTCGAGTGTCGGCTGGAGCAGGCGATCCCGGATTTCGGGCGGGTCAGCCTGATCCAGCGCGGCGACGGCCAGCTGTCCTTCGAAATCCTGGTGCGCAAGGGGCTGTACCAGGGACAGGCGATGAGTCTGAAGGTGCGGGCCGCGCCCTGGCAGCCGGGCCAGGCGGTCGGTCATGCCGATCTGGCCAGCGACGGGGGGCGCGACGGTGATCTCGTGCGCTTTGGCGAGTCGCCCGCGCGGGCGGTCATGCTCGCGCTGCGCCGTGGCCACTTCGCCACGCTCGACTACACCATCGGGGATCAGGCGCGGATTCGAGCCGAGGTGTCCTCGCTGCGTTTCGCCGAGGCGCTGGGCCGGTTGCAGAAGTGTGCCGCCGGACTCAAGCCCGCGCGCTTTGCCGATTTCGAGAAGACGGAAGTGCATTTCGCCAGCGGAAGCGCCCATCTGGATGCCAGGGTAAAGCGACGTCTGACGCGTCTGGCCGAGTATCTGCGACTGTTCGGGGGGCAGGTGCAGATTGTCCGCACCATCGGCAATACCGACAACGTCGGCACCGCCTTCGCCAATTACGGATTGGGCATGCGTCGCGCGGAGGCCGTGGCGCACTATCTCAAGTCGCAGGGCGTTACCCAGCCGATCAGGATCGCTTCGCAGGGCGAATATCGCCCGCTCGCCGCCAACCGCACCGCGCGCGGGCGCGCACTCAATCGCCGTGTCAGCGTATTGCTGATCCGCTAGGCGGAGCGCTGCTATAATGGCCGCTTCGTCTCCCGCCGGCGGCGGGAAGCGCACACTCAACGGAGCGGAGCATCATGGCTGACGTGAACAAGGTCGTGCTCGCCTATTCGGGCGGCCTCGATACCTCGGTGATCCTCAAGTGGCTGCAGGAGACCTACGGCTGCGAGGTGGTGACCTTCACCGCCGACCTGGGGCAGGGCGAGGAGGTCGAGCCGGCGCGCGCCAAGGCGCAGAAGCTGGGCGTCAAGGAGATCTACATCGAGGATCTGCGCGAGGAGTTCGTGCGCGACTTCGTGTTCCCCATGTTCCGCGCCAATGCAATCTACGAGGGCGAATACCTGCTCGGCACCTCCATCGCGCGTCCGCTGATCGCCAAGCGCCTGGTGGAGATCGCCAACCAGACCGGCGCCGATGCCGTTTCCCACGGCGCCACCGGCAAGGGCAACGATCAGGTGCGCTTCGAGCTGGGTGCCTATGCCCTCAAGCCGGGGATTCAGGTGATCGCGCCCTGGCGCGAGTGGGATCTCACCTCGCGCGAGCGGCTGCTGGCCTACGCCGAGCAGCACGGCATTCCGATCGAGCGCCATGGTCACAAGTCCCCGTACTCGATGGATGCCAACCTGCTGCACATCTCCTACGAAGGCGGGATCCTGGAGGATCCCTGGGCCGAGGCCGAGGAATCCATGTGGCGTTGGAGCGTCTCGCCCGAGCAGGCGCCGGACGCGCCGACCTACGTCGAACTCACCTTCGCGCGCGGCGACGTGGTGGCCATCGACGGCGAGGCCATGAGTCCCGCGGCGGTGCTGACCAAACTGAACGAACTTGGCGGCGCCAACGGCATCGGCCGGCTCGACATCGTGGAGAACCGCTATGTCGGCATGAAGTCGCGTGGCTGCTACGAAACGCCCGGCGGCACCATCCTGATGAAGGCGCACCGCGCGATCGAGTCCATCACCCTGGACCGCGAGGCCGCGCACCTCAAGGACGAGCTGATGCCGCGCTACGCCAGTCTGATCTACAACGGCTACTGGTGGAGCCCCGAGCGGCGCATGCTGCAGGCCATGATCGACGCTTCGCAGACGCCGGTGAACGGCGTGGTGCGTCTCAAGCTCTACAAGGGCGGCGTCAGCGTGGCCGGGCGCAAGTCCGACGACAGCCTGTTCGACGCCAGCATCGCGACCTTCGAGGACGACGCCGGCGCCTACGACCAGAAGGATGCGGCGGGCTTCATCAAGCTCAACGCGCTGCGCCTGCGTATCGCCGCTGCGCGCGGCCGCCAGGCCTGAGGCCGGCTAGTCGCGTTTGCCGGGGGCCGGCCGTGGGCGCGCGCGCCGTCCGTGGCGCGCCAGCCAACGGCTGATCAGGCCCCAGAACCATTCCCTGGCGCGCGCTCGCCGGCCGCGCGCGCGCCAGGTCTCCAGCGTGATTTCGCGGGTATCGGCAAGATCGGCCTCGAAGGCGGCCTGTGCGGTTGCCGCGAAGGCCGCGCCGTCGATCTCGGCATTGGCTTCCAGATTCCAGCGCAAGGTCCAGTGATCGAGATTGGCCGAACCCAGGCTCACCCAATCGTCGCAGATCATCAGCTTCACGTGAGTGAAGCGCGGGGTGTATTCGTGGATGCGCACGCCGGCGCGCAGCAACTGCGCGTAGAAGCGCCGGCCCGCGTAACGCGCCGCCTGATGGTCGGTATGGCGGCCCGGTACGATCAACCTGACTTCGACGCCGCGCCGCGCCGCGCGGCGCAGGGCGGCACGGATGCGCAGGGGCGGCACGAAGTAGGCGACGCTGATCGAAACACGTTGCCGTGCCTGGGCGATGCGCCGGACGAGGCGGCGCTGGATTTCCCGGCGACGGCCGTCGTTGGCGACCACGCGCACGGCATGCGGTCCTGTGGCATCGGGTAGTGCTGCGGGCAGGGCCGGTGCGTCCGCGGTCGAACGCTGCCATATCTGCTGGAAGAGGTGTTGCCAGTCGGACACGGCGGGGCCTTCCATGCGCAGCATCAAATCGTGCCACCAGCCATGCGGGCGGAGGCCGGGGTCGAAGTCGTCGGTAATCCCGCTGCCGCCGGTGAAGGCGACGCGCCCGTCGATCAGCAGCAGCTTGCGATGGTCGCGGTGCAGGTTGGCCGATAGCCGGCCGACACGCAACGGGTTGTAGAAGGCGAGCGTCACCCCGCCCGCGCGCAGGCGTTCGCGGTCGCGCGCGTGCAGGCCCAGGGCGCCGAAATCGTCGATCAGCAGGCGCACGCTGGCGCCGCGCCGCGCCGCGTCTCGCAGTGCCTCAATGAAGCGGGCGGCGAGCGCGCCGGACTCGAAGAGATACATTTCCATGAGGACATAGCACCGCGCCCCGGCGATGGCATCGAGCATCGCGGGGAAGAAGCGATGGCCGTCGACCAGAAGTTCGAGTCGGTGTCCGGCGCGCTGCGGAAATCGGGTCGCGCGGGCATGTCGCGTGAAGGGGGGGCGGATCATTCTGGTACGCGGGTCACGTGTTATCCTAAGCAATTTGTATCATGCCAGATGCCGTGTCACTTCTCAGTTTCCTCAAGCGCATACTCGATCTGTGCATGATGCGGGCAGGCCCGCAGGACATGCCCGCTTCACGCGGCTGGATGCTGCTCGCCCTGGCTGGCTATCTGATCGTGAGCGCCGTCAACGTGCTGCCGCTTTCGGGCTGGTGGGGCGGCCTGTTGCAGGCGCTGGTCGAGACGTCAGTGCTGGTGGCCTGGGTTTACGGCGCTTTGATGCTCACCCAGCACCCGCAGCGCCTGGTGCAGACGCTGACGGCGCTGGCCGGTAGCGGTGCGCTGATGGGGCTGCTGCTGATGCCGCAGCTGCTGACGCTTTATCATGCCGAGGCCACCGAGTCGCCGGCGCCTTTCGCCGCCATCGCCTACCTGATCACGCTGGGTTGGATGATCGCGGTGCTGGGGCGTATTTTCCGCTACGCGCTGGATTTGCGGCAAGGCTGGCTGGGAGTCGCAACGGCGCTGGGTTTCATGTTCACGGCCTCGCTGCTGATCACCGGTTTCTTCGGTGGCACCATAGGCGGATAGCCCCGCTTGGCGGGCGAACGGACGGAACCGCATGCATATACACATATTGGGTATCGGCGGCACCTTCATGGGCGGCCTTGCGCAGCTGGCTCGTGCGGCCGGACATACCGTCAGCGGCGCGGATGGCCCGCTATACCCGCCGATGAGCACCCAGCTGGCCGCCGCCGGCATCGCCGTGCACAGCGGCTACGACCCGGAACAGCTGTCGCCGCCGCCGGATCAGGTGGTCGTAGGCAACGTCATGCGCCGTGGCCTGCCGGTCGTCGAGGCCTTGCTCGATCGTGGCATCGACTACACTTCCGGGCCGCAGTGGCTGGCCGAGCATGTGCTGCGCGGACGCTGGGTGCTGGCCGTGGCCGGTACCCACGGCAAGACCACTACCGCCAGCCTGCTGGCGCATATCCTCGAACACGCCGGCCTCTCGCCCGGCTTCCTCATCGGCGGCGTGCCGGCCAATTTCGGCGTTTCGGCCAGGCTCACCGAAAGTCCTTTTTTCGTGGTCGAGGCCGACGAGTACGATACCGCCTTCTTCGACAAGCGTTCCAAGTTCGTCCATTATCGGCCGCGGACCCTGGTGCTCAACAATCTCGAGTTCGATCATGCGGATATCTTTCCCGATGTCGAGGCGATCCAGCGCCAGTTTCACCACCTGGTGCGCACCGTGCCGAGCAACGGGTTGATCGTCGACAATGCCGACGACGCGCGCCTGCGCGGCGTGTTGGCGCAAGGCTGCTGGACGCCCACGGCGCCATTCGGCGACGCGGATCTCGGCGACGCGGGCTGGCGTGTGCGCCTGCTGCAACCCGACGGTAGCCGTTTCGAGATTCTGCAGGACGGCGAGTCGCGCGGCCAGGTGTCCTGGTCCTTGCTGGGGCGCCACAATGCAGGCAACGCGCTGGCCGCTCTGCTGGCCGCGCGTCATGCCGGTGTGCCGCTGCCGCTCGGCCTGCAGGCGCTGTCGTCGTTTCGCGGCGTGGCCCGCCGACTGGAATCGCTTGGCGAAGTGGCCGGCGTGCAGCTCTACGACGACTTCGCCCATCATCCCACCGCCATCGCGACCACCCTGGAAGGGCTGCGGGCACGCGTCGGCGCCGCGCGGCTGGTGGCGGTGCTCGAACCGCGTTCCAACACCATGCGCATGGGCGTGCATCGCGATCGCCTGGCCGACGCGCTGCGCGCCGCCGATCGCAGCTGGCTCTACCAGCCGGCTGACCTCGGCTGGTCGTTGGCGGGCGTGGCGGATGCGCTCGGTCCGCGTGCGCACGTCGAGGCCGACCTGGACCGTCTGGTCGCCGAATTGGGCGACAGTCTCAGGCCGGGCGACCATGTGGTGTTCATGAGCAATGGCGGCTTCGGCGGCCTGCCGGCCCGTGTACGCGCGGCATTGGCCGCGCGCGGGGATGGTACATGAGCGCGCCGCGTCGGCGTATCGCACTGGCCATGACCGGCGCCTCCGGGGTGCAATACGGTCTGCGCCTGCTGGAATGCCTGATCGAGGCCGACGTGCACGTCTACCTGATGCTCTCGCAGCCTGCGCGCGTGGTGATCGGCATGGAAACCGATCTCAGCCTGCCGGGGCGCCCGGCGGAGCTGGCACGCACCCTGTCCGCGCTTTACGGCGCGGCACCGGGCCAGCTTGAAGTGTTCGGCGAACAGCAATGGACCGCGCCGGTGGCGAGCGGCTCGGGCGCGCCCGAGGCGATGGCAATCTGCCCGTGCACCACGGGCACGCTCTCGGCGGTCGCGGTCGGTGCTTCGCGTTCGCTGATCGAGCGTGCCGCCGACGTCATGCTCAAGGAGCGGCGCAAGCTGATCGTCGTGCTGCGCGAGACGCCACTGTCCGAAATCCATCTCGAAAACATGCTGCGCCTGACACGCATGGGCGCGGTCATGATGCCCGCCAACCCGGGGTTTTATCATCGTCCGCAGCGCCTCGAAGATCTCGTCGACTTCATGGTCGCGCGCGTGCTGGATCATCTGGCGGTACCGCAGACGCTGTTGCCACCCTGGGGCGACGAGCCTGGGCAGGGCGATTGACGTGAAGTTGCCCCTGTTCCCGCTACACAGCGTGCTGTTTCCGGGGGGGCTGTTGCCGCTGCGCATATTCGAGGCGCGTTATCTCGACATGGTGCGCGATTGCCTGCGCGACGACACGGGTTTTGGCATTTGCCTCATCGAGACGGGCGAGGAAGTGGGGCCTGCACCGACGATCCATCGCCTTGGCACCCTGGCGAGGGTTGCCGACTGGAATCGGCGCGATGACGGATTGCTGGGCATCGTGGCGCGTGGCGAGAGACGGCTGCGCGTGCTCGAATACGTGGCCGCGCCCAACGGTCTGCTGGTGGGCGAGGTCGAACTGTTGCCGGACGAGCCGGAAGCGCCGTTGCCCGAAGACCAGACCCCGCTATCCGATCTCCTGCGGCGCATGCTCGATCAACTCGGCGAGCCCTTCAGCACGTTAGGCGGCGATTATGCTTGGGCGGGGTGGGTCGGCGCGCGCCTGACCGAGCTGCTGCCCCTGCCGCCCGCGACCAAGCAGCAGCTTTTCGAGCTGGACGATCCGCTGTGCCGGCTCGGTGAGCTGCGTGCGATCCTGCGACGGGGACTGGCCTGATCTCACGCGCCTGCCCACGCATTTGGTCGGTCGTCTGACTTGCTGTATTATCAAGTGCTAATGAACCCGCAACCCGCGAGGAGGCCATCATGGCTGTTATGGAGCTGACCCAGGACGACTTCGAGTCGACCATCAAGAACAACGACATCGTCATCATCGACTTCTGGGCCTCCTGGTGCGCGCCCTGCCGTGCCTTCGCCCCGACCTTCGAGGCCGCCGCCGAAAGTCATCCCGACATCGTGTTCGCCAAGGTCAACACCGAGGAGCAGCAGGGCCTGGCCGCGTCCTTCCAGATCCGTTCGATCCCCACGCTGATGATCTTCCGCGAACAGGTCATTCTGTTCGCGCAGCCGGGTATGCTCTCGGCCGGGCAGTTGGAAGAGGTGATCGGCAAGGTGCGTGAGATCGACATGGCGCAGGTGCACGAAGACGTGCGCCGCCAGCAGGCGGAGCAGGCGTCCGGCGACGCCTGAGTCCGCGCGGCGCACAGCCGCTGGGGCGCACGCAAGCGGCCCTGGGGGCGCTGCCGGCCGGGAATCGCGCATCGCCTACGCAACGCGCCGCCATCGGGCGGCGCGTTGCGTTCGACGGCGGCGGGGAGCACGCGCTTTCGGCTCCGGCCGACCCTTGCGCGGCATCGTCGATTTTTGCGCGCGCCACGAGGGTGCGGGTCTGCCCGTATCGCATGCGATCGTCGTCCGTATCCCGGCGGCTGGTGCGCGGTATCGCGGGCGTTACGGCAAGTCCTTGAAATGCGGCCAGCAGAGGCGGCTTCGGCCTTGTAAACTTAAGGACCGGAACGACCGTCCGCATACGACCGACCGCACCACGGAGAATCACAATGGACGTCTATAAGCTGTTGACGCTGGGACCTGGGCTTGTCTGGGAGTCCATGCTGCTCTGGGGCCTGTTCGCGCTGGTCTTCCTGTATCTGGCCCGCACCCACGCGCACCGGCTGCTGTTCGGCTTGAGTCGGGTGCTCGCGCGCGGGCTGCGCAGCCTGGCGGCGCTGTTCTGGCGCTTGCGCCGCCGCAGCCAGGCGCTGCAGATCGAAATGCTGGACGCGGCGGCAAGGGCGGAGGCGGCGCGCGTGCTGACGCGAGATTTCCAGCGACTGGCCGACGTGGTACGCAAGGAACTGGGGGAATATCCCAGCCTGCACCGTCAGGCCAGCGAACAGATCGTGCGTATCGAACGCGATTACGAAGCCAGCGTGGAAATCCCGCCGGCTCCGCCGGACTGGCTGGAAGCGGTCGATGCGGTGGCGCATACGGCCGACGGGGCCGACCCCGCGCTTGCGCGAATCCTCGACGCGATGCATTCGACCCTGACCCGTGCCAGTCACGATGCGCTGGAGGAGTACCGCTACGCCAGCCGCAAGCGCCACCTGCTGCTGCGCCGCGCAGCCTCGCAATGGCGTAAAACCGCCGGCATTCTCGATCGCATGGATCGCACCGTGACCGAGCTGGACGACCGGGTGGCGCTGGCGGACCGTCATATGGCGGCTTTCGAACGCATCCGCCGAGAACCGCCGACGGCCGGATTCGCCCTGCAACTGCGTTACCTGGCCCATTTCGTGCTGTCGTTGCTGATGCTCGGGGGCTTCGCCGTGCTGGCGGCCGGCGAGTTGGCCCTGCTGCACCTGCCGTTGCACCATCTGCTCGCACGCCAGCCGGAGGCGCTGGGCCTCGGCCTGCCGCAGATCGCCGGCTGGGCGCTGGTGGCTGCGCCGGTATTGCTGGGCGCGCTGCTGCTGGAACTTGGCCGCATGACGCGTCTGCTGCCCGGTCTTGGAGCGCTGCAGGTCCGGCTGCGCGCACAGCTGATGGCCGTGGTGGCGGCGTTGGCCGGGGTGCAGATCGTCTTCGTGGCGGCACTGGTCGCCTACGGCAGCCCGCCTGTACAGGCGGCCGCCGGCGCGGCGGTGTCTGTAGGTGCGGCACCCGTGTTCGCGTCGGCGGGGCTGAGCATCCTGCTGGCCTTACTGCTGCTGGCGACCGAACTGCCTTTCGAGGCCGCCCTGCGCAGCGGGCGTCAGGTGGGCATGAGCCTGCTGGTCGCGCTGCTGGGTTTGTTCGCCATGCTGTCGCGGATACTGGCGTGGATCGCGCATCTGGCCGGCCAGCTGCTGGTGCGGGTCTACGATCTGGTGATCTTCCTGCCGCTGGCCGTCGACGAGGCCTGGACCGCGCGCCGGTTGCGCAATCGCGCCGCGGGTGCGGCGGGCACGGAAAGACTGGAATCCTGAGCGGGCGGGTCGCGTGGACGGCCCTGCTCGCGGAGGGGGGATCAGTGGGTCTGGCCGGCTTCGAGGCCGCGCTTGCGGCGCTGCATTTCCACCAGGGTCAGTAGCGGCTTGAGGTTGGCCTTCTCCACGGCCGAAACCTTGCGGTCGCGTTCGATGGCGTCGCGGCCGAGTCGCTCCAGGGTAAGCAGTTCTTCGTCGCTGAGGCGGTCGAAGCTGAACTGGTCGCCGTAGCGGGTTTCCAGCTCCTGGAAATAGGCCGCGAGCGGCGGCTGATAGTCGGCGGCGGCGTTCATGGCATGTCCTTTTCGATGGGCGCGCGGCCGTCAGCCGGCCGGCTTGGTTTCGCTGGCCAGGGTCACGTTCAGTTCGAGGATCTCGCGGCCGCCGGCCTTGTCCACGCGCAGGTCGACCTGTTCGTCGGTGATCGCGTGGTAGCGGCGGATCACCTCCAGGATGTCCTGCTTGAGGCGCGGCAGATAGTCCGGGCTGCCGCGCGCGGCGCGCTCGTGGGAGATGACGATCTGCAGGCGCTCCTTGGCAATCTGCGCGCTGGTCGCCGGTTTGTTCTTGCGGAAGAGATCGAACAGGCCCATGGCGTTATCCGAACAGGCGGTTGAGCAGGCCGCGCTTCTCGGCCTTGATGAATCGGAGCGGGCGGTCGTCGCCGAGGAAGCGCGCGACCACGTCGGTATAGGCCTGGCCGGCGTCGGTCTTGTCCTCCAGGATCACCGGCGTGCCGGCATTCGAGGCCTTGAGCACCGCGGTGGATTCGGGGATCACGCCGAGCAGGGGGATGGCGAGGATGTCGAGGATGTCCTCCATGCTGAGCATGTCGCCGGAGGAGACGCGGCCGGGGTTGTAGCGGGTGATGAGCAGATGCTCCCTGACCGGGTCGAGACCTTCCTCGGCACGCCGGGACTTGCTCTGCAGGATGCCCAGGATGCGGTCGGAGTCGCGCACCGAGGAAACCTCGGGATTGGTCACCACCAGCGCCTCGTCGGCGTGATACAGCGCCATCTGCGCACCCTGTTCGATGCCGGCGGGAGAGTCGCAGACGATGTAGTCGAAATCCATGTCGTGCAGTTCCTGCAGCACGCGCGCCACGCCTTCGCGGTTGAGCGCATCCTTGTCGCGCGTCTGCGAGGCCGGCAGGATGTGCAGGCTGTCGATGCGCTTGTCGCGGATCAGCGCCTGCTTGAGATTGGCTTCGCCCTGGGTGACGTTGATCAGGTCGTACACCACGCGCCGCTCGCAGCCCATGATGAGATCCAGATTGCGCAGCCCGACGTCGAAGTCGATGACGGCGGTCTTGTGCCCGCGCAGGGCGAGCCCGGTGGAAAAAGCCGCGGCGGTGGTGGTCTTGCCGACGCCGCCCTTGCCCGAGGTTACGACAATAATCCTGGCCACGCGTGTCTCCAGTGTGCCAAAGGTCGATGCGATGTTGGGATGCCCGTCCCGAGAGGATGGCGCGGGCGGGTCATGTCACCCGCCTGTCACAGAATAGATCATAACGCCGCAAAGTATATCAGAGCGTGTCGATCATCAGGCGCTCGCCGCTGAGCCAGGCGTGCGCGGGGCGGCCGCGCGCCTCGCTCGGCTGCGCATCGAGCACGCGGTAGCAGCCGGCGATGGACAGCAGCTCGGCCTCCAGCGACTGACAGAAAATGCGCGCCGACTCGTTGCCGCGCGCGCCGGCCAGCGCGCGTCCGCGCAGGGCGCCGTAGACGTGGATGCTGCCGTCGGCGATGACTTCGGCGCCGGCGCTGACGGCGCCGAGGATCACCAGGTCGCCGCCTTCGGCGTACACCTGCTGGCCGGAACGCACCGGGCGGGTGATGGTGCGTGGGCCGTTTCCGGCCGGTTCCTGGCGCGGCGTTTCGGCCGCCTCGGCGGTCGGCGCGGCCGTCGAAGCCGGTGCCGGCGACTCGGGCAGGACGGCCAGCCCGGCCGAGGCGGCGCGCGCGCGCAGGGCGTCGCCGCCGCGCAGGGCCACGGGGATCAGGGCATGCGCACGTAGCAGCGCGTCCAGGGCCTCCAGATCGAGGGTTTCGGGTTCGCTCAGCGGACCGGCGTCGAGTACCACGGGGGCCTGATCGAGAAAGCCGGGCGGGGCCTGCGCCAGCAGGTCGGCAAGACGCCCCTCGATGGCGGTGAGATCGGCGCTGTGCAGGTTGAGGACCGAAAGCGTGAAACGGCTGCCCTTGAGTTCGCAGGCCGGCGCGGCCTGCGCGCCGCCGCCGCGGGTCGGTGCCTGACTCAATGCCGTTTGCCTATCAGCTCGATCGCGTAGCCGTCGGGGTCTTCGACGAAGGCGATGAGGGTGGTGTCCGCATTCATAGGGCCGGGCTCGCGAATGATCTTGCCGCCGCGCTCGCGGATGGCCTCGGCGGCCTGATAAACGTCGTCGACCTCGATGGCGACGTGGCCGAAGCCGCTGCCGAGGTCGTAACGGTCCTGATCCCAGTTGTAGGTCAGTTCGAGCACGGTATTGTTGTCCTCGTCGCCGTAGCCGACAAAGGCGAGGGTGAACTGCCCGTCCGGATATTCCTGACGGCGCAGCAGTCGCATCCCGAGTACCTCGGTGTAGAAGCCGATGGAGCGATCGAGGTCGCCGACGCGGAGCATGGTATGCAGCATGCGCATGGGAATCTCCTGATGTTGGATGAGGATGGGGCCGGCGTGATGAGCCGGCGCGCGAGTGGGGCGATTGTAAATTCTGTGCACCGATGTGACCAGTGCGCCCGGCCCGGGTTCAGGTCAAGGTCTTGAGGAATATCCGCGAGTTGCGCTGGTAGTTGTACAGCGCGCGCCGCGCCACGGGCAGGTGATTGATCTGTCCCGGCACGAAGCCGCGCTCGCGGAACCAGTGCGCGGTGCGCGTGGTGAGCACGAACAGGCGTTCGAGCCGCTGTTCGCGCGCTCGCTCCTCGACATGCGCGAGCAGGGTATCGCCGTGACCCTGATGGCGGTAGTCCGGATGCACCACCAGGCAGGCCAGCTCGCCGACGTTGTCGTCGGCAAAGCCGTAAAGCGCGGCGCAGGCGATGGTGAGGCCGTCGCGTTCGATCACGCTGAAGTGGCCGATCTCGAGTTCGAGCTGCTCGCGCGAGCGTCGCACCAACACGCCCTCGGCCTCCAGCGGCGCGATCAGCGAGAGGATGCCGCCGACGTCGTCGATGGTGGCCGGCCGCAGATGCTCGTAGCCGCCGGCCGAAACCAGCGTGCCGATGCCGTCGCGGGTGTACAGCTCCAGCAGCAGGGCGCCGTCGATGCGGCGATCGATCAGGTGGGCGCGGCGCACGCCGTTCAGGCAGGCGTCGATGGCGCCGTGCAGGTGCTGGCGCGTTTCGTCCGGCAGCCGCCTTCGGCCGCCGAGCAGGGCCTGGGCCTCGGCGAGGCCGAGCTGGCGCAGCGGCCGGCGGCGTCCGTCGCGCAGGCCGGCGGTCTCCTCCAGGAAGATGAGCTTGTCGGCGCGCAGCGCGCAGGCCACCGCGGTCGCGACCTCGGCCGCGCTGAGGTTGAACATCTCCCCGGTGGGCGAATAGCCGCGCGGGGAGATCAGCACCAGATGGCCGAGATCGAGATGCGGGCGGATGGCGCCGGTCTCGACCCGGCGCACCTCGCCGGTGTGCTGGTAGTCGATGCCGTCGCGCACGCCCACCGGCTTGGCGATCACGTGATTGCCGCCGACCACGGTCAGGCGCATGCCGGACATCGGCGTGTCGGCGATGCTCATGGACAGGCGCGCCTCGACCTCGGCGCGGGCGTCCGCGATGCCCGCGATCACCGAGCTCATCGAGGCCGCGTCGGTGATGCGCAGCCCGTTCGCGTAATGCAGCTCCTGGCCGGCCGCCTTCAGACGCGCCTCGATCTGCGGGCGGGCACCGTGCACCAGCACCACGCGCACGCCCAGGCTGGCGAGCAGGGCGATGTCGTGCACCAGATCGGGGAAGGCGGCGTCCGCGACGGCCTCGCCGCCGAAGGCGACGACGAAGGTGCGGCCACGGTGTGCGTGGATGTACGGCGCGGCCTGGCGGAACCAGGCGATGTTCGGGTTGGGCGCTGCGGGCTTGCTCACGCGGTGCGGTCCTTGCTGGGCTGGGAGATGAATCCCGTACTATAACCAATTGCCCGCCGCGCCGGCGGGCGGCGGACTCAGGCCGCCACGCAGAGGCGGTCGATCAGTGCGCGCAGGATGTCGACGGTTCGGCCGAGCGCGGCCTGTTCGATGTATTCGTCCGGCTGATGCGCCTGATCGATGCTGCCGGGGCCGATGACCACGGTTTCGATGCCGAGATCGCGGAAGAACGGCGCCTCGGTGCCGAAGGCCACGGCCTGGGCCGGGTGGCCGCTGAGTTCGACCAGGGTCTCGACCAGGGCGGCGTCGGCAGGGGTCTCGAAGGCCTCGATGCCGCAGAACAGCGGGTGGGTCTCGAAGTGGAGGCCGCGACCCTCCAGCGCGCGGCCGACGCGGTGATGCAGCTCCTCGCGCAGCGCCTCGATGGTCATGCCCGGCAGCGGGCGCAGGTCGAAATGCAGCTCGCAGCTCGCGCAGATGCGGTTGGGGTTGTCGCCGCCGTGCACGTGGCCGAGGTTGAGCGTGGGGTAGGGCACGGCGAAGGCCGGGTGGTGCTGGCGGCGCAGCGCGTCGCGCCAGTCGAGCAGCTCGTCCATCACGTGGTGCATGCCCTCGAGGGCGTTGCGGCCACGATCCGGGTCGCTGGAATGGCCGCTATGCCCGGTCACGCGCACCGCCTCCATGATGATGCCCTTGTGCATGCGCACCGGCCGCAGGTCGGTCGGCTCGCCGATCACGCAGTAGCGCGCGCGCGGCCGGCCCAGGCGGGTGAGCATGCGCGCGCCGTCCATGCTGCTTTCCTCATCGGCGGTGCCGACGACGATCAGCGGGCGTTTCAGTCGCGCCGGATCGAGCCCGCGCGCGGCCTCGATGGCGAGCGCGAGGAAGCTCTTCATGTCCGCGGTGCCGAGGCCGTACAGGCGGCCTTCGGCCGCGGTCAGGCGGAACGGATCGTGGGTCCACAGGCCGTCATCGAAGGGCACGGTGTCGGTGTGGCCGGAGAGCACGAGTCCGTTCTCGCCCTCGCCGAGGGTGGCGATCAGGTTGGCCTTGTCCGGAAAGTGTTCCAGCGGAATGACCTCGACCTGGAAGCCGGCGTCTTCCAGCCAGCCGGCGAGTTTTTCCACCAGCGCGAGATTGCCGCCGTCGAAGGCGGGCGAGACGCTGCTCACCGACGGCGTGGCGATGAGTTCGGCGAGCATGTGTTCCAGGGCGGGGGCGGGCATCGCAAGGATTCCAGTTGATGGCGGGAAGTCATAGCATAGGCGGTCGCGCCAGCGTGCCGGAAGCCCGCAGCGCCGGCACATGGCGGATACGCCGCATAAAAGAGGACAGCCCCATGATCCGCCCCGCCACCCTGGACGATGTCGACGACCTGCTGCGTCTGGAGGAAACCTGTTTCCAGACCGATCGCCTGAGCCGTCGCCAGTTCCGCTACATGATCGCGCGCGCGCACTCGGACGTGCTGGTGCATGCGCAAGACGGCCGGGTCGAGGCCTACGTGCTCACGCTCTATAGCCGCGGCACCTCGATGGCGCGTATCTATTCGATCGCGGTCAGCGCCACGCTGCGCGGGCAGGGTGTCGGCCGCGCCCTGGTGGAGGCGGCCGAGACGCGCGCCAAGGCGGAGGGGCGCATCACCCTGCGGCTGGAGATCCGCCGCGACAACGCCGCCTCGCTGGCGCTGTTCCGCGCGCTCGGCTACCGTCAATTCGACCAGGTGCCGGATTATTACGAGGATCACATGGAGGCGCTGCGCTTCGAGAAGTCGCTGGCGCCCCAGTTCAAGGCCGAGCAGGTGCAGGTGGTCCCCTATTATGAGCAGACGCTCGACTTCACCTGCGGCCCGGCCTCGCTCATGATGGCGATGCGCGCGCTGCAGCCGGAGCAGCCGATGGACCGCACGCTGGAGCTGCGCATCTGGCGCGAGGCGACCACCATCTTCATGACCTCCGGGCATGGCGGCTGCGGCCCCTTCGGCCTTGGCCTGTCGGCCTGGCACCGCGGTTTCGACGTCGAGATCTTCGTCAGCGACGGGGCCAACTTCCTGGTCGATTCCGTGCGCAGCGATCTCAAGAAGGAGGTCATGCGCCTGGTGCAGGAGGACTTCCTGGCCGAGCTTGAGGCGCACGACGTGCCGATCCACTTCACGCCGCTGCGCGTCGCCGATCTCAAGGCGCGCTTCGAGGCCGGCGGCATCCCGGTGGTGCTGATCAGCTCGTACCGGATCTACGGCGAGAAATTTCCGCACTGGGTCGTGGTCACGGGGTTCGACGAACGCTTCGTCTACGTCCACGATCCCTTCATCGACTACGAACAGGGCGAGACGGCTCTGGATTCCATCAATATGCCGATTTTGCAGAAGGAGTTCGAACACATGACCCGTTACGGACGCGCCGGCCTCAAGGCCGTGCTGATCGTCAGCCGCCGGGAGGCCGCCGATGCCTGAACCGCTGGTGGTGGTGGAAAATCTGTCGGACTGGAAGGACACCTATCCGGCGCTCAAGGTCGTCACCGTGCGCGACTATCTCAGCGGCGCGGCCGACGGCATGGACGACGACCTGCAGGTCATCAACCTCGCGCGCAGCTACCGCTATCTCAGCGTCGGCTACTACACCTCGCTGCTCGCCGAGGCGCGCGGGCACCGCGTGATTCCCAGCGTGCGTACCATCCAGGACCTCAGCCGCAAGGCGATCTACACCCTCGATACCGCCGATCTCGAACGTCTCGCGCGCAAGACCGTGGGCCGCACGCGGCAGGACGTCATCGTCAACGGCCTGGAGCTGATGCTCTACTTCGGGCAGACCTCCTCGCCGGAGTGGCAGGACCTCGCGCGGCAGATCTTCGATGCCTTCCGCTGCCCCGTGCTGCGCGTGGAGCTGCGCCGCCAGGGCGAATGGCGCATCAGCGCGATCCAGGCGGTGCATCCGCAGACGCTCAACGCCGAGCAGCAGGCCGCCTTCGCCGAGGCGCTCGGCGTGTTCCTGGCGCGCCGCTGGCGCAAGCCGCGCAGCCGCACGCGCTACCGCTACGACCTCGCCATCCTGCACAACCCGGACGAAAAGCTGCCGCCCTCCAGCCGCGGCGCGCTGGCGCAGATGGTGCGCGCCGGCAAGGCGGTGGGCGTGGACGTCGAGCTGATCACGCGGCGCGACTACGGCAGGCTCGCCGAATACGACGCGCTGTTCATCCGCGAGACCACCAGCATCGACCACTACACCTACCAGTTCGCCAAGAAGGCCGAGAGCGAGGGCATGGTGGTGATCGACGACCCCGACTCGATCCTGCGCTGCACCAACAAGGTCTATCTCGCCGAACTGCTCAAGGCGCACCGCGTGCCGCGCCCGCGCACGATCATCGTCAGCCGCGACAACGTCGACGAACTCGAGGCCGAGCTGGGCTACCCCATGGTGCTCAAGATTCCCGACGGCTCGTTCTCGCGCGGCGTGGTCAAGGCCAACAACGCCGCCGAGCTCAAGCGCCTCGCCGGGCAGTTCTTCAAAGACTCCGACCTGATCCTCGCGCAGGAATTCATGTACACCGAGTTCGACTGGCGCGTGGGCATCCTCAACAACAAACCGCTGTTCGTGTGCCAGTATTTCATGTCCAAGAAGCACTGGCAGATCCTCAAGCATGACGACAAGGGCGGCAACGCACAGGCCGGCGGCTTCAAGACCTGGCCGGTGGACGAGGCGCCCGCCAAGGTGGTCAAGACCGCGCTGCGCGCGGCCAAGCTGCTGGGCGACGGGCTCTACGGGGTGGACCTCAAGCAGGCCGGCGACAAGGTCGTGGTCATCGAGGTCAACGACAACCCCAACATCGATAACGGCGTCGAGGACGGCGTTCTGGGTGAGGCGCTGTATCGCACCCTGATGGCGGAATTCGTGCGCCGCATCGAAATGCGGGCGGTCTAGCCCGCGACAATAAGGAGAAGATCGATGAGCGAACTCAAGCTGGTGATCGGCAACAAGAACTACTCCTCCTGGTCGCTGCGACCCTGGCTGCTGCTGCGCCATCACCGGCTGCGCTTCGAGGAAATCTGCCTTCCGCTATACACCGCCGAATACACGACGCGCATCGCCGCGCTGTCGCCCTCCGGCAAGGTGCCGGTCCTGCATCACGGCGATTTCGCGGTATGGGACTCGCTCGCCATCTGCGAATACGTCTCCGAGCAGCTGCTCGACGGCCGCGGCTGGCCCGCCGACCCCAGGGCGCGAGCCGTGGCGCGCGCGGCGAGCGCCGAGATGCACGCCGGCTTCCAGGGCGTGCGCACCAACCTGCCGATGAACCTGCGCGGCCGCTTCCTGTGGCGCTCGCCGGGCCCCGAGGTCGAGGCCGAGATCGCCCGCATCGTCGGCCTATGGACCGACTGCCGCGCCCGCTTCGGCGCGCTCGGGCCCTGGCTGTTCGGCGAATTCTCCATCGCCGATGCGATGTACGTGCCGGTGGCGCTGCGCTTTGCCACCTACAATACCCCGCTCGAAGGCGCGGCCGCGGATTACGTGCAGACCTGCCTTGACGACGAACACGTGCGCGCCTGGCGCGGAGGCGCCTGCCAGGAAACCGAATCGCTGCCCCAGTACGAGGCGCGCGAGCTGTGGGAGCCGATGGGCGGCGGCTCCGCCTGCTGAGCCGCTGCCCGGCTCAGGGCGCGGTCGCCTGCGCGCGCACCCGCTGACGCCATTTGTAGACGGCGATGCCGCCCCAGATCAGCTCGATCATGCCGAACGGCCAGGTCCCGGCCAGCCAGCCGTAGGCCGACGAGGCGAAGCAGGAGAGGGCGAACAGCAGCGTAAAGCCCGCCGCGCGCGACTCCAGTGCGTAGAACAGCATCATCAGGGTGACGGCGACGGCGCCGAACAGGGTCAACATGAGGTGGGCCTCGGGAGCGTGGCGGTTGCTGTGAACCTTTGTGTGTCCATGGGGTGGATAAGGTATTTCTATTTGCTTGGGACGCCATTTGGTCGCAGACACCCCAAGCAAGCGGTGGAGCTACTGAGATTGGGTTAACGTCGGCCTTACGTGACGTCCGATCACAACTATTGATTTGGCCAGAACAAGTCTTTACGCGGCATAATGTGTCCGACTTCAGGGGTTTTGTGCAGACTCCAGTAGCCTTGAACATCAATTCCGGCAATCGTTGAACATTTTGCTGCAATCTTATGCGGTCGAAGGCCATTAGTCAGGAGCCGAGTCAACACCCTTGATGTGCCACAGCCGACCCTCTCCGGTCGGTCGCTGATGGTGAACACACTGCCGGCTTCATATTTGCGCTTTGCAGACACCCGGAACCACAGGCCTTCCATGGAGCATTTTGTAACCGGTGGCATCAGACAAACTGACCACCACCGTCGATGTGTAAGACTTCACCGTTCATGTAGCCATTACCAAGCAGAAAGAGGATGGCGTCAGCAACCTCGTCAGGGGTGCCTACGCGACCGACAGGTAAAGCCCGCGCAGCATCCTTAAAAATCCTATCCCGAATCTCCGACCCAAGACTATTGAATAGAGCCGTGTCGATCAGACCTGGCGCAATCACATTGACTCTGACAGGTTTCAGTTCGAGTGAAAGCGCGCGCGCAAGCGCTTCGATACCACGTACTGCCATCGCGGTAAGTGCTGTTCCCTGACCTGTGGGACGATCAGAATATTGTCCGCCCGTTAGCACTATGGAGCCTTGAGGCGACATCAACGGTAAAGCCGCTTTGATAACGTAAAGTGCGCCCGCGATTCGCTCTTCGACCGCTCGCAACAGATGATCCGGGTCTGTTTCGGTAACAAGACCAGCCTGGTGGCTACCTGCGGTGATGACCAGATGGTCTATCGGCATCTCGTTTGTGAATGCCGCTTCGATCTGCTCACGGTCGCGGATGTCGGCAACGGCTGTTCTTGCGCCTCCGATCTGCTTTGATGCCTGCTCCAGCCTTTCGGCATTTCGCCCGATGAGCGTTAAGGATGCGCCTCTTGCTTTGGCAGCTATAGCGGTCGCCAGGCCAATTCCCGCACTTCCGCCAGCAATGACGATATGGCGGTCTACATACGGACTCATCAAGAAATCATCCATGGTTGGCTTCTCCAGAATAAGGGAAGCCGGACCTTATGACATTCCTCTTGAGGATATAATGCGTATAGATGGCATATGAGTCATGCCATATGGGAATGACATTGGATACCTTGCAGACACTTCAAAGTTTCATTCGTGTCGTCGAACTCGGCTCCTTTACAGCCGCAGCGCATGAAGCCGACGTTACTCAGCCCACCATGAGCAAATTGATCGCAAAACTCGAGCATCAGTTGGGGGTGTGCCTGATCAAGCGGAGTACGACGGCACTAGTCCTGACGAACGAGGGTCGTCGGTTTTATGATCGAACCAGAGGCTTGCTTGAAGAATATGCCGACGCAGTTGCCGAGGTTCGCGGTCAATCAACACACCCTATTGGGAATCTTGTGGTTGCCGCGCCTGTCGGGTTTGGTGAATTGCGTGTTAATAACCTCGCAATCGAATTTCTGGCCCACTACCCTGACGTTGACCTGGAACTCGTTCTAAATGATCGAATCGTAGATCTGGTCGAGGAAGGCATTGACCTTGCTATCCGCTTAAGTGATGACCTCCCTCCCAACGTCATTGCCAGGAAACTTGCCTCGTCCCCCCGGTTGTTAGTTGCCCACAAGTCATATCTTCAACACGCTCCACCTCTACGCGTCCCCGATGATCTGCGTCAGCACGCGTATATCCGCTTTGGCGGCATCCCATCGCTCAGTCAACTGAGTTTTGCCAACGGCGAAAAGACCATTTTAGTAACGCCAACGGGTCGCTATCGAATCAATAGTTCACTTGCTTTGAGGCAATGTTTTCTGTCTGGGGTGGGGTTGGGCACGGCCCCCGCCTGGTTGGTGCAGGATCTAATCGACGATGGCTCACTCGTTCAGTTATTGCCTGAGTGGTCGCTGGACTTCCAGCCTCTGTACTTGGTTTACCCATCTAGGCGTTATCTGCCGCAACGGACTATGGCACTCATCCAGTTTCTCCGTGAACGCTTTGCAAAGTTGCCAGGTTTTATTCCAGTTAAAAAATGATGGAACATCATTAATTGTTACATACGCTGGGTTGCTTTCGTTCTATACATGCGGAAGAACTCAAACAAGAGTCCGATAGCTGCCAGGATAATGATGCATGCCCCATAAATATTTGCAACGATGCTTAAATCAACATGTCGCACCATATATCCAGCTAGTATGGTCGGAAGGCTATTTGCCAAATAACTTTCCACATAGAAGGCAGCCATCAATCCCGCCCGTTCCGAAGGTTGGACTAGATGAACGATGCTGCGCACCGCGCCAAAAAATCCAGCCCCGAATCCTATTCCAGCGATGAGCGAACCGATCAGTAAGTAAGCAGCGGATCCAAGATTGATGCCGGTCAGAACGATAGCCAATCCGATAACCAGCGTTATCCCACCGAGATCGAGCGCCCAGAACGGTGGTCGACGTCGCACCGTGAAAATGGCCACGCCACCACTTAGTGTCAGTGTCGCTACTGTCAGTCCCCCTAACCAGACAGAATTCGAGTGTGTGGTTATTGCCGCCAGGGTGGGCATAAGTGATAAATAGAAACCACCTAATGCCCAAACAGCCACATTGATCGGTGTGATCGCCAGCAGCGCTGATCTCGCGCTGTCCGGCACCGCTATGTGAGGTCGCAAGGAATGCCAAACCCCGGATCGCTTCTCCGAGGTCTCTGGCGTGTACCAGTTCAGCCATAGTTGCAGCACGAAAATGGCCATCAGTATGACGAATACCCAATCCAACGGCGCCGGGGCAAGTTCCACCAAAGCCGTCGAGCCCAGGGCGCCCACGGTAATGCCGGCCATGGTTGCCAGCGTATTCGTCAGCGAACCTTTTTCATGATGGAGATCGACGAGCGCTGCCCCTAACGACGCAGTCGCCAATCCCGTCGCGATGCCTTGAGTTGCCCTGGCTGCCAGCAGCCAGTTGGCATTCTCGGCGGACAGAAATACACCCATGGCGACTAGTTCGAGAATGAGTGCGAAGCCGATGACGCGTTTTCGCCCCAGGTAATCCGACAAACGCCCGCCAATGAGCAACGCGCCCAGCAAGGTGAATGCATAGATGCCGAAAATCAGTGTCAGCAAACCTGCTGAAAACTGCCATTGCAGTTGATAGATTCGATACAGTGGCGTGGGGGCGCTGGATGCAGCTAGGTATGCCATCAGCGTTACCGTATGGATCGTCAATGCGATATTCGGACGCAGTTTCCTGCAGTTTATATCTGAGGTTGCCGGGTCGACTTTCATATGGCCCTCTGTTTTGCACGCGCCCAATGAGGGTGAAGCAAAGTGCTGGTTTGCTCGCGAGATGGCTGTAAATTAGTGGTTCGCGCTAAGGTTTGGACTTCTGTAAGCGTTGGGCATACCAGTGTCCCTCGGGCACCCAGTCGTCCCATGCCGTGGTGAGTAACTTTGCCTGTAGTTCAGATTTGCTTAATGACTGGCAATAAACCGGGCGTCGTCGTTCAAAACGCCACCCCTCATAGAGCACGCCGGCATCAACGGCATCGTAGCCAATTTGATCCAGAAATCGAGAGGTGGCCGCCTTCGCATCGCTGTCGTCACCCGCCATGGGTATGGCTCGCCTGTCAGGAGCATCTGATGGACGCGCATCGGGAATTACGTCTTCGACCAAAATCGAATTGAGTACCTTGACAACACGTGATTTGACCAAGTGGCGCGCAAGCAATTCGGCCGTCGTTATTTCGCCACGCTCCAATTCCTCTACACGCCCTAGCTGAGGAAAATAATTTTGCGGATTGAGTATGGTTTTACCGATAAGAGGTGTCTGGGGTACAATCCGGAAAGCCTGGACATAGATCGCGATAATAATCAGTTCGCCAAATTCGGCTGCTTCTTCTACCGTGCCGGCAAGGCTACCGATTGTTCTACTTATCGCGTGCAGGGAATTCGGCCCGCGCGAATTACTCAGCATCACTTCATGCCCTGCTCGTACGGCCAACCCGCCTATCGACTGTGCCATTCTGCCGGCGCCAATAATCCCGATCTTCATAGACACTCCAGACGGGCAACCAAGGATGTCGGGTGCCGTGACAATGCGAATCTCAGGAGGATGATATGCAGGGTTGCGTCTATCCATCAATGCTATGATTGGTGATATCTAACACAACATTTTGGGATATATATGAGTAGGTCCGTCCTTGATGTTGATGCCGTGCGTGCGTTCGTCACGATTGTCGATTTTCAGAGCTTCACCAAGGCAGCAGATGCGCTTGGCACGACTCAGGGGGCGATCAGTGTCAAATTGAAACGCCTTGAGGCGCGTCTAGGACACAAGCTGATCGAACGCACTCCGCGATGGGTACGCCTGTCGGCGCAAGGCGCCGTATTTCTGAATGCTGCGCGTGAATTGCTTTCGGCTCATGACCGTGCAGCCGCAGCCCTCATTTCGGAACGGCGCCACTTCAGGCTGGGTATCGCCGAGCATGTAGCCGGGCCTGAAATCCCTGCTTTGCTCGCACGACTGAATGAGCGCGATCCTGGTTTGACCATAGAGGTTCGTATCGATAGCTCGCGAGCCCTACTGAGTACCTACGATGACGCCAAGCTGGATGCCGTCATCGTCCGGCAAGAAGATGATCCTCGTGATGGCGAGGATCTGGGGCCAGAGCATTACGGCTGGTTCGCATCCCGGAATTTCAAGTGCCGGTCTGGGGATCCGCTACCTTTGGTTGCACTGGCACCCTGCTGCAATTTGCGCGATCTCGCAACGAATTCCCTCGATGAGGTGGGGCTTGAGTGGGTAGAGGTCTTCGTTGGCGGAGGACAGACTGCCGTTGTCTCCGCCGTGTCAGCGGGCCTCGGCATCGCCGCCTTGGCACGCCGACTCGCCCCTGCCGATACTCTAGAAATCAGCCAGGATTATGGCCTGCCTAAACTCCCAAGCACGCGCATCGTGCTGCATTCGAAGTTTACCGATCAACGTTCGCGCGAGGCGCTAAGAGCAATATCCGCAGCCTGGAGAAAGCAATAATGGCTGATTATGGGCGAGTGTGCCGGCCCGTTTGAATATTGACTCGTGTTGATTCTGGAAGTCCTGCTGATCTTGAACAGGAGAGGCTGGGACGCGATTGTGGAGCCTAAATTTCCGTTTACCACCTTCGTCATACCTGTTCCCGGATGGGGTGTACTACTTCATAAGCGAATTGTTTAGTGGCGATACCATTTCGCGCTTTTACATTAGCGCTCTGATTGGGCTATTCATTCAATTCATCGTTGTTACAAGGTAGTGACCGCTAAGCGTGTTATGGCTGACTCCAAAAAGGTTGTTGTAAAGACCACTCGGGGTCGTTTGTGTCCATCCCATCTCTCCCCAACTTTCACCCCTCCCCATGGTCTTACCAACCAACACTTATCAAAAAACACTGACCGGGAGAGTCAATGAAAACACAGGCTGTATGGATGATCGGGCTGGTGGTCGCAACCGCGACCCTGGCCGGGTGCGATGTGCCGGTGGGGTATCCCGGGCCGGTGTTGTATCCGGTGGTGCCGATCTACGGCGGGCGGCCGCATGAGGAGGATCATGGCGACGGGCATGACGGGCCACCGCCGGGGCGTTATGCGCAGCCGATGGGGTCGGCCGAGGGGCACGGGTATTACCCGCCGCCACTGCCGGCGCGGGCGTATCCCGACCGGTATCCGCCTGAGCATCCCGATCGTCGGCAGGCGCCGCCGCGCGACGAGCGTCGTCAGCGGCAGTCCGACCGCCATCAGCGACAGGACCGCCGGCAGCGGGATCGTCACCATCGGCGCGACGAACGCAAGCGCGAGGACTCGCCGCAGCAGCAGGATTGATCTCGCAGGGCGGTGCGTTTGATCCGTTGCCCGCCCTGCGTACCCGCGGCCGGGTGACCGGCCGTTCGGGTGAGGGGATTCGCAAGAGTAGGAACTCGTCCGCCTTAGCCGTTGTCGACAGGCCGGGATCGATTGATGCGATCCCGCCGGCGCCCGGACCTCGGGAGCGCCGGTTTTTGGCTTTGCAACAGAGGAGGTTTCATGTCTGGACATCGACCAGCAAGATTGATTTTGGGGGCCGGACTGGCCGTGGGCATGCTTGTGAGCGGGGCGGCATTTGCCGGGTCGCAGAGCAGTGCGAGCGCCGGGCCGGGAATGCACGGCTCCTTCAATATGTACGCCAAGCCGTCGCACGGCCAAGGTACGATGCAGGGCTCGACCGCAACCGGCAGCAGCAGCGGTACGAAGCACAAGCGTAGCCTGTACGGCGAGGGCGGCATGCAGAGCCAGTTCGGTTCTTCGGGCATGGCCGCCAACGGCAGCGCGCAGGGCTCCAAGGGCTAGTCCTGGGCCGGCGGGGCCGTCCTGGCCCCGCCGCACCGGCGCGAGGCGTGCGTCTCGCGCCGGTTCCGTTCCCCGGGTGTCCGTCCGGGAGCGTCACTTCCCTCCGAGCAGATTCTCGACCAGCGCGACCCACAGCTCGATGCCGTGGGCGATGGCGGCGTCGTTGAAGTCGTAGGCGCAGCTGTGCAGCGAGGCCTCGTGCTCGGCGTCGCGGATGCCGAGCCAAAGGTAGGCGCCGGGCAGACGCTGGGTGAAGAAGGAGAAGTCCTCCGCGCCCATCGAGGGGGTGGGCGGGCGGTCGCTTTCGCGCAGGCCGTCCACGCGCGTGGCGGCGCGGCGCAGGTCGGCGACCTCGACGGCGTGGTTGAAGGTCACCGGATACTGTGGCTGGTAGTCGAGTTCGGCCTCCATGCCGTAGAGCGCGGCGACGCTCTGCGCGGTTTCTCCCATCGCCTCGCGGATGTTTGCCTGGGTGTCCGGCTGCAGGGTGCGCACGGTGCCGGCGATGTGCGCCTCAGCCGGGATCACGTTGTACGCGGTGCCGGCATGGATCTGGGTGACGGTGACCACGGCCGGGTCGGTCGGCGCGGCGATGCGCCGCGTGAGCCCGGACAATGCGGCGGTCAGCGCGGCCACGGCGCCGGCGGTGTCCTGGGTGCGGTGCGGCCAGCCGGCGTGCCCGCCGCGACCGCGCAGACGGATGTCCCAGGCATCGGAGGCGGCCATGCACGGGCCTTCGAGGATGGCGAACTCGCCCAGCGGCAGGTCGGGCCAGTTGTGCAGGCCGTAGATGCGTTCGATGCCGAAGTCCGGCCAGCGTGGGTCTTCGAGCATGGCGCGGGCGCCGGCCTCGCCTTCCTCGGCGGGCTGGAACACGAAGGCCACGGTGCCGGCGAAGTCGCGCCGGGTGGCCAGCGCGCCTGCGGCACCCAGCAGAATCGCGGTGTGGCCGTCGTGTCCGCAGGCATGCATCACGCCGTCGCGGGTGGAGCGGTGTTCGCGCTGCGCGCATTCGGTCAGCGGCAGGGCGTCCATGTCGGCACGCAGGGCGATGGTCGGCCCCGGACGTGCGCCCTGTAACAGGGCGACGACGCCGGTGCCGCCGATGCCGAATTGCGGTTCGTAGCCGGCCTCGCGCAAGCGTTCGAGCACGTAGGCGGAGGTGTCGAACTCGCGGTAGGCGAGTTCGGGATGGCGGTGCAGGTGACGGCGCCAGCCGATGGCGGCGTCGATGAATTCGGGGTGCGGATAGAGCTTGGTCATGTGTTGCAGACGCTCCGGTTGAGGGCCATGACGGCCACGGGAAACGACATGCATGCGGCATGCCGCCCATGCGGACGGCACGCCTCGAACCGTGCCGGGACGATTACTGAGCGTAGTACAGGCTTTGCGGCCAGATGTAGCCCAGCGGGCTGAGGTAATCCTTCACGCCGTGCAGCCGCGGGTCGTACTTGACCAGATAGCCGGGCGATGGCCGGAACAGCACCGGCAGCTGTTCGGCGACGTAATCCTGGTAGCGATACAGCGCCTTGAGGCCGGGATCGCTGGTCGAGGCACTGATCAGGGCGTCCATCTTGGGATCGCTGTAGTTGCCGTAGTTGGCGCCGCCGCCAGTATCGAACAGGCCGTCGCCGGTGGGGTAGTAGTCGGGGGCGTAGATCCAGGCCATCATCGCCGCCTGCCAGTGACCGCCGGGGCGCACCTCGGCCAGTTCCTGGTTGAAGGGCACCAGACGAATGCGCAGGTCGACGCCGATGGCGCGCCAGGTCTGCTTGATGATCTCGGCCTCGGCGATGCGGTGCGGCGTGCCGCTGGTGACCAGCAGGGTGAGCGTCAGGCGCTGCCCGTTCTTGCGCCGGATGCCGCCCGGACCCGGCATCCAGCCGGCCTCCGCGAGCAGCTTGCGCGCGCGGGCCGGGTTGTACTGAGCCTTTGGATGGGCATCGGCGGCGCGCTGCGCGGGCGAGAGATAGGTCGGCGGCACCGCCGGCACGGGGCCGAAGTTCGGCGTGCCGAGGCCGTGCAGCGCGGCCTGGATCAGCAGCGGCTGGTCGATGGCGAGCTGCAGGGCCTGGCGCACCTTGAGGTCGCGCAGCCAGGAGACGGCCGGGTTGTCGAAATTGAGCGCGATGTAGCTGACGTTGAAGCCGCCCGGATAGAACTGGCCCTTGAGGTCGGCGACCATGCGCTTGGCCGGGATCAGCGAGGGCGGGACGTGACCGAGCTGCAGCTCGCCGGTCTTGAGCGCTGCGAAGGCGGACTGGCTGTCGGTGTACATGTGGAGCACGAAGTGCTTGATGTGCGGTTGCGGCCCGGAATATTTCGGGTTGGCGACGAAGCTCATGTAGCGGCCGGCCACGTACTGGGCGAGGCGGTAGGGGCCGTCGGTCACCGCGGCCATCGCCGTCTGGTTCTGGCGCTTGACCAGTTCGTCCACCTTCATGTCGTGCCAGGCGTGGCGCGGCAGCGGGCGCAGCTGGGTCAGGCCGTTGAGCTCGAACCAGTGCGGATTGACCGGGTGGCGGGTCTCCACGCGCAGGGTGTCCGGCGAGGGCGCGGTTATCGATTTCACGATGCCGGGCATGCCGCCGATCCCGGCGTTGAGGTAGCGCGCGCCGTAGGCGCGGATCAGCTGGAAGTCGTAGATGACGTCGTCCGCGGTGACCGGGCTGCCGTCGGACCAGCGCCAGGGCTTGAGCTTGAGGGTGAACACCGTGTCGTGATCCGACACGGCGACCCCGCTGGCGATGCTGCGCGCGTAGTCCAGGCGCAGGTCGTTGCCCACCCACAGCAGATAGGGAAACATCAGCAGGATCGCCTGTTCGTTGCCCACCGAGTCGTTGTTCACCACGGGCAGCAGCGAGTTGACGATCATCGGTGCCGACAGACCGACGCCGGTACAGGTGGCCACGCTGTCCGGGGTCGCGGCACGGGCGGCGCCGCCGCAGGCGAGGATCAGGGAAAGGGCCGCGAGAGCGGCGCGCGTCGGCGAGCGGTGGAGCATGCGAGATCCTTGTTCGTTGTCGGAAGTGCGGTCGGGTTGCAAGCGCGGCGCCGGGGTCACAGGGTGACGGGCAGCGCCGCGCACAGTGCGCCGGGCAGCAGCTGGTGGCCGCTGGCACGGCGCTCGTAGCTGGAGGTGTCCTCCAGGCGATGGCGTTCGCGGCTCAGGGCGATGAGGTCGGGGCCGAGCAGGCTGTAGAGGCTGGCGTCGATGCGCATCGGCGCGAGCGGCGCGCGGATGCGGCCGTCCTCCACCCAGAAGCAGTCGTAGCGGGTCATCGCGGTGACGCGGCAGTGCGTCGGGTCGGAGAGGTTGGCGTACCACAGCCGCCCGAGGTACAGCCCGGTGCCCAGCGCGGCGAGGGCGTCGGCCTCGGCGAGGTCGCCTCCGTCCAGGGTCAGCGCGATGGGCATGCCGCTGTCGGAGTTGATCGTGCCGCCGTATTCGAGCGCGGCGCGGGGGCTGACCAGGGTGTCGCCCGCGCGGCCGTCGATCACGAGGTCGACGGCGCCCGGCAGGGCGTGCCCGGCGGCGCCGAAGGGCGGCGCGTTGGAATCCTCGCGCAGCTCGCGCAGGCGCACGTTGGGGGCGAAGCCGGCGGTGCCGCGGAACAGGCGGTCGAGCGGGCTGTTGCCGCTTTCCACCGCCTGCCGCGAGAAGCCCTGCCAGACGGTCACGCCGAGCAGTTCGGTCAGGGCCTCGGGGGCGAGGTAGGCGCGGTAGCGTCCCGGCGCGGGGGCGTAGGGTTCGCCGCCGAGCAGCGCCAGCCGCTCGCGCGCCTGCGCGAGTGCCGCGGCGGGGTCCGCGGGGCCGTCGGCCGGGGCGCTCCACTCGATCTTGACCGCCTGGTGAGTCGGGGTGAACAGGCTGGCGTCCAGCGACAGGCCGCCGCTGCGGTGGCTCAGGGCATGGCCCAGGCTGCTGGCCAGGCCGAAGCCCTGCGGGCCGGACAGGGCGATGCCGACGAGGTCGTCGTCCGCGGCGTTTGCCAGCAGCGCCTCCAGCCAGGGTTCGAGATCGCGTGCGGCGGAGAGCTGCCCGCTGTGCGCGGTACGCGGCGAAGCGTCCAGGCTGAGGTAGGGGTCGTCGGGCGTGGCGGCCAGATCGCCGCGCAGGCGTTCGATGCGCGGCGCCAGGGTGTCGAGGGCGCCGGCGTCGATGTCCCAGGTGTCCTTCACCGCGGCGCGGCCGTCGCTCAGGGTCAGCGTGAGCCGGCGCTGGTGGATGTGGCCGAGCTGGTTGATGCGCGAGCGGCTGAGCCGGGCGAAGTCGGTCTGCTCGCCGTAGACGTAGGCGAACAGGGTCTCGCCGTCGCTGGCGAGGGCGGGCAGGCGCTCGGCGAGTGCGTGGATCAGGGGCTGCAGATCGTTCATGCCGCACCTCCGAACACCTCGATGCCGCGGAAGCGGCAGGCCGGGGAGGCGTGACCGACGCCGATGCTCTGATTGGGTTCGCCCTTGCCGCAGTTGCCGAGGCCGAGCACCTGGAAGGTATCGGCGCTGCCGACGCCGTCGAGGCTGTGCCAGAACGGCAGGGTGCGGCCGCGATAGTTGGGATTGCGCACCAGCCCCTGCAGCTCGCCGTCCTCGATCAGCCGGCCCCACTCGCAGCCGAACTGGAATTTCTCGCGGCGCTGGTCGATGGACCAGGAGCGGTTCTGGCCGAGCAGCACGCCGTGTTCGACGCCGCCGATCAGCTCGCCCAGCGACTGCTCGCCGGGGGCGATGTTGAGGTTGGCCATGCGGTCGATGGGCGGTCGCAGGGCGCTGGTCGCGCGCGTGCAGGCGACCGGCTCCAGCCCGGCGCGCGCCGCCGAGCGGGCGCCGCCCAGGGGGCGTTCCAGCAGGCCGCCGCGGATCAGGTGGGTGCGGCGCGCCGGCAGGCCCTCGTCGTCGCAGGCGTAGCTCGCGAACTCGCCCTGCTCGTCCGGGGCGAACAGTACGTTGAGCTGCGGCGAGCCGTACTGCAGGGTGCCGAAGTCCTCGGGGCGGACGAAGCTCCAGCCGGCGTAGTTGCGCTCGTCGCCGAGGATGCGGTCGAGCTCCAGCGGATGGCCGATGCTCTCGTGGATCTGCAGGGTCATCTGCTCGGGCAGCAGGATCAGGTCGCGGGTGCCGGTGGGGCACTCGGGTGCGTCCAGCAGCGCGAGCGCGTCGCGCGACAGGGCCGCCGCGCGTTCGCGGGTGAAGTCGAGCGCGGCCAGCTGTTCCGGCGTGGCCGGTCCCTGGAAGCTGTGTTCGTGGCTGCGCCACTGGCTGCCGTCCGCGCCGACCGCCACCGCCCGCAGGCCGGCCTGGCACAGCCGCCAGATCTGTCGCTGCTCGCGCCCGGACTGGTCGAGTAGCACGCGCTCGCGGCGCGTGGTTTCGAGCAGCGCGATGCGGCTGTGGATGCGGTCGTCGATGGCCATGGCGATCTCGAGGTCGTGCAGCCATTCGATGCGTTCGGCGAGCGTCATGTCGACGTGGTCCGCCCAGGGCTCGACGAAGGCCGGCACGGGGTCCGTGGCGTCCGCGGGCAGGCCGGCACCGAGGCGGCGCGCCGGCAGCACGGCGGCCATGCGGCGCGCCCGTTCGACCGCCTGCGCCAGGCCGTCGGCGCTAAGGTCGGTGGTCGCGCCGTAGCCGAGCGCGCCCTGTTCTTCGACGGTGATCAGTACGGCGCGGCGCGCGCTGCGTTCGGGCGGCTGCAGCACGCCGCGGCGTACCAGGCAACCGAGGGTGTCGGTCTGTTCCACCAGGATGCGCCAGCGCGCGGTGCCGGCGAGCAGGTCGCGGGCGCGGCGGGCGATCGCCTCCAGGTCGTTGCCGTAACGGGTTTGCGGGGTGTTCACGCGGCGGATTCCTGGGCCAGGGGGAAGTGGCAGGCCACGCGGTGCGTGCTGCCGGCGGCGGCGGACAGCGCCGGGCGCTCGCTGGCGCATACGGCCTGCGCGGCGGGGCAGCGCGGGTGGAAGGCGCAGCCGCTCGGCGGGTTCACCGGCGAGGGCGGCTCGCCGCGCGCGGGGGCGTAGTCGTCCTCGGCCTTGCGGTCGAGTCGCGGCAGGGCCTCCAGCAGCGAGGCGGTGTACGGGTGACGCGGTGCGGCGAGCAGGGTGCGCGCCGGGGCCAGCTCGACCACGCGGCCGAGGTAGAGCACGGCGATGCGCTGGGCGAGGTAGCCGACCGCGCCGAGGTCGTGACTGATGAACACGTAGCTCAGGCCGAGCGACTGGCGGATGTCGGCGAGGAGGTTGAGGATGCGCGCCTGCATCGAGACGTCGAGCCCGGAGGTGGGCTCGTCCAGTACCAGCAGGTCCGGCTGCGGGGCCAACGCCCGCGCGATGGCGATGCGCTGGCGCTGGCCGCCGGAGAACTGCCCCGGGTAGCGCTGCAGGCCGGAGACCGGCAGGCCCATGGTTTCCATCAGCTCGGCGGCGCGCGCGCGGCGGTCGCGGCGGTTGCCGATGCCCTGCAGGCGCAGCGGCTCGACGATCACCTGTTCCACGGTCATGCGCGGGTTCATCGCGTCCATCGGGTCCTGAAACACCATCTGCATGCGCCGGCGGTAGGGGCGCAGCTGGCGCTCGGGCAGCTTGGTCAGCTCGTGACCGTCGAGGTACACGCGGCCTTCGCTGGGGCGGGTCATCTGCAGGATGGCGCGCCCCAGGGTGCTCTTGCCGGAGCCGGATTCGCCGACCAGGCCAAGGCATTCGCCGCGTTCGAGATGCAGGCTGACGTCCGACACGGCGTGGATGGTGCCGCGCGTCTTGCGCAGCAGGCCGCCCTCGCCGAGATTGAAGCGGACCGACAAGTCTTCGACGTCGAGCAGGGGGCTCATGCGGGCAGCTCCTGGGCGCGGAAGCAGGCGACGCCGTGGCCGCCGCTGAACAGGGTTTCGGGGTAGGTCTGGGTGCAGCGTTCCTGGCACTGCGGGCAGCGCGGCGCGAAGCGGCAGCCCGGCGGAAAATCGCGCGGGTCGGGCGGCAGGCCGTCGATGTCGGCCAGGCGCGCCGGCACGCCGTCGACGCGCGGGATCGCGGCCAGCAGCGCGCGGCTGTAGGGATGTTGCGGCGTGGCGAAGAATTCGTCGGCGCTGGCCTGCTCGACGATGCGTCCGGCGTACATCACCGCCACGCGGTCGGCGTATTCGGCGACCAGCGAGAGGTCGTGGGTGATGAAGATCACGGCAAGATCGCGCTCGCGCTGCAGCCGCCGGATCAGGCGCAGAATCTGCGCCTGTATGGTGACGTCGAGCGCGGTGGTCGGCTCGTCGGCGATCAGCAGCTTGGGTTCGCAGGCCAGTGCCATGGCGATCATCACGCGCTGGCGCATGCCGCCGGAGAATTGGTGCGGATAGTCGTCGAGGCGCGCCTCGGCGTCGGGCACGCCGACCTCGCGCAGCAGTTCGAGCGCGCGTTCGCGGGCCGCCTGCTCGCTGGCGCCGGTGTACAGGCGGTAGGACTCGCCGATCTGGCGAGCCACGGTGAGGCTGGGGTTCATCGCCGACAGCGGGTTCTGGAACACCATGCCGATCTCGCGCCCGCGCACGGCGCGCATCTCGCGCTCGGGCAGGGCGGCGAGGTCGCGCCCGGCGAGGCGGATGTGTCCGCCGCTGAGCCAGCCACCGTAGGGCAGCAGGCGGTTGACGGCGGTGGCGGTGAGCGACTTGCCGGAGCCGGATTCGCCGACCAGGGCGAGCATCTGTCCGGCCTCGAGGGCGAGGTTCACGTGATCGACCACGTCGACGCGCCGGCGGCCGCGGCCGAAGCTGATGCCGAGGTCCGAAATCTCGAGCAGGCTCATGCGCGTCCCTCCAGTCGGGTGAGCAGGCCCTGCCCGATGAAGTTCATCGCCAGGATGGCGCCGAAGATCAGGAGGCCGGGAAACAGGATCAGCCACCAGTCGTTGAGGAATACCTGCTGCACGCCCTCGTTGAGCAGCCCGCCCCAGGAGGCGCGCGGCGGCTGGATGCCGAGGCCGAGGAAGGACAGCCCGGCGAGGCCGAGGATGACGTCGGCGACCATGAAGGTGGTGTTCACGATCAGGATCGGCAGCATCGCGCGCAGCAGGTGCACGCGGGCGATGTAGAAGGTGCCGGCGCCGAACTGGCGCGCGGCCTGGACGTAGTCGCGCTCGCGATAGGCCAGAGCCTCGTTGCGCACGATGCGCGCCAGCCCGGGCCAGGAAACCAGGCCGAGGAGCAGCGTCAGGCTGACCACGTCGAGCGGGATGATCGCGGCGAAGAAGATCATCAGCACCAGCGTGGGCAGGGCGAGCAGGGCGTCGAGCAGACGCATCAGCGCCTTGTCCAGCCAGCTCGGGCCGAGCGCCGAGAGCATGCCGTAGGCGATGCCGGCGAGCATGGCGACCAGCGAGCCGAGCACGCCCACGGTGAGGCTGGAACGTCCGCCCGCCATGGCGCGCGCGAGCATGTCTCGGCCGAGGTTGTCGGTGCCGAAGGGGAAGGCGAGCGAGGGTGGCGAGAGGATGTGCATGGCGTGGATGGTGAACGGGTTCGCGGTGTAGATCAGCGGACCCAGGAAGCTGAACGCCAGCAGCGCCCCGAACAGGGCGATGCCGGTCCAGGTCATCGGGTGGTGGTAGCGCGCGAGGGCGTCGCGCAGGCCGGCGGGCAGGTGCTCGCCGAGGCGCGGCCAGAGGCCGCGCACGGCGGCGGACGACCGGGTTTCGGGGGATGACACTTGACTACTCATAGCGGACTCGGACGTCGAGGATGCTGTTGGCCAGATCCGCGATCAGGTTGCCGAAGATGGTCAGCAGTCCGATCAGCAGGACGATGGCGGTGAGGGTGGGGTAATCCTGGTTGAGCGCCGACTGCCACAGCAGCCAGCCGAGGCCGGGATAGTTGAACACGCTTTCCGTGAGCACGCCGCCGACGAAGATGTAGGGCAGCATCATGCCGATCACGGTTACCAGCGGGCGCACGGCGTTGCGCAGCACGTGGCCGATGGCGATGCGCAGCGGCGGCAGGCCGCGCGAGCGCGCGGTGCGCACGTAGTCCAGGCGGTATTCGTTGCGCGTGGAGTGGCCGAAGTAGCGCGACAGGCCGGCGGTCAGCGGCAGCGCCAGCGCGGTGCCCGGCAGGATCATGTGGCGCAGGTAGACCAGCGTGCCGCCGCTGCCGTCGCTGGCGGTGATGCCGCCGGAGGGCAGCCAGCCGAGGTCGATGGCGAAGATCAGGATCAGCATGCCGCCGACGAAGAAGATCGGCATGGCGTAGAAGGTGAGCTGGAAGGCGCCGATCAGGCGTCCGGCCGCGCGGCGTTCCAGCGCGCCCTGCAGCATGCCGAGCAGCACCGACAGCAGGATCGCGATCAGGGTTGCCGAGGCGTACAGCAGCAGAGTGTTGCGCAGGTAGCTGCCGAGCAGCGAGGACACCGGGGCGTGCTGGGTGAAGGAATAGCCGAGGTTGCCCTCGAACAGATGCCCCCACCAGGTCAGGTATTGCACGTACAGCGGCTTGTCCAGGCCCATCTGGTGGTTCAGCGCGGCCACCGCGGCGGGCGAGGAGCGCATGCCCAGGATGCTGTAGGCGGGGCCGCCGGGCGTGGCGTGGATCATGAAGAACACCAGGGTGACGAGAATCACGATCGAGGTCACCGAGGTGCCCAGACGTCTTGCGATCAGGCTCCACATGGTCGTGCTCCTACTTCGCCGAAACCCAGAGATACTGCGGATTGAAGCCGCCGAGCGGGGTGAACGCCTTGTCTATGCCGTGGATGTTGCGTGCGTATTTGACGAGCTTGTAGGAGTAGGGCAGGAAGATCACCGGCTGGGTCTTGATCATGTAGTCCTGGAAGGCGTAGAGCGGCGCCAACCCCGATTTCCTGGTGACCTCGTCGATCAGCTTGTCCAGCTTGGGATCGCTGTAGTGATAGTTGTTCAGCGCTCCGCCGGTCTGGAAGATGGTGCCGGCGCTGGGGTAGGTGGACAGACTCCAGCCCAGGTAGACCGCCTGCCACTGCTTGTTGCTGGGCTCGGTATATTCGGCGATGACGCTGTTGAAGGGTTTTTCGCGCAGGCGCAGCTTGATGCCGACCTGCGCAAGCATGCCGGCGATCAGGGTCGGGCCGCGGGTACGGCCAGCCTGCACGTATAGGGTGAAGGCGAGCTTGTGGCCGTCCTTCTCGCGGATTCCGCCGGGGCCGCGCTTCCAGCCGGCCTCGTCGAGCAGCCGGTCGGCGAGCGCGGGGTCGTAGACCTTGGAGTCCAGCATCTTGCGCGCGTGGGGCGAGAGGAAGGTGGGCGGATCGACCGGCACCGGGCCGTAGTCGCGCTGACCCATGCCGAAATCTTCCAGCTTGACCAGCAGCGGCTGGTCGATGGCATGCATCATGGCCTGACGCACGCGCACGTCGTGGATGAAGGTGAGATTCGGGTTGGAATAATTGAAGCCCATGTAGTTGAAGCCCCACAACCCCTTGATCTCATAGGTGCCGAGGGCGGCGAGCTGGGCGCGGGCCGGATACAGCGAGCGCGGCAGGGTACCGATCTGGATGGCGCCGGTGCGCAGCGCGGCGAATACGGCCTGCGGGGTGTTCAGGAAGCGCAGCACCAGACGGTCGATGTAGGGCGGGTTGGGGCCGGTGTATTTGGGGTTGGGCACGAAGCTGACGTAGCGTCCCTGCACGAAGGACTGCAGCTTGAACGGCCCATCGACGACCTGGAAGAAGCTCGGGTCGACCATGTGGTTGAACATGGTCTTGACGCTGTAGTGTTCCCAGGTCTGCTTGGGTAAGGGCATGAGCAGGCCGAGACCGTCGAGCTCGAACCAGTCCGCATTGACCGGGCGCTTGAGGGTGATGCGGAAGCGATAGGGTCCGAGCACCTCGAAGGATTTGACCAGGGTCGGGATGCCGCCGGTGCCGTAGTTGGGAAACTTCGGCCCGAGTTTTTCGATCATGTGGTAATCGTAGGCCACGTCCTCGGCGGTGACCGGCTGGCCGTCCGACCAGCGATAGCGCTTGTGCAGCGTGACCGTGTACACGGTCCGGTCGGCCGAGACCTGGATGCCGCTGGCGACGGAGCGCGTGTAGTCGATCTTGAGGTGCCGGTCGATGTACAGCAGGCCGAGATACATCAGGCCGGCGGCCTGGGCGTTGTACAGCGATGAGGACAGCAGCGGATTGAGACCGTTCACGGCCGCCGGCGGCGCGACGCCGACGCCGGGGACGGTGACCACCGTGCCGCCGTGCCGGGGCGTGGGGTCTGCCGCATGGGCGTCGTGGCCCGCGAGGGCGGCGATCAGAAAGCCCGCCGCGAACAGGGATTCGAGGAGTCGTCGTGAATGCATGGTGAAATGTCCGGCCGCAGAATTCGTTCGAGTCTATGACCGCTCCCGGGGGGAGTAAACGTCATCGACCTTGACCGCCGGCGCGCGCGAGGCACGCGCCGGCGGTATTGCCTTAGGAGAACTTCGCCGAAAGCCCCAGACTGATGTAGCGGGGCATGCCGGGGTAGGCCGCATCATATGGCGTGCCCACGGCAGCGAAGTCGTATTCCTTGTAGATGTTGTAGTAGTGGGTGTAGTACTGCTTGTCGAACAGGTTGTCGATGTTCAGGGTGAGCTTGATCTGCTTGAGATAGCTCATGTGCACCGGCAGCTTCTGCGAGGCCTTGAGATCGAAGATCCAGAACCCGCCGAAGGTGTTGGGCGAGGATACCGTGGCATCCGCCAGCCCGATTCCCTGGTAGGTACGGGTTTCGTTCGGCCCCAGGGTGTAGACGTAGTGCATGCGGCCGGTGTAGTGCGTCGACAGTTTGACGTAGGTGCCGTTCTTGTCGTACTTGATGCCGAGGTTGCCCGTCCAGGCCGGCACGAAGGGCACGTGGTCGCCGGCGAAGGCATAGCCGTATTGCCCCTCGAACGGCGTCATCAACGCCCAGAAGCCGTTGACGTAGTGCGCGTCGGTGTACGAGGTATTGGCGGTCAGCTCCACGGCGGGTGTCAACTTGTAGGCGCCGCTGAGTTCCGCACCCTGCATGCGCTCCTTGCCGACGTTCTCATACTGCGCAGCGCCCGTCGTGTAGTTGATGTAGAAGGAGAACATGTCCTTCTGTTCCTGCAGGTATGCATCGAAATTGACGTAAGCGCGCGGAGTATCGTAGCGGATGCCGGCCTCGTACATGTTGACGATCTCCGGTGCCGGTGCGACACCCTGTCCAGTGATGCCTTGTACCAAGTCGTTGACTGGCGAGTAGCGGGCACCCTTGCCGTAACTGGCGTAGGCGATTAGATCCTTACGTAGATCGTAGGCGACGCCAAGATAGGGCGTGCCGACGGTGTACCAGCTGTCCAGTTTGACCGCTGGGGCTGTGCCGGTGGCATCGTAAATGCTCCATGGCTGATAGGCGACGGTATTGACACCCGAGTAGGTATAGCCGGGTTCGATGTGCAGCTTGCCATTCATCAGGGTGATCTTGTCCTGCAGGTAGCCGCTGTACACGCTGCGCAGGTCGTAGGCGCTATTGTCGCCCAGAGAGTTATAACCATTGATCTGCGGCATCTGAAGATTGCCGTAGACATATTGGCTGCCCCAGCCGCGTTCGCGGACTCCCATCAGGCCAAGCTTGATCGCATTGTGCGGCAGCAGCAGCAAGGTCGATCCCTTGAGGCCGAAGGTGTTGTTGGCGTTGTTGCCCACGACGGCGGCTTCGCCGGCCTGTGCCGTGCCGAAGACGGCAGCCGGGTTGTAGGTGAAGTGGTTCGGGTTGTAGATGCCGGTACCCGGTCCCATGGGACCATAACCAAAATAGGGTGCCTGAAAATTGACCTGATACGGGTAGGACAGCGTGATGTACTTCGGGTTGGTCCAGGAATTGAAATACCCGGTCCGGTAGATATCGAAGATGTCACCCTTGAACATCAGATGGGGATTGATATAGGTGCGGTCGCCGAGAATCATCGCGTAGTATTTGTTGATCTGCTCGGAGAAGGTATCGGAGGCCGGCGGGTTGTAAAGCTGGCCGTATTCCTGCAGCCAGGCCGTCGGCGTCGGCGCGGTCTGCACCACCGAACGTCCCCGGCTCGCCAGCATCACCGCCGAGAGCTGCGACATGCCCTCGTCATAGGGCTTGAGCGCGCTGAGCATGAAGTTGTCGTAGGTGGAGGGCGTGTGCTGGATATAGCCGTCGCTGCTGGTGTGAGCGTAGTAGAGCAGCGCCCTGGCGGCATCGGGGCCGCTGCCCATGGAGCCGGTGTTGAGATCGGTCGAGAGTTCGTTGGTGCCGAAGGAGCCGATCTTGGTGGCGAATTCCGCATACGGCTTGCGCGTCGGCTTGCGGGTGGTGTAGGCGATGGTGCCGCCGACGGTCGCAAAACCTTCTCGGCTGGGCGGCGCAACCCCGGGGTAGATGTTGATCGAGTCCAGTTCCCCGTGCGTAATCACGTTGCCGACATTGAAGCTCAGGAACGAGCCTTGGCCGCCGTAGAGGATGTCCTGCAATGGCACGCCGTCCAGCGTCTGCGCGAGCTGGCTCATGCGCACGCCACGCACCACGAGCACCGGCGTGTTGGGCCCGATATTCTGCTGATATTCGTTGACGGACGGGGTTTCGTTCAGCAGCGAATAAATCGAGCTTGAATTGCTCGCATGCTTGATGCTGTCCTGCGGCACCGAATTGACCACCGACGGAATATTGCGCTCGGCGGCAATGAGTTTTTCGTATTCCTTGGTGACCTTTTTAATCTTGATGGGCTTTGTGTCGGCGCTTGTGGTTTTCCCGGTGTCGGTCGAATCTGCGGCATGTGCATGGCCCGGCAGCATGATGCCCAGCGCACCCAGCAGGGCTATCGCCGATGCGTGAGAGGAAATGGATTTCATCTGTTTTTTTCACCTCATGTATGAATCATCGCGGTTACCCCCGTTTTTATTTGAAACGCCTGCCCGGCTTTGTGTTTCATCCTCAATGCGTCGGTTGGTTTTGCACCGATCTTTTAGAGGGTGTGTCAAACCATTCAGAAGGGATCTCCGTATTGGCCGGGCTTCGCCCGGCTGTGCCAGCCATCCTCTGTCAGCCGCTGGCGTTGACTTGCACGACGACCTCGAAGGTACGGTGTGCTTTGCCGAAGGCCTTGGGGAACGGTGGGTAGCTGAGCTGTCCGACGGTCTTGAGCGCGTCGTGGCGGATGAGGGGATTGGCGCCGCCGGAGATGATGTGCACGTCCTGCGCGGCGCCGCCCTGGGGGCCGAGCACGAAGCGCACCCGCACGCTGCCGGACAGGCCGAGCTGGCGCACCATCTCGCCGACCTGCACGTTGTTCTGGATCAGCACGTGCAGGGCCTGGCTGTAGGCGGCGATCGCCGACGGGCTGGGCCCGGACACGGGCGCCACCTTCGGTGCCGGCAGCGGCGACTTGACCGCCTGCGGCGCCGGGTGCGGCACCACGTGCGGATGCGGCGCGGGCTTGGGCTTGGGCACCGGCTTGGGTTTGTGATGCACGATCGGCTTGGGCCTGTGATGCACCGGCCGCGGCTTGTGGATCACGTGATGCACGGGCTTGGGCTTGTGGTGCACCACCGGCTTGGGCTTGGGCTTCTTCGGGATCACGATCTGCGGCTTGGGGATCGGCGGCGGCGGCACGATCCTGGGCTGCACCACCGGCTGCGGCGGCGGAGGCGGCGGCAGCTTGACGAACTGCACCGTGGTCACCTGCTGCGGCTTCGCCGGCGGCGGCGGCGCCGGCGCGTGGTGCCACGGCCACAGCAGCAGCACCGCGATCAGCACCTCGAACGCGAGCGCCAGCACGAACGCCCGCGGCAGGCCCAGCCGCGGCGGCGACCACGGCCCGAGCGACGGCGCCAGCGCGCTCATGGCGCCGCGCTACCCGTCGGCGGCGCGGCGGCCGGGGCGGTCTTGCCGGCGCCCGCCGGAGATCCCGCGCGCGTGGCCAGGCCGATCTTGCTGATCCCGAGCTCGCGCACCGCGTTCATCACCCCGGTCAGCTCCTTCACCGTGGCCTTGCCGTCGCTGGCGATGATCACGCTCACCGTGGCCTTGTCCTTGAGCGCCGACAGCGCCTGCTTGAGCGCGTCCAGGGTCACCGTGTGGTCCTGGTAGCGCACCGCGCCCTTGTCGGTCACGCCGACGATCACGCTCTTGTGCGGCAGCTTGGTCGCCGTGCTCGCGCTCGGCAGGTGCAGCTTCACCCCGGTGTTGGGGATCATGTGCAGCACCATCAGCACGAAGAACACCAGCAGGAACATCATGATGTCGATCATCGGGATGATGTTCAGCCGCGGTTCCTGATGCTCGAAGTAGCGGGAGCGATCCATCTCACACGCCCTCGGCCTTGCGCGTGTCGCCCAGCCCCAGGTGCGCGCCCAGCGCGCTGCGCGTCTCGAAGTGTTCCGCGCCGGCCTCGCCGTGCGCCTTGACGCCCTCGCCGTGCAGGCGGTTGATCAGCAGCAGGCGGATCAGGTCGAGCTGGTGCATCGCAAGACGCAGGCGCTTGTTCAGCAGGTTCAGGAACAGCACCGAGATGATCGCGATGAAAAGACCCATCCCGGTCGACACCAGCGCGTCGGCGATGCCCCCGGTGGCCTTGACCGCAGCCCCGGAGCTGCCCAGCACGTTGAAGGTGTCGATCATGCCGATGATGGTGCCGAACAGGCCCAGCAGCGGACCTAAGGTCGCCGCCGTGTCCAGCAGCCACAGGTACTGGTCCAGCCGCGGCATCGACCACAGCACTTCCTCGTCGAGGTGCTGCGACAGTGCGTCCGGCGTCTCGGCCTTGGACGCCACCGCCTGCAGGATCAGGCGCCCCTGCAGGGTGTGCGAATAATCCTCGCCCAGCGCCTTGAGACCGCGCACGTCGCGGTAGCCCAGCGCCTTGAGCGATTCCTCCACCCGACCGCCCGCACCCAGCACCCGGTAGTAAAACCACAGCCGGTCAAAAATCACCGCCACCGCCACCAGCAACAGCAGCGCCATGATGATCGGCAAACCGCCCGACAGCTTGATCAGATGCGTGATGAATTCCATGGCAACTCCTGTAATTGAATTTGATTAAATCGCATTTCCGGATATTGGCCGGAGCGATATATCCGGCTCGGCGGCCAGATAGTTGCGGATTCGCAAAGCATCGATCGTGCCAGCTTATGAGAGAACGGCGCGCGCGTTTGCCGTGACGGGGTTGTGAACGTTTTTTGAATGTTAATAATTATTATTTGGCGAATTTCGCGGTGGTCGATGCGCACATTTTGGATACATATGGGGGTGTGCGGCACCAATGCGGTGCGGATCAAAAAAACGGTAGATAAGAAAATATTATTGAATGTTCGGATAGGCCTTGCAGCGAATCCGGTTGTTTTTCGGGTGAGGTCGTCCGCCGGCGGCCAAGCCGGCGGACGACGGGTTCAGCCTGCTGAAGCGCAGGCCGGGGAGGATTTAAGGTCGATCGCCTGAGGGGCGATGTAGGCCGTGGGATTGAGGTATTCGCGCATATTGCCGAGGCAGCCGCTGGATTTGACCAGGTAGCCGGGCACAGGCAGGAACAGCACCGGCAACTGCTTCGCCAGCAAGGCTTCGTAGTGCCACAAGGCTTCGCGGCCGTGCGGCTGTGTGGAGCCGTTGATGGCGGCATCGAGCGCGGCATTCGAGTACTGCCCGAAATTGGCGCCGCCGCCGGTATTGAACAGACCGTCGCCGGAAGGATAGAAGTCCGGGGCATAGGACCACAGCAGCATGGCCGTTTCCCAGTGTCCGTTGGGTTGAACGGTGGCGAGCAAGGTGGCCTGTGGCATGCGCTTGAGGTGCACCAAGACGCCGAGCTTCTGCCAGGAGGCCTTGAGCATGTCGGCCTCCTCGGTCTGCGCGCGGCTGCCGGTGAGATAGAGCAGGGTGAATTCGAGGCGTTTGCCGTCCTTGGTGCGCACGCCGTCATGCATGGTCCAGCCGTCGCTTGCGAGCAGGCGCGCGGCTTTTGCGGGGTCGTATGCTTGGTTCGGATGCGAGTCCAGGGCCTTCATCGCCGGCGAGAGATAGGTGTCGGGTACGGGCGGAACGGCGGTGAAGCTGGCCGCGCCGAGGCCGTGGAACACCACGTCGATGATGGCCTGCTGCGGAATGGCCATCTGCAGCGCCTGGCGAACCTTTTCGTCGCGCATGAAGGCGATCTTCGGGTTCTTGAAGTTGAGCCAGATCATGCGGAATTCATAGGGCAGGAAACCGGGTTTCCCGGGTACGCTTTCGAAGGTATGCAGGTGGGCGACGAGGTGCTGGGCGCTGTACAGCGGCGTCGGCACCTCGCCGATCTGCAGCTCGCCGGTCTTGAGCGCGGAGAACTGGGTGGTCCAGTCCGGGAAGAAGCGCAGTTCGAAGCGTTTCACCGCCGGCGAATCCGGATAATCGGGATTCGCGGAGTAGCGCGCATAGCGCCCGGAGACGAAACTGTCGAGCCGGTAGGGTCCGTCGGAGACGCGCATGAGTTTCATGTCGGTCTCGTGGTTACGGAAATAGGTGTTGCTGTGATGTCCCCAGGCCTTGGCGGGCAAGGCATAGAACTGGGAGAGTCCGTTGAGGGTGAACCAGTGTTCGCTCACCGGGTGCTTGAGCGTGAAGCGCACGGTGTCCGCCGAAACGGCGGCGACCTGCTTGATGAGTTCGGGTACGCCGCCGACGCCATAAAGGCCGTAGCCGTTTCCTTGCTGTTCGATCAGCTTCCAGGTGTAGACCACATCGGCGGCGGTGACCGGGGTGCCGTCGGTCCAGCGGCGCGGCTTGAGCTTGACGGTCACGACGGTGCGCTGGGGGTTGTAGTGCACCGATTCGGCGAGGCCGAGCTTCCAGTCGACGGTGATCTCGGGCGAGGGCCAGATCAGCGGCGTGTAGAGGATGCTGTAGGCCTGCATGTCGGTGTTCGACACGTCGTTGTACAGCGGCGAGAACGAGGTGACGGTCTGCGGCGCCCCGAAGCCGCCGACATTGGGCGTGGTGACGACGACGTCGGTGCTCTTGGCCATCGTCGTGCCGGTGCTGGCCAATGCGCCGAGACAGGCGAGAGTCGAGAGTGTACGGATGAAGCGTGGGGTCTTGCGGCATGCTGGCATGGAAACCTCCTTGTCGGACGATGGGTGACGTCTGCAATAAGCAGAAAGCATGCCGGACGTCAGCTGTGTTGCATGCAGCCGCCGGGGATCTTCCAGCGTAGTGCCTGCGGCGCGATGTAGGCCGCGGGGTTGAGGTAGTCGCGCATTCCGCTCAGGCAGGCGTCGTGCCTGACCTGATAGCCGGGAACGGGCAGAAACAGCACCGGCAGTTGCTTTGCCAGCAACGCTTCATAGTGCCATAGCGCCTCGCGGCCGTGCGGCTGGATGGAGGCGTTGATGGCGGTGTCCAGTGCGGCGTCGTGAAAGCCGCTGGCGAGCACGCCGCTGGCGTTGAACAGGCCGTCGCCGGACGGGTACATATTGGGTGCATAGGCCCAGAGCAGCATGGCCGCCTCGGATTTTCCGCTGCGCACGGTGGCGAGCAGGGTGGCCTGTGGCATGCGCTTGAGATGCACCACGACGCCGAGCTTTTGCCAGGAGGCCTTGAGCATGTCGGCCTCCTCGGTCTGCGCGCGGCTGCCGGTGAGATAGAGCAGAGTGAATTCGAGGCGTTTGCCGTCCTTGGCGCGCACGCCATCGTGCACCTTCCATCCATCCTGATCGAGCAGACGCACGGCCTTGGCCGGGTCGTACTCGCGGTTCGGGTGCTCGTCCATATCCTTCATCGACGGCGAAAGATAGGTGTCGGGCACGGGCGGAACGGCGGTGAAGCTCGCCGCGCCAAGGCCGTGGAACACCACGTCGATGATGGCCTGCTGCGGGATCGTCAACTGCAGTGCCTGGCGAACCTTTTCGTCGCGCATGAAGGCGATCTTCGGATTGCGGAAATTCAGCCGGATCATGCGGAATTCGTAGGGATAGAAACCTGCCTTGCCGGGAACGTTGGCGTAGCTCGGCAGGTGCGCGACGAGTCGCCGGGCGCTGTACAGCGGGGTGGGTATTTCGCCGATCTGCAGCTCGCCGGTCTTGAGCGCGGAGAACTGGGTGGTCCAGTCGGTGAAGAAGCGCAACTCGAAATGACGAACCGGCAGTTTGCCCGGGTAATACGGGTTGACGGAGAAGCGTGCGTAGCGTCCCGGGACGAAGCGGTCTAGGCGATAGGGCCCGTCGGAGACGCGCATGAGCTGCATGTCGGTCTCGTGGTTACGGAAGTAGGTGTTGCTGTGTTGTCCCCAGGCCTTGGCGGGCAGCGGATAGAGCTGGGACAGGGCGTTGAGGGTGAACCAGTGTTCGCTCACCGGGTGCTTGAGCGTGAAGCGCACCGTGTCGGCCGAAATGGTCTGTGCCCGCCGGATGACGTAGGGCATGCCACCGACGCCGTAAAGTCCATAGGATCTGCCCTGCTGTTCGATCAGCTTCCAGGTGTAGACCACATCGGCGGCGGTGACCGGGGTGCCGTCGGTCCAGCGGCGCGGCTTGAGCTTGACGGTCACGACGGTGCGCTGGGGGTTGTAGTGCACCGATTCGGCGAGGCCGAGCTTCCAGTCGACGGTGATCTCGGGCGAGGGCCAGATCAGCGGCGTGTAGATGACGCTGTAGGCCTGCATGTCGGTGTTCGAATCGTCGTTGTAGACGGGTGAGAACGAGGTGACGGTCTGTGGCGCCCCGAAACCGCCCACGTTGGGCGCCGTGGCGACGGTGGCCGGGCGGCCCTGGGCCAGCACGGCTCCGGGCAGGAGCAGCAGACACGTCAGCAGGCGTCGCGTCAGGCCGCCCCAGGAGGAAAGCGGTGCGCTCATGTCTGGCTCCGCTGGCGCCGCGCCGGCTCGGCGCACAGCCCGAGGAAGGCGTCGAACAGGCGAGCCTGAATCGCGGCATCCTCACCGCCGAGTTCCGGATGCCACTGGATGGCAATGGCCCGCAGTCCGTTGACGGATTCGACCGCCTCGATCACGCCGTCGTCCGCCCGTGCACAGACGCGCAGGCCCTCGCCCAGGCGGTCCACGCACTGATGATGATTGGACATCACCGAGAGGCGCGCGCGGCCGACATGGGTGTACAGGTGGCTGTCCTCGTCGATGGCCACGGTGTGAGCGATCGGGCCGCGCGGATGGTCGCGGTGCGGCGTGTCGCAGAGGCTTAAGTCTTCCGGTTGTTCGAGGTGCTGGCACAGGGTGCCGCCGAGCGCGACGTTGAATACCTGCATGCCTCGGCAGATGGCGAAGACCGGTATGTCGCGCTCGATGCACTGGCGTGTCAAGGCGAACTCGAAGGCGTCGCGTGCCGGGTCGATGTACACGGTCGCTGCGTGACAGGGCGCGTCGTAGCGCGCCGGCTCGACATCGCCGCCGCCGGTCAGGATCAGACCGTCGAGGGTGGCGACGAGCGCGGCGAGCGGATAGTCCGGTGCCGGCGGCAACAGGATCGGGAGGCCGCCGGCGCGGATCACCTGATCGACGTAGTGATGCGGCAGCCAGAAGCGGTCGTTGTTTTCGGACCCGAAGCAGAGTCCGAAGGTGGTAATGCCGACCGTGGGACTGTTCACGTGGCGCATTCCGCCCCCATCTCGCCGTGGTCTGTCGAACCTGCCGGTCGCCGCATCAGAAATACGCCGAAACCGAGCCGTACACGCCCAGCGGCGCGCCCGGCTGCGCCAGGATGTCGCCCGCGCTGCCCGGACCGTATGCGCTGCCCGAGGAGATATAGCCCATGGTGTTGTATTTCACGTTGAGCAGGTTCTCGACGACAAGGGCGAGCTTGACCATCTTGAGTCCGCCCACGTAGGGATTGAAGGCGGTGGTCGAATCGGTGAAATGGAGATTCACCAGGTTGACCTGCGAGGCCGGCAACAGGGTGCTGGTCGGCGCCGAGGTGATTTCGGATGCGAGGTAGGTCGCCGACTGATAGCGGTCGCTCAGGGTCAGGTCGTAGTACGAATTGGCGCGGTACCAGCCATAGCCGGCATTGAACCCCAGGTTGTATTTCGGCGTGCCGGTCATGGGCACGTCGTTCAGCGGGTCGCCGGCGGCGTTGAAGGTCCACTCGCGCGCATCCTGAATGCTGTCGCTGGTGTACACGCTCAGCCCGGCGGGCTGCTTGTAGCCCAACAGGAAATTCACGCCCTGGATGGTCTCGGAGGCCGGTTCGACGATGACCGTCTGCGTGGCGGACTGCGTGTAGGGAATGGTGAGATCCTTGACGTGGGTATGGAACAGCGCGGCCTGTGCGAACCACTTCCCGCTGTGATATTTCACGCCGCCGATATAGCTGACGACCTCGGCCGGTTTGGACGGCGGCACCACGGGTTCGGATGCGCCGACGCCGTAGGAATTGTCCGTCTGGGTCTGGTAATTATTGGCCGCGGTGGCGAACAGATGCGTCGAGTGCGTCAGGCCGGCGTTGAGTCCCAGGCTGAAATTCGGCTCGGTGAAGCTGCCGGATGCCCCCGGAATGTTGCTGACGTACGCGGTCGTGTTGCCCGGTGCGATGATCTGGAAGTACTGCTGGGCCTGATTGACGACCTTGACGTCGTAGTGCTCGATACCGACGCCCGGCGTAATGGTCAGGCGCGGCATCGGGTGGATCGCGTCCTGCAGGAAGACGTTCGAACCGGTCCACTGGGTGGTGTAGTTGCGGTAGAAATCAGGCGTCGAACTGAAGATGTCCTGACCGTTGGCGATGGCTTGGAAGCTGTTGTAGCCGATCAGCTGGGCCTGGCTGTTCATCTGCATGTAGTACGCGCCAAGCGTGACGTCGTTGCCGGGCAACATCACATGCAGCGCCGAGCGATTGCCGAAATAGCGGCTGTGCGGATCGTAGTTGAAGGCGGTCGGGCCGCTGGTGCGCGTGGTGTTGTAGTTGAAGATGGCGCGCTTGGAACGATGGCCGTTCTTGTACCAGGTGGTATCCGTGAAGCGTACGTTGCTCGACAGGTCGGCGGTCAGCTTGGTGAAGCCGAGGATGGCCGCATACCACTGGCGCTTGCTCCACAGCGCGGTGCTTGGGGTGTAGTACCAGCCGGAGGTCTGCTGGCTCAGCGTTTCGCCGGGTACGTTGTAACCGCCCACGTTCACGCCGGGGACCGGATAGACCGGCAGATCGTGCGCGCGGTGTTCGAGCGCTCCGTAGTAATAAAGCCCGGCGGTAAAACTGCCGGCCGAGAAGTGCTTGCGCGTCTCGGCGAAGATTGCCGATGCCTCGGTGCGTCCGATCGGCGTGGGTCCGGTGCGGATGCCGTCGGTCCCGGTGTAACCCATGGACAGCACGGTATCCCAGCCGTCGATCGAGCCGGATTGCAGATTGGTCGACAGGGATTGCGAATTGAACGAGCCGCCTCCTGCCTCGATTTCAGCGGAGGCTTTGTCGCTGGGCGCGAGGGGCATGAAATTCACCGTTCCGCCGACACCGTCGTACCAGTGGTCGGCTACAGCTCCCGGGCCCTGGGTGACCTTGATCGCGGAGAACATGCTCGCGATCGGCAGTTCGTTGCTCTCGAAGCCGTGATAGCCGGCGGTGGGGTTGTTCAGCGGGATGCCGTCGAACAGGATCTGCAGGCCGTTGATTTCAGGCGTACCGGCCGCGTCGAAACCAACCTGGGTGCCGTTGATGCGGATCTGGTATCGGCTGGCGCCGGAGTACGAACCGACAGGGTGCGCCTGGAACCCGGGCACGGCGTTGGTCAGCGCGGCGGCGGCACTGCCGCCGGGTGCGGTGAGCTTGCTCAGGGTTTTTTTGCTCACGGCCACGGAATTCTGCGCGGACCCAAGCTCGACCGCATGCGTTTTTCCATGTTTGCTCGTGTACGCGGCCTTGACCTTGGCGATATCGATCGGCCGATGGGTGTCCGCAGCCGCGGTTTGCAGGCAGGCGCCAAGTGCCGTTGAAAAAATAATGGCTGCAGAATATTTATTGATGCCTGCCATGGCGCCCATGCCGCGTACTCCTTGTCTGGTCGGATGATGTCGTCAGCCAGCAATATCAGTGCCAAATACGAGTCTTTATTTGAAGCGGCTTGGATATTGAGAGGCGCCGCCTATTTATTTTTTCATCGATTTTTCGTGCACTCATATCGTGAAATTATCGTTCTGCGCGCACTGGGATGGCGCGGGTTTTCGATAAGTTAAAATAATAATTTTTTTATTTGTTTGGCTTGGTTGTCGATGTTTCAGGGGCCATGCGGCGTGGCGGGGGTGTCGACGCCAGGGTGGGCGGGCAGCCTTTGTGGCTTGCGTTGTGACCCGTGCGGGTAGCCAGGCCGTACCGCGTTGCGGGGTGGAGAGTGGCGAAAAAACGATTCCGGCGGCGGTCCCGTCGTGCGACCCGGCCTGGTATAGAATGGCAGGCCGTCACCCGGAAGCCGCTATGGGCATCGAATCCATCCCGTCAGCCGATCTGCTGCTTCTGCTGTTCGTTGCCGCCGCGCTGGCTGGTTTCGTCGATACGCTCGCCGGTGGTGGCGGGTTGATCACGCTGCCGGTGCTGCTGCTGGCGCAGGTGCCGCCGGTGCACGCGCTCGCCACCAACAAGCTGCAGGGCAGCTTCGGTACCCTGACCGCGTCGCTGAACATGCTGCATCGCGGTCTGGTGAACTGGTGCGAAATCCGCGGGCTGTTCTTCTGGGCGCTGTTGGGCGCAGCCGTGGGTACCGTTGCGGTTCAGTTCCTGCACCCCGAGGTGCTCGACGTGCTCGTACCCCTGGTGCTGCTCACGATCGGGCTGTACTTCCTGCTGGCCCCGCAGGCAGGGGCGGTCGAGCGCCGGCCACGGCTGGGCGAGCCGGTCTACCGCAGATTGCTGGTGCCGCTGATCGGCGCCTACGACGGCTTCTTCGGCCCGGGTACCGGTTCATTCTTCGCGCTCGCCGGCGTGGCCCTGCGCGGACAGCCGCTGGTGGCGGCGACCGCGCGCGCCAAGCTGCTCAATTTCGCCAGCAACGCGGCCTCGCTCGCGGTGTTCGCCCTGGGCGGCAAGGTGCTGTGGCTGGCGGGTGGCGTCATGGTGGTCGGGCAGGTGCTCGGCGCCTGGGCCGGCTCGCACATGGTGGTGCGCGGCGGCGCGCGCCTGATCCGCCCGCTGATCGTGTTCATGTGCTTTGCGATGATCGCCCGCTACGCCTGGCAGAAGGGCCTGATCGCGACCTGGTTCTAGGCCTTCGGTCGGCGAGGTCCGGTCTTCCTATACTTGCGGGAGGCGCAAGGGTACGCCGTCAACCGGGGAGCGGGCATGGAATTGGGCGAAACGATATTGGTGGGCGGCGTATCGGGCCGGCCGGTGTTGCAGCTGGCGCGGATGAGCAATCGCCACGGACTGATCGCGGGCGCGACCGGCACCGGCAAGACGGTCAGCCTGCAAATTCTGGCCGAGGGTTTCTCGCGCCTCGGCGTGCCGGTCTTCGCGGCGGACATCAAGGGCGACCTCTCGGGCCTGGCCGCGGCGGCCTCGCCTCACCCGAAGATAGAGGAGCGAGTGGCGTCGATCCCCGTTCCCGACTATCGCGCCGAGCCGTCGCCGGTGCTGTTCTGGGACCTGTTCGGCGAGAGCGGGCATCCGATCCGCACCACGATCTCGGAAATGGGCCCATTGCTGCTGGCCAATCTGCTCGAACTCAACGAGACGCAGGAGGGCGTGCTCTACGCGGCCTTCCGCATCGCGGACGAGCAGGGTCTGCTGCTGCTCGACCTCAAGGATCTGCGCGCGCTGCTGGCTTGGCTGGGCGAGCATCGCGCCGAGCTTTCGCAGCAGTACGGCAATCTGGCTCCGGCCAGCCTGGCGGCCATCCAGCGGCGCCTGCTGGTGCTCGAAGAGCAGGGCGGCGACCGCTTCTTCGGCGAGCCGGCACTGAACCTGAGCGATCTGATGCAGCGCGATTTTTCCGGGCGTGGCGTGATCAGTTTGCTGGATGCGACGCGGCTCTACAGTCAGGCGCCGCGGCTCTACAGCGCCTTTCTGCTGTGGCTGCTGGCCGAACTGTTCGAGGAACTGCCCGAGGCCGGGGATGCGCCGTTGCCCCGCCTGGTGTTCTTCTTCGACGAGGCGCATCTGCTGTTCGAACACGCGCCGCGCGCGCTGCAGGATAAGATCGAGCAGGTGGTGCGCTTGATCCGCTCCAAGGGCGTCGGCGTGTATTTCGTGACGCAGAGCCCGACCGACGTGCCCGACGACGTGCTCGGCCAGCTCGGCCTCAAGCTGCAGCATGCGTTGCGCGCCTTCACGCCCAAGGACCGCAAGGCGATCCGCGCGGCGGCGGAGAATTTTCCGTCCAGTCCGTCGCTGGACGTGGCCTCGGCACTGACCGACCTCGGCACCGGCGAGGCGCTGGTGTCGAGTCTGGACGCCAAGGGGCGTCCGCAGGCCGTGGCGCGCACGCTGATCGTGCCACCGCGTTCGCGCATCGGCCCGCTTACTGCCGACGAGCGGCGCGACGTCGTTGCGCGTTCGCCCATGGCGGGTCGATACACCGGGGTACAGGATCGCGATTCGGCTTATGAGGAACTCGCCCGCCGCGCGCAGCGGCGCCAGCTCGAAGAGGCTGAACGCGCCAGAGCCGCCGAGGCCGAGGCGGCCGCCCGTGCGCCGGCGTCCTCGTCAAGCCGCCGCCAGTCCGTGGGCGAGGCGCTCATCAAGAGCGCTGCCCGCAGCATCGGCAGCCAGCTCGGGCGGCAGCTCATGCGAGGGGTGCTCGGCGCCCTGCTCGGGCGCCGGTAAGCCCCTTGTCCATGCCCGCCGCTCCTGAGGGTGGAGCGGTATCAGCCGAACCGCGCCCACGGCGCTTCGGGGTCGCCCATCAGCGCCTTGGTGCCGAGCGCAGAAGGTGCCATGGCGATCGTACTGGTCTGGCCCATGCCCGTCAGGGCGTGTTGGCCGGCATAACGCCCCTCGGGCGTCTGCGGGTCTCCCAACAGGCTGCGCGCGCTGAGCCCATTGACCGCGACCATGGTCGCGGTCGTGGGCTGCATGCCTTGCGCGTGTTGCCAGAGGAAGCGCCCGTTAGGGTTTTGCGGTTCACCCAGCAGGGCCCGCGAGGCGACGCTGCCGACGGCGCTTGCCGGCGGCGGCATACTGGCATGGGCAGCCGGTAGGGCCATGGAAAGCGCCATCGCGCCCATCAGGGCGGTCAGAGCCGGGATCGAACGGGTGATGCGAACCGGATGGTTGTGCATGGTCGTAACCTCCATGTGTGGGTGGTCTCTTGGCGAAACCCCACACTCGCTATTGGAATGTGTATAAAAGATCACAAAAAAAACTGATTTTCATACACAAATCATTCGACCTGCGGTCTGGTCTCCGGTTTCATCGAACCTATTTATGGCCGAGGTGGTGTGGCGATCAATCCATTTGATCGGTGCGGGCGTCGTGTTGTTTTGCGCGGGGAGGTTGGCGTGTGTTTCGCGATGCTCAACGCGTATGCGGCGGTGTCGGCGCTGCGATACGCACGCGCTCGATGTTCATGCCGAGGATCGTGCCGGGGCCGATCAGCGCCAGCCGCGTGCCTGGGGTGTGCAGCGCGGGAACGTCGGGCAGGCCGCACAGGGCATCGCCGCCCATGGTGAGGAAGCCGGCGCGGTCGATGTCGGGGGCGGCGCAGTTATGGCGTCCGCCGACGTGCCAGCCGGTCACGACGGCCATCTGACGGGTCGTCGAGCCGAGGCTCAGATTGACCAGCCAGGGCAGGCCGAGCGCGAGCGAGGAGTAGCCGAACAGCAGGCCGGTCAGGAGCGCCATCGACCATCGCCCGGGGACGGACAGGCCGAGGCGCCAGCCCAAACCGCGCGCCCGCATGTCGTCGTAGCTGCCGGCGCGGTGGCTCAGTTCGATGAAGACCAGCCAGAACAGCGCGTTCACGAGGCCACCCGCGATACCCAGACCAATGGCCAGGCGGCTGGGCAAGGCGTTGCTGAACAGCAGGCCGGCCAATGCCAGGCCAAGGGTGGGGTAAAGATAGCCGCGGTAGAGCCGCCGCGCGTGCCGCGAGCGGTTCCAGGGGTGGCGGCTGGAGTCGTTCGGGGTGCCGAACAGCGGCGGCAGTCGTTTCATGTCGGTTCCTTGACGCTGTGGAGCCTGCCGCTCCGCCCTCAGGTGGCGGGTGCTCGCCGCATGACCACCATTACCGCCATGGCGAGCATGCCGAGCAAGACCGTGACCGAGGCGATGCCGAGCAACGGTCCGAGCACGGCTTCGGGCACCCAGCGTGCGTAGAGCAGAAACAGGCAGGCGAGCAATGCCAGCGTGCCGGCCTGGTGCACGTAGAACTGGATGCTGGCCAGGCGGCAGTTCGCTTCGTGCAGCCAGAGTTTATGGCAAAGCGCATAGAAAAAAGAAACCACGAAGCCGAGCAGCATGATGTGTGCATGGGTGACGAGCTGGCCGTGATCGTGCGAGGCGGCCATATGAATACCCAATATCAGGCCGACGATGGCGTAGATCAGTGCGGTGAACAGGTATTTTCTGTCCATTGAGCCGACTCCCCCTGGTGGTTGTTGTTGGGCGGGCGTGTCCGGCTGGCTGCGCGGCGACTCACCCGCCTTAATCCGTAGCCAGCGGCGGATCGGCTGTCAAGGCTGCGGCTGGCGGTGCCGACGCGATCGCGTAGACTCGATGCCGTACCCGAATACGGAGCAGACGATGGCGCACAGACCGGTATCCCTGACCATCGGCGGCTTTGCTCAGGCCGCCGGCGTCGGCGTCGAGACCATCCGTTTCTACCAGCGCAAGGGGCTTCTCCCCGAGCCGCCGCGGCCGCCGGGCGGCACTCGGCGGTATGGCGAGGCCGACGTCGCCAGACTGAAGTTCATCAAGTCCGCGCAGCGGCTCGGCTTCAATCTGGATGAGATCGGCCACCTGTTACGACTGGATGACGGCACCCACTGCGAGGAGGCAGCCGCGCTGGCGCGCGAGCGCCTGCACGACGTGCGTGAGCGGCTGCAGGACTTGATGCGCATGGAGGCGGCGCTCGCCGGCCTGGTCGAGCGCTGCGCCGGACAATCGGAAGCCGGAGCCTGCCCGCTCATCGCTGCCCTGCAGGGCGGCGCGCAGGCTTGATATGTCGGGAATTTCCGACGTATTATCGAAGCATGGCCACGCGAGATGTTTTTACCGTGATCGCCAATCCGGTCAGGCGGCGGATACTCGATATCCTGCGGGATGGACCCTGCAGTGCCGGCATGATCGCCGATGCGTTCACGCAGAACCGGCCGGCGATATCCGAGCATCTTCAGGCGCTGCGCCTGGCGGGTCTGGTGAGCGAGCGGACGCAGGGGCGCCGCCGCATATACCACCTGCAACCCGAGGCGCTAGCCCCGATCCGCACCTGGCTGCATCCTTTTGAACGGTATTGGCATGTTCGCCTGCAATCACTCAACGACAGCCTTGCTGAGGTACCGCCCATGATCGAGCCCGGCGTCATCCGATTGGACCGTTACATACCTCATCCACCTGCGCGTGTATGGGCCGCCCTGACCGAACCCGATTGGCTGGCGAAATGGTGGGCGAGGGGAGACATACGTCCACTGGTGGGCCATCGTTTCAGTCTGGACATGGGACCCTGGGGGCAGCAGCCGTGCGAAGTCGTTGCCGTGGAGGCGGGCAAGCTGATCGCCTATTCGTTTGCGCCCGGCACGCTCGATACGACCGTGACCTGGCGCATAGAGCCGGAGGGCTCCGGTACGAGGCTTTGGCTGGAACACAGGGGGTTCGATCTGGACTCGCCTATCGGCGGGATGGCCTTCGAAGGCATGAGCAAGGGATGGCCGGCGGTCATCGATCGTCTGGCGGCTCTGTCGCCATGACGAGGGTTTGCGGGCCTGCGGGAAATGTGGCGGTCTCGGCGTCGACCGGGGGCGCGCGGCGTCTAGCGGGCGAGTTGAATGCCGCCGTGATGGGGCCATTGCGCGTGCAAGGCCGTCAGCATCGATTCGAGCCAGGGCGCGCCCTCGGGCGACAGGATCCAGGCGAGGGCGCCGCAGTTGACGGCGACGGTGATCCAGAATATCGCGCGAAACGAATGTTTGCTGGATTTGTGCCGGAGTCGTTGCTGCGCGATCCAGGCGCCCGGCCACCCGCCGACGAGGGCGAACAGGTGCAGCGTGTTTTCCGGCGTGCGCCAGCGGTTTTTGCGTGCGGCGTATTTGTCCTTTGCGTACAGCAGGAACGTGACCAGGCTGGCGATCCAATACAGCCACAGGATTTCTTGCGGCAGACGGCCGGCGAGATACAGGCCGACGAGACCGGCGAGGAACGACAGCGGCAAGGCGAGCGAGGCGGGTCGCCCTCTCGGCGCAATGAACTGGCGCGGCTCGGGGTCGGCGAGTTGTACATTTTCCGCACGCGTGCGGCCGCGTGAGTCCTTTTTGAGCTCGTAAGTCACGCGCGCCCTCAGGGCCGGGCGGCCCTGCAGCCGATCGAAGGCCGTGATGTGCACGAACACCTGCCCGCCGCCCTGGCTGGGCGTGATGAAGCCGAAGCCCTTGTCGTCGATCCAGTTCGTGATCCTGCCAGCGTGGCGCATGCGAGCTCTGAGCGGCCGTTCGGATGCGTTTCAATATAGCCGCGCACGCCGTGCTTGCCCAGTGGATGGCGCGCCGATCGGCGTTGGGTCGCTGCCTGCGCTTGTCAAATGGTCGCGACGAGCGCGATCTGCAGCGCCAGGACTGATGCGGCCACCGCCAGCCCGGCGCGATGCAGGGCGGCCAGTTCCCCGGTGGCGATACGGAGCCGGGTGGCGTCGCCCGCTGAATCGAGGGCCGCAACCGCGCGAATGCGCGGCTGCAGGCGCCTGAGGATATACAGCATACCCAGGACGAACACCGCGAGTGTCGCGATGGTGATGCCGTCGAAGGCCTGCAGCCAGGCCTGTGTCGCAAGCAGGACGGCGCCGGCGCCCATCACGGTTTTCATCGTTGGCGGAAGCAGTGGGAGCAGCTCGCGCAGCTGGGCATGGATGCGGCGAACGGTGGCGGTCCTGACGTGTTCGTCCGCCGGGTCTTGCAGCAGCGGCCAGATGGGTTTTTCGATCATGGACAATACGGTGAAAATGCCTGCGGCATAAGCGAAACAAAGTGTCGCAAGCAGTGTGACGAGGGCGCTCATGGCCGCGATCCGGCGAGCGGATGGCGCAGCCGCAGCGTGTCGCGTTCGAGGCCGTTCTGAGCCAGGAACGCCGTCACTTCCGGCTCCAGGATCTGCGGGTGGATGGCGACGTGACGCTGCAGCAGCGAGGCGATGCCGCATACGGTGAACAAGTGGATCAGGGCGGCGGGGCCATAGTGATCGAGTGCCGGAAGGATGAAGCGGCGCGGCGTCGTCAGCGGAATCTGCGCGGACAGCCAGGCCACCGTCAGCGCCGCGCGTTCGGCGGGCGTGAACAGATTCGCGCCGTCGTCCAAGCCGATGGCGACGGCGTAGCATGCACGGATGCGCCGGATTGCCCGTGGCCTGTCGCGTGCCGCGTGATGGGCGATGAAGGCCTCGACCGCCGCGAGGTAGTCGTGGCCCTTGGCGATGGCCGATACCCGCGCCATCAGGTGTTTGAGCTCGGATTCGAGCATGCAGTGATCGCGGCTGCCCGTGAGCTCGCCGTAAAGGTAGGCGTGGCGCGCACCGAGCGGAGCGGGCCAGTCGGCCATCCAGGCGGGATACAGCCCCAGCTCCCGGCGGGCGTACGCGGCCGGGTCGCCGACGCGTGCGTCGTAGGCGGTCAGCATGTCCTGCATGCTGGGACCGCCGTCGGGCAGGGGGTGGTCGAGATTGTCCGGATTGCCGGTTTCGACGCCGTGGCGGCCGGGCGCGATGCCGGCCTGCTGCGCGCTCCGTGCCCAGTCGCCCTCGATGTCCATGCCGACCAGGTCGTTGAAGACGTTGAGGAAGCCGAAGGCGGAAACCACCATCGAGGTCCCCGTCAGGTCGGCCTCGACGTCGCGGCCGGCGGCGGTCGCCTGCGTGCGGATTTTGCCGATCAACTCCGTGCCGACGGTGTTGCGCGAGGCCCGCGCGGCGAGGCCGATCAGCAGCCGTTGGTAGGCGTCGAAGCGTCCGCCCGCCACGGGTGCGTCATGGTCCAGCACCTTGCGGGTGTCCGCGACCACTTGCAGCGAACGCCGCCCGCCGATGGCGGCGCTGTGCGTCTGGCAGTAGCTGCAGCCCTGCGCGTTCGAGGTGCTGTAGGCGATGGCGAACATCATCTCGTCGCCCAGGATCTGCCGGCCGAGCCCGACCGCCGAGAAATTGTGGCAGTAGACAAAGAGCTTGTAGGCCTCCGGCCAATGATGCAGATAGGCGAAGGTGTTCGGCCAGAAGCCGAAGAAGGCCTTGTAGAAATGCAGCAGCGGCCAGGTTTCCGGGTCGTCGTCATGGGTGCCATCGCTTTTCGGGATGCGGGTGGCCAACGACACATCGGCAACGTCGTCCGTGAGCGCGGCACCATGCGGATACTCAAGGTCGGCACGGGCGCCGAGCGCCGATTGCAGCACGCGGTCGAGCAGCCCGCCGGTGTCCAGGCGCTCCAGCTCCTCCGCGCCACCGATCAGGTGGCGGCCGGCAAAAATCTGCGGCACCAGTGGCGAGCCGCTCAGGTAGCGGGCGGCGGCCTCCGCCTCGGCGGAAGCCGTGACGTCGTGGTCGTGCCATCTCAGGCCGCGTGCCTTGAGTATCGCCTTGGCCTTGGCGCAGTGGCTGCAACCGGGTTTCGTGAACATCTGGATTTCGTCTGCCATATCGCCTCCCTTGCGGGCTGCCGCCGCGACGCCCGCGGCAAAATGGTACTAACTGGTACCGTTGGCTAAGATGATACTAGTCAGTACCATTCTGTCAAGCATCCACACGAGGCAAGGCCGATGGCAGGGGCAAACAAACGTGGCGAGGCACGGCGCGACGCATTGCTGGAGGCGGCGACGGCGCTGTTCATGACGCACGGCTATGAAGGCACCTCGCTGGAAATGGTGATCGAGCGCGCGGGCGGTTCGCGGCGCTCGGTCTATCAGTATTTCGAGAACAAGGAAGGGCTATTCGCCGCTGCCGTCGGCGCCCAGCTCGACGGCATCGTGAAAAAGCTGCTGCCGGCGGCCACGCCGGACGACGCGCCGGAGCAGGTGCTGGAAGTGGTCGGTCGCGCCTTCGTCGAGGCGTTGCTCAGCCCGCCGGCGATCGCACTGTTTCGTATCGTGATTGGCGAGGGCAAGCGTTTCCCCGATCTAGGCCGCCAGGCCTACGAAAAGGGGCCGGTCAAAGCGTATGCGCTGCTGGCGGGATACCTACGCAGCCTGACCGAACGTGGCGTCGCCAACATCGACGATGCGCAGGCGGCTGCACGCCAGTTGCTCGAGATGATGAAGGGCGACCTGCATCTGCGAGCGCTGCTGCAGCCGGGCTGGGTGCCGCAAGGGGATGAGGTGGCGCGCTGCGTCCGTACGGCGGTCGACATCTTCCTCAACGGCGTGCGCGCACGTTGAAGACGGCGGGTACGGTTATTCGGCGCCAGGGTGGACAAGGTATCCCGCCTGCCGAACGGTATGCGCAGGCGAACATGTTTGGAAAGTTGATCGAACGGCGTGTCAGCTGTTTGTTTACCAATTGGTAAACAGGCGGCAAGGCCGCCTTGAGACTCCCTGTGACATCTTGGGCACCGTGAATCCGCGGGTGCGGATCATCCCGGCAAGCCCGGGGATTGCGGAACTCAAGACTGTCGAGGATGAAATCATGTCAATGAAAAAGGTCGTGTTGACGTTGATCGGTGCCAGTGCGCTGAGTCTGGGCTCGGGTGCCCTGTATACCGCCTATGCGGGCGAGCATCTGGCCGATCAGGCCAAGGTGACGATGCAGCAGGCGCGGGATCAGGCCATGCAGGTCGCGCCCGGCAAGATCCGCAGCGCGGAACTGGAAAGGGAACACGGTGGCTCCGGGCTGCGCTATTCGTTCGATATTCAGACCGCGCACGGCCTGCGCGAGGTGGGCATCGACGCGCATAGCGGGAAGCTGCTGGAAAACCGCTTCGAAAACCGCAAGGCCGAGGCCGTCGAAATGCGCTACGAGCATGAGTACAAGAACCGCAATACCGTGGGCGATCACGAGTACCAGCGGGACGACATGAACGGTCACGAACGCGAGGACGACTGAGTCGAACCGGGCGGCAGCCGTGCGACGGTTGCCGCCCGGGTTTTCATGCGGCATTCGCGTCGGCACGAGGGTGCCATGCGCTAGACTGCTTCCGGCAACAGGGGAAACCTGCGATGAAGGTACTGGTTGTCGAGGACGATGCCGAAACCGCGCGTTACATCGCTCGCGGGCTGCAGGAACTCGGCCATGTGGTGGATGTGGCGGCGGACGGTCGCGACGGGTTGTTTCACGCCACCGAGGGGGGCTACGACCTCCTGGTCGTGGACCGTATGCTGCCGCTGCTGGACGGCCTCACCCTGGTGAAGACCCTCCGCGCGACCGGCAACAAGACGCCGGTGCTGTTCCTGACCACCCTCGGCGGGGTCGACGACCGGGTCGAGGGATTGGAAGCCGGCGGCGACGATTATCTGATCAAGCCCTTTGCGTTTTCCGAGCTGGCCGCCCGCGTGCATGCGCTGGGGCGCCGGCCGCCGATCAGCGAGGCACCCACCGTGCTGCGCGTCGCCGACCTGGAAATGGATCTGGTCAAGCGCGGGGTTACCCGGCGGGGTACGCCGATCGAACTGCAGCCGCGCGAATTCCGCCTGCTCGAATACCTGCTGCGCCACGCCGGCGAGGTGGTGACCCGCACCATGCTGCTGGAACAGGTCTGGGATTTCCATTTCGATCCCAGGACCAGCGTGGTCGAGACCCACATCAGTCGTCTGCGGCAGAAGATCGACCGCGATTTCGACCCGCCGCTGATCCACACCGTGCGCGGTGCCGGGTACGCCCTGCGTGCGCCCGCGTAGGCTGCTGCACAGCACCGGGTTTCGCACCGGACTGGGCTATGCGGCGCTGTTCGCCGCCTCGGTGTTCGTCCTGTTCGGGGTGATCTACTGGCAGACCGCGGGCTACATGGAGCGCCAGCTGCGCGCCGTGACCGTAACCGATTTCCATACGCTGGAGAGCGTGCTGCGGCATGGCGGCGTGGAGGGCTTGAGGCGTGCCATCGCCGCGCGCACGCGGGGCGAGCATGGCCACGGCGGCTGGTTTCTGCTGCTAAACGATCAGGGCACGCGGCTCGCCGGCAATCTGCCGCCCGGCGTGCGCCCGCGCGAAGGCTGGCAGCAGCTCGCGCTGCGAGGCAGCGGCGATCACGCCGGCGAGGGCGAGTCGGGCGAGCATCGCGTGGTGCAGGGCGAGGGTCGGGCGCTGGGCCGCGACCTGTTCCTGTTCGTGGGGCAGGACGCCGGCGCGCTCAACGAGATGCGCGAGCTGTGGCTCTCCGCGCTGGCCTGGGGCGTGGGCGCAACCCTGTTGCTGGCCGCGCTCGGCGGCGCGTTCATGGGCGCGGCTGCGCTGCGCCGGGTGGAGGCGATCAACCGCGTCGCCGGCGACATCGTGGCCGGCGACCTCGCGCGGCGGATGCCGGTCCGCGGCACCGAGGACGAGTTCGACACCCTGGCGACGCACCTGAACCGGATGCTGGCGCGCATCCAGGAGCTGATGGAGGGCATGCGTCAGGTCAGCAACGACATCGCCCACGACCTGCGCACGCCGCTGGGGCGGCTTCGCCTGACCCTGGAAACCGCGCGGCGGGACGCGGGCAGCGTGGCCGACTATCGGCTCGCCGTGGATCACGCCCTCGAGCAGACCGATCAGATTCTCGAGACCTTCGCGGCGCTGCTGCGCATCGCGCAGATCGAGTCCGGCGCGCGCCGCAGCCGCTTCCAGCGCGTCGACCTCTCCGCCGTGCTGGACACGGTGCTCGACGCCTACCTCCCGGTCGCCGAGGATGCCGGCCATATCCTGCACGCACGCATCCCGCCTGGGATTCACGTGCGCGGCGACCGCGAACTGCTGGTGCAGGCCTTCGCCAATCTGATCGAGAACGCGCTGCGCCACACGCCGGCCGGCAGCCGCATCGACCTCGCGTTGGAAACCGGACCGCAAGGCGTGACGGCGACGGTGGCCGACGACGGGCCGGGCATTCCGGCCGAGGCGCTGGACAAGGTCACCGGGCGTTTCTATCGGCTCGAATCCAGCCGCTCCACGCCCGGTAGCGGGTTGGGGCTGAGCCTGGTCGCGGCCATCGCCGCGTTGCACGAGGCGGAGCTGCGCCTGGCGGACAACGCTCCGGGGCTGCGGGCGACGCTGCAGTTCGCGGCAGCTGAGACGGCGCCGGCCAGCTAGCGATACGCATGTTTGAAGGCATATTTTGCGTGCGTGCTGGCCGGACGTACGGTTACGGTCACGTCGGTTTTTCGCTGTGTGGCACCCGGTTCGATATCTCGATCAGATTGCCGTCCGGGTCGCGGCAGTAGATGGAGAGGATGGGGCCGGTGGCGCCGGTCCGGGCGACGGGAGCGCCGAGCATTTCGACGCCGCAGCTCGCGAGATGGCGGCCGACCTCGTCGATCGGAACCGAGGTCAGGAAACACAGGTCTGCCGATCCCGGAGCCGGCTGCCGGGCCTTGGGTTCGAATTCGTGTCCGTGGGCGTGCAGATTGATTTTCTGCGTACCGAAACGCAGCGCCTTGCGTCCCGCGCCGAAGGTGACGACCTGCATGCCCAATGCTTCGGTGTAAAAGGCGCAGCTGGCGTCGATGTCCTGCACGGTCAGCACGAGGTGGTCGAGGCTGTCGATGTTCATGGTCTGCCCTGGGTTTTTATTGAAACGGCATTATTCGGTTACGCGATCGGCATACTGTAGATGCAGGCACGCGCCGTTCGGTTCCGTCCGGTATTTGAGCATGCCGATATGTTCGGCATGCGGCTGCGTCAGTCGGTTCGGCGGGAAAAATTCGGCAGGCCGACACGGGGCGAGCCAACGCTGCGATTACCCGGCCAGGGTCCGTCGCATGATGGTCACGCGAACGTTTCTGTACGCGCAGTCTTCCACCCATATCCAGCCGCGCTTGGCGTAAAACGCGGATGCCGTGTCGGTGTAGAGATGGAGTGTCGGAATCCCGAGTGACGTGGCCTCCCGTTCGATCCGTTCGATGAGCCTTGTCGCGATGCCCCGCCGACGAAACTCGGGTTTGACGAGCACGCCGGCCAGCCAGGGTGAAATGTCCGGCCGGGTGCTCATGTCGTGATCGACCAGCATCGCGGAACCCAGCAGGATGCCGCCCTGCGTGGCGATGACGGTGGTGGGAACCGTACGCCCGAGACTGCAGCGCTGGAGGTTTGCGATGCGCTCGTCGAGGGTCCGCCCTGAGTTGAAGCGCCCCCACTCGGCATGTTGCAGACGGGCGAGTTCCGGCAACAGCTCCGGTCGATCCGCAAGGTAATCGATCTGCAGGGGCGAGTCAGTCGCGCGCATTGACACGCCGCTTCGCGCGCTGTTCTGCCGCGCGTAATGCCAGGGCCCTTTGTTCGTGATGTTTGACGAAGGTGTCCTTGCCGGCGCAGTACGTGTCGATATCGTTGTTGCAGCTGGCGGCCAGCCCGATTTTCAATTCCGCGTAGCGGACGCGCACGTCGGGGTTCGATATCAGGTAATCGCGAAACGCGAGGTGCCTGAGTATGTTTTCGTCGCCGGTCGCGAAGGCGTGGATCTGATGCGTTCTGCGCATCCCCCCTTTGCGGAAATAACGTCTGCCCGCAATGCCGTATTCGCCGAGCGCCTCGTAACCCAGCGCGGCGAGCGATTCCGCGGTGGCGTCCAGCTCGCGCAGGCTGCGCACTTCCATGAGCATGTCGATGATGGGTTTGGCGGCGAGTCCCTCGACCGAGGTGCTGCCGATATGGTGGACGGCTCCGATCACGGCGGGCAGCGCCTCGAACAGGGCATGTCGCTCGCGTTCGAAGTGCGCCGGCCACGCCGGGTCGTAAGGCACCACTTCGACGATCATGGCGCGACCGGTGCGGTATGAGGCCCGCGCAAGCCGAGGCAGTTGCCCCAGGGGTCCTGCAGCTGGCACATGTGCTGTCCGTTTTCGATGCGCAATGGCCCGCGATAGAGCGTTGCGCCGAGGTTCAGAATACGCGCGAGTTCGTCTGCGAAGTCGTCGACCGACCAATAGACGATGCTGCCGGCCGTACCGGAAGGCGATTTGCCGTCCGCAAGCACGAATTCGATCTGTAGATCGGGAAAACGCAGTATCGGTACGGCATCCATTTCAAGCGTTTCGCGATCCGCTGCGGGAAAAATGCGGGCATACCATGCTGCCGCGGCCTCAGGCGCGGATGTGGGAATCATAACGGCACAGATGAGGGGGCCAGGCATGGTGAGAGGGTCCGTCTCGATAGCGGTCGCTGCCGTTTGGTGTGTGGGAGGGTTATGCGGTCGCCTGCATGACGACGGCGTCGCCAGTGTATTCCGGGGCGGGTGTCCGATATAGCTCGGCGAAGCCTGCACGCCGCCAGAATTTCAGTGCCTGCGTGTTTTTCTCGACGACGGCAATGCGCAGTGTTCCGCAGTTCCAGTGGCGAGCCTGAGCACGTAGGTTTTCCAGCGCGAGGGTTCCGTATCCGCAACCCTGATGGCTTTCGGCAAACAGCAACAGCCCGATATAGGCGATATCGGGTTCGGGGTAGCCGCGAAGAAGGTCGGCGCAGCCGATGACGTTGTCGTGCAGCAGGTAGGCGTAGAAATGTTTATCGTCCATCGTCTTGCCGGGAGGCAAATCCAGCAAGGCCTGTTCCGCATCTCCCGGCGCGGGCAGACGGTTCTGAATGGTCAGCGAGTAGCCGGGTGCCTGTTCCAGAAGCATCTGCAGTGCGTCGATGTCGTCGCGATTCGCGTGCAGTAGACGTTGGTTCAGCAAGGTGACGGCCTTTGAGGGTTGGGGGCTGCGGGAATTCAAAGTGCCGAGCCGACGACGACCGTCCACTCGCGAATACGCCATCCGGTCACCAGACGGTTGCGCACGTAAGGATCGTTTGCGACGAAGGATTCCACCCGGCTGCGGTCCTCGGTCTTGAAGATCAGCGCCGCACCGTCCGCCGGATCGGCATACGCGCCGCCCAGCAGCAGTTCGCCGCGGTGGACATATTCTTCGGTGAGCGCCAGATGGGCCTGCCTGAACGGCGTGCGCCGCTCGATGATGTTTTCGACGTAATCGTAGAAGAGGATGTAATACATGTCGTTTGCCTGATGGATCGATTCGTGAGCGCGCAGACGCTAGGCTCGGAATGTTTATTTTACGGGTTTGGGCGGCAGGCGGCGCATGGCGGCCTTCCAGGGCGGCTGGTCCCATTCGGGATGTTTTTTCCATTCCTCCTTGAGCGCTGCGATCCATCGCCTGTACGCGGAAGGGGAGGGTATCAGCGGGGTATGGCTGAGTTCGAAATGGATGCCTGTGTAAGGATCGTTGAAGAACACGGCGTAATAGCCGGGCGTGTAGACGGCGTATTCGGCGGGCGGGTCCGAAACCTCGATACCGTTAGGCAGCAAGAATCCCTGGTGGAAATCGTCGATTTCGCGTCGGTTTCTGGCCCACAGCGCCACGTGGTGAATGCCGGGCAGCTGTTGCTCCGGGTCCAGTCTGTCTCCGCCCGACGCCGGCTGGATGCCGACATAGCTGTGGAAAAAGGGGAGGCGCGCCATGTAGTACGTCGACCGGTAGCCGATGTCGAGCGTCCAGAAACTCTTGTAGCCGAGCCAGCCGAACATGGCATCGAAGAAGCGGACGGACTTTTCATATTCGAGCACCGAAAACTCGACGTGATGAATGCCTTTCCAGCGCATTGGACCCCCGGTTTGCGTTGCGTAGGCGTTTTTCCCTTTATACCAGCATCGTCATGCGGCATGCGCGCTGCGTGTCGTTCTGTCATGCGCTCCGCAACGGGTTGTCACCCAGGCCTTGCGCGAAATCCGCCACGAATTGCTCGATGGATTCGGCGAACTCCTGCTCGACGGCTTTGTCGTCGATGGTGCAGTGCACGACGAGTGCGCGCGGATTTTCGTGCAGGGCCACGGTCCACGCCAGTGCATGAGGGCAGTTCAGCAAGGAAAAGCGTACGCCATTATGGATAGGCTCGCGCGCGACGCGGAAGCGGCCCCACACACAGTAGATCTCGCCGTATCCGTCCGGGGTGGACGACAGCACGGATTCGATCGAGGCGCACAGGTCTGGTAGACGCTCGATGGTCACGGTCTGGCGAATGTGGTCGATGGAAGTGTCGGGGTCCGGGATTTCGGCAAAGAATTCCATGGCAGGCTCGCAGGGTGATGAACGGGCGTCGGTCTGGCGCGCGTGGCTAGGGAGAGGCGCCCGACGGACTAGGGACGCTCGTCAATTCTGGTTACGTCGAAGCCTTCCGCCGGTGCGGGTTCGACAAAGTATTGCGTGACTCGTTCGAACATTTCTGCCGTATCGGTAGACGCTCTTTCGGGTTGCCGGGTGCGCCTCGCCTCGATTCTCTTGAGACAGGTTTCGTCGGACATGTCGACGAAAACCAGGCTGTGAGGCGCCTTGGCCGCCGTAAACAGCGTTCTGAACCATGCCCGCTGGGCAACGGTATTGGCGGGAAAATCCATCACCACGTCCGTGCCGGCGGTCAGTATCGATTGCACCAGCGGCCCGATCAGAGGTTTGAGGCGGCCGGCGTACTGGGCGTAATCGCCCAGCGTCGCAATCTGGTTCGGGTAGAGGGCAGCCAGCCATTCGTCCTCCACAAGCAAAACGGCATGTATCTCATCGGCGATGGTTTTCGCCAGAGTCGATTTCCCAGCGCCCATCTTGCCGCAGAAAAATATCAGTGTGCCCGTATGCGCGCGAAGGTTCATGGACCCTATCGCATCCATGTCCAGCCGCGGCGCGACCCGTGTCGGGTCGGCCGCCGGCACGGCTGCGCCACCCATCTAGCGGATATTCCGGGCCGACAAGCCTGTCTGCCGCGGTGCTGGGCCGGCTTCATGCTATCGGCATCGCGCATACATGAAGCATGGGCGTGGCGCATCGTCGATGTTCGGATGGACCAGATAGCGCTCCAGGCGGGCCTCCCTGGCAAAGCCCGCCTTTTCCAGTGTGCGAGCCGATGCGATATTGTCGACGTCGCAGGTCGCCTGGACCCTGAATATGGCGGCGTACGACAACGCAATGGCCGTCAGCGCCGACAAGGCTTCAGGCATCAGGCCGTTGCCCCACTGCGGGCGTGCCAGGACGTAGCCGACATCGATCGTGTGACGGTTGATGTGGCGTGCATCCAGCATGCCCACGGGGCCGTCGCCTCGCGGCGCAAGCTCCAGAACATAGGCTCGGCGAGTCCCCTTGTCCCAGTCGTCGATGGCCTGCCCGATGAACGCCTGGGCCTCGTACAAACGCGCAAGCGGGCGCCAGGTCATGAACCTCGAGACCGCCGTGTCCTGTGCGTAGCGGGAAAAGATTTCGGCGGCATCGGCGTAAGCCGGCTTGCGCAGCAACAGGCGTTCGGTCTTGAAGTGGTCAGGCAGTACGTTGTCCATTGCAAATTTTAATCCATCGACCGTCAGGGGCGTCGCGCCATGCGTTCGTTCTGGCCGCCGCACCGGGTTGTCGAATTGTAAACCAGTGGGCCCAAAGCAGGATGACAGCCTGAAGCGGCGCGCGGATCAACAGACAAACCGGCCCCCAGGCATGGCCCTTCATCGGCACCTGATTGATCGCAGCATAGATGTTGGCCGGGAAAAACGAAACCAGGCTCGCGGCTGCGAGCCAGCCCGCGATGCGGCGGTATTTCCTGACGATAAAGCCTATCGCCATAACGAACGCCAGAAGCCCGGCCGAATAGATGGTGGGCACGCGTGCGGGCACGAATGGCGGCAGCATGTCGGCCATCGGCTCCGTCAGGATGAAATGGCCGATGCCGGTGAAGGTGAACAGAGCGGCGAGTCCGATGGCGGCGGGAGGGTGTGGGGCGCAATCGCGGCGGGCGATGGCCGCGAACGCACGCACTACGAGATAGGGTGCGGTCAAGAGAAAGACCATGATGGCGGGTATGATCATGAGTTCCCGTTTCCGTGGCTGCCCGGGGTTGAGGCCAAGCGGCCGACCCGAGGAATGACCGGGCGGACCGCTGGCAGCACGGAGCCGATCAGGCGAAAATGCTTCGGTGCGCAACGTGGATGAAGTTTCGGCTTGTCTGACCGTGACTATGGACCATGATCGCGTGATAAGCGGAATCGAATCGAAGGTGGCGCCGGGCGATGCGCGGGCCGCTTGCCTGTGGCGCATCCGCTCGTGTCAGACCAATGTGATTGGGCTGCCGGATACTCATGAACGCCCGAATTCGCGCTGTGTGCGGACGTGAGAAGCCGCCTTGGATCGGGCGCGTGTTGCGCGAGGCTGTGCCGTGATTGGCACGCGCGCCTTCAAGAAGGGCGGGTGGCCTGCTGAACCGCAGGCCACCCCGGAACGACCGATTTAGAAGTAAAGCGTGGCGGCCTGGCCGTCGTTGACGGAAATCTTGCATTGGTCGCCACTTTTGTCGTGACTGTCCTGCACCGCGCCGGCAATGATGCCGACCAGGCCGCCCTTGCTGCTGAGGATGGTGCCGAAGTAGCAGTTGGCGCCGATCGTCATGCCCTTGTAGGTGCCATGCATCACTTTTTTCGGCGTGAAGGGCGGGAATTCGCCTCGCATGACGGGATCGCCGTTCACTAAAATGGTCAGCAGATTTTTGTGCTTGTCGTAGGAACCTCCAAAAACGAGTTTTTGCCCATGCGTCGTATAGGTCTTGTCCTGCGCAACCAGCGGAGGCGTATTGGTGGCGCATCCGGCGGTGGTGGCAACCAGTGTTCCGATCACTGCAGCGTAGCCCAGCTTTCTCATCCTTTTTTATCCTTTTGTTGTTGTTGGTCGTATGGCTTGTCCGAAGCGCTTCATGAACAAGCCGACTTAGCATAGGTGACCACGCCCGTTAATCAAGTGACTGATTCGGTATGCGTGAAGCTCACCCTTTCGGAGAATTAGCAGATGGTTATGTCGTTTTAATGAAGGGCGGTAATGTATGCTTTTATAGGCCTTGCGCAGACACTGCCGATGCAGGTGCTTCATCTGCATTCGTTGTGTCGGTGGTGTCCAGAGCTGGCCTCGATTGATTGGACGGTCATTGCGTACTGCGTGAAGTCATGATGCGGTCGACTCCCAATACGGCGAAGCCCAATGCGACGAAGGCAGACAGAAGACCCAGCGCGTTGATGATTACCTGCTGGTATCCCAGCGCGGTGACGTCAATGAACGGATAAGGATAATATCCCAACAATTCTCCGCGCGTGAGCGCGTACACTAGGTAAATGATGGGGTAAAGGGACCAGGCGAAAGGCATCCAAACTGCCAGACTATCTGTGCGCCGGTAGAATAGCCAATGTGCAAGAGCGCCGATGGGGATGACATAGTGTAGCAAGTTGTCAGCTATTAGCTGTGCGCCTTGCGGTGACCAGATGTCGCGTAGAAGAAGGTGATAGGCGATGCCAACAAGCAGAATAGAGGTTGTTGCGCAGCCGACCATTGGAGGGCGGTATAGCCAAACCGATGTTTTGAACTTCCAGCTAAATGCCCCGGCCGTGCCAACCAGTGCCATGAAAATGTTCGTGAGTATGGTGAAATAACCCAAAAAAACGATGAGTCCGTTGGCGATCGACTTGCCGTTGCTGAGGCTGAACTGAATGGAAAGGCGCAACTGCAACAGCAACGCCAACCACGCGACGATGGCGAGCAGCGCTGAGACGACGACGCGAACGGTTTTTACCGAGATCATGTCAAATCTGCTTGTGCCATGAATTGAATGGATTGCTTTGATTTTTGGTTAGGTCAACAAGGTTTGCCTTTGGCATGGTATTGATTTTAAGTCGATTATTATCGCGATAGATGCATTTCAAAGATCGGCAGTATGGCGTCCCGTGATTTTGCTTCGCCTGTGTGCGGGGGGCGATAGTGTTCAATGTCGTGGCTCAGTGGTTGTGGCCAATAGGTGGGGCGCTGTTCGGATCATCGGGAGTGAAGCGTTTTTTAACGCCCTTGCTTTTGTGGTTCATAGGTGGCAATCACGATGCCGGCGGGCAATGTGGCGCAGTCTATCAACGTCAGTGGTAATTCCAGCCGCTCCGGGAATAAACGGCGCCCACTCCCGAGGACCAGTGGGTGAATCATCAGCATGTATTCGTCAATCATGCCGGCAAACATTAGTGTTTTAATCAACTGTCCACTTCCCATGATGCCGAGAACGCCAGTCGTTTGATTCTTGAGTGCTTGTATGCGCTTCGGGATGTCGCCGTGTAGCAGCGTCGAGTTTGGCCAGGGCAAAGGGAGTGAGGGCGTGGATGATGCAACATATTTGGGTGTTCTATTCAGAGCTTCCTTGAACGATCCGCCCTCGCGGTTCCAGTATCCCAAGAGATCATCGTAGGTTAGGCGCCCAAACAACCACCCCGCCAAGCCGCCTCCGGCTGCGATCCGTCGGTTCATCGCCTTCCCCATCTCTTCGCCTGTTTCCGCAGTCGATCTGGCCCAGCCGCCATGCGTGAACTCACCACGCTTATCTTCATCGAGGCGCGCCGGGGCTTGCATTACCCCATCCAATGTCAAGTGGTTCATCACTACGATCCGACCCACCGAAGCCTCCTGTGATTCGGGTGACTACATACGGTCAGGCGATGGAGCCTGGTTTCCGGAATAAAACGCAGCGTGTCGTGGATTCTCCCGAATAGGCTGTGATGCGGCATTTCACGACCGTGAGGTTCGAATTCTCATGGGTTCCGCCACAACGACCACATAGCCATTCGGGCCTCGAAGCCATATCTCGCGATGGTGGGCATCGCGGTTAATATGCGGTCCCTCCAGCACATGGGTTTTTGGGTTCTTGATTCGCTCCAATATATCGTTGAACCGATCTGTTTTGAACCAGAGGATAGCCCCATTGCCATGGGGTTCCCGCATCGGATCGTCGAGAAAAGGGTGTTCGTGTGCATCCCGGCGATGTATTTGCATGACCATGCGCCCACCAAGGATAAGCTGCTCGTATTCGTTGACGCCGTGCCCGTTTCCGAGGCCAAGCACGGATTGATACCAGACGCTGGTCACGCCAATGTCAGCGACGGCAATCAGCGGTTGTGGGATCATGGCGCCTTGCTCCTATGGCGTGGGTGATTTTGCCGATCTCCTGGCGTGAATCACTCGCGTTGCGGCGAATGAGCGGGTTGCATCAGCGCGATCATGGCAACTGCATATTAAGTCTCCTATGACGCCTAGATGGCGCCGCCAAGGCTGTTACATCGTTACGTGCATTCCTGGCGTCACGCTCTGGTCTCCTCATTCCCCATAGCCAAGCAATCGCATTCGTGGTCTCTGGCGGTTGGCGTTCAGGCGACATTGATGAACCGTATGCATGCGTTGAGCGAGAGCGAACGTGGTGTGGTCTGTCCTTTGGACATGTAATGTAGAGGGCTTTCGGAGTTGGAGCGGCAGGCATGATGGACATGCGTATCGGCCACGGTTACGACGTGCACGCCTTTGAGGCGGGCGATCATCTGATGCTCGGCGGGGTGCGCATCGCGCATGACCGCGCGTTCAAGGCGCATTCGGACGGCGACGTGCTGATCCACGCGCTGTGCGATGCCCTGCTCGGCGCGGCGGCGCTGGGGGACATCGGACGGCATTTCCCGGATACGGACCCGCGTTATGCGGGGGCGGACAGCCGTGCGCTGCTGCGGGCGGTGTTGCAGAAGCTGCTGGAGCACGGCTGGCGGGTGGGCAACGTGGATTGCACCGTGATCGCGCAGGCGCCGAAGCTGGCCCCGCACATCGAGGCGATGCGCACGCACCTGGCGGCGGACCTGGCAGTCGAGTTCGAGCGGGTGAACGTGAAGGCGACGACCACGGAGCGGCTGGGCTTCGCCGGGCGCGAGGAGGGCGTGGCCGCGCATGCGGTGGCGCTGATCCTGCGGGCCTGAGCGGGCCTGGCCCGGTCGTGCTGTGAGGGGCGGCGGATAGGCGTATACTGCTCGCCCTTTCCAGTCAGGATTTCCGAGGGACGGCCGATGTTTTCGATTCATATGGGGATAGCCGGATACGACGACGAGCTGTGGGGCTCTATCGAGGGCGAGGCCCGCCGGCAGGAGGAGTACATCGAGCTGATCGCCTCGGAGAACTATGCCAGCCCCCGTGTGCTGGAGGCGCAGGGTTCGGTGCTGACCAACAAGTACGCCGAGGGCTATCCGGGCAAGCGCTATTACGGCGGCTGCGAGTTCGTCGATATCGCCGAGCAGCTTGCCATCGACCGCGCCAAGCAGCTCTTCGGCGCGGATTACGCAAACGTGCAGCCGCATTCCGGCTCGCAGGCCAACGGCGCGGTATACATGGCGCTGCTCAATCCGGGCGATACCGTGCTCGGTATGAGTCTCGCCCACGGCGGCCACCTGACCCACGGCGCCAAGGTCAATTTCTCCGGCAAGACCTACAACTCGGTGCAATACGGCATCGACGCGACAAGCGGCGAGATCGACTACGACGAGGTGCGCCGCCTGGCACTGGAGCATCGCCCGCGCATGATCGTGGCGGGCTTCTCGGCCTATTCGCGCATCGTCAACTGGCAGCGCTTCCGCGACATCGCGGATGAAGTCGGCGCCTACTTGATGGTGGACATGGCGCATGTGGCCGGACTGGTCGCCGCCGGCGTGTATCCCAGCCCGGTGGCCATCGCCGACGTGACCACCACGACCACGCACAAGACCCTGCGCGGTCCGCGCGGCGGCCTGATCCTGGCGAAGGCCAACCCCGAGATCGAGAAGAAACTCAATTCCGCGATCTTCCCCGGCATTCAGGGCGGTCCGCTGATGCACGTGATCGCGGCCAAGGCGGTGGCCTTCAGGGAGGCGTTGGAGCCGGGCTTCAAGGATTACCAGAAGCAGGTGGTGGTGAATGCGCGCGCGATGGCCAAGGTGTTCATCGCGCGCGGCTACGAGGTGGTGTCCGGCGGCACGGACAACCACCTGTTCCTGCTCAGCCTGATCTCGCGCGGGCTGACCGGCAAGGATGCCGAGGCGGCGCTGGAACGCGCGCACATCACGGTGAACAAGAACGCGGTGCCCAACGATCCGCAGAAACCGTTCGTGACCAGCGGTCTGCGCATCGGCACCCCGGCGGCTACCACGCGCGGCTTCGGCGAAGCCGAGTGCACGGATCTGGCCGGCTGGATGTGCGACGTGCTGGACAAGCTTGGCGACGAACGCGTCGAAGCTTCCGTGCGCGAGCAGGCGATGGCACTCTGCCGCCGTTTCCCGGTGTACGGCGAATAAGGCGCCGGACGACGCGCCGCCGCCGTGCGCTGTCCCTTCTGCCAGCATCCGGATACGCGGGTCATCGACTCGCGGCTGTCCAATGAGGGCGACCAGGTACGCCGCCGCCGCGAGTGCGTGGACTGCGGCGAGCGCTTCACCACCTACGAAACCGCCGAGCTGAATCTGCCGCGCGTGATCAAGCGCGGCGGCGCGCGAGAGCCGTTCAGCGAGGCCAAGCTGCGTGGCGGCATGCTGCACGCGCTGGAGAAGCGCCCGGTGGCGACCGAACTGGTCGAGGCCGCGATCAACCGCATCAAGCGCCGCGTGCTCGCCCAGGGCGAGCGCGAGCTGGACGCCCAGCGCATCGGCGACTGGGTGATGGACGAGCTGCGCGCGCTCGACGAAGTGGCCTACGTGCGCTTCGCCTCCGTCTACATGAGCTTCGAGGACGTCGCCGCCTTTCGCGAGGTGATCGAGCGGCTGGAGCGCGAGCCGCCGCCGGCGGCGCGCGAGGATCAGATCCCGCTGCTGGATGAGGACGACCGGCCCCGCGCCGGCGACTGACATGGCCTTCACGCCCGCCGATGCCGGACACATGGCCCGTGCGCTGCAGCTCGCGCGGCGAGGCCTGTACACCACTCACCCGAATCCGCGCGTCGGCTGCGTGTTGGTGCGTGACGGCGAGGTGGTCGGCGAGGGTTTCCATGCCCGCGCCGGCGAGCCGCATGCGGAGGTTCACGCGCTGCGGGCGGCGGGGGCGCGCGCGCGCGGCGCGACGGCCTACGTCACCCTGGAGCCCTGCTGCCACCACGGCCGCACGCCGCCCTGCGCCGACGCGCTGGTCGAGGCCGGCGTGTCGCGCGTGGTCGCGGCCATGCGCGATCCCAACCCGCTGGTCGCCGGCGGCGGGCTGGCGCGCCTGTCCGCCGCCGGCATCGAGGTCGGCAGCGGCCTGCTGGAGCCCTCTGCGCGGGCGCTCAATCCCGGCTTCATCAACCGCATGACGCGCGGCCTGCCCTGGGTGCGCGTGAAAAGCGCGATGAGCCTGGATGCCTGCACCGCGCTTGCCTCCGGCGAGAGCCGCTGGATCACCGATGCGGCGGCGCGTTACGACGTGCAGCGCTGGCGCGCGCGCGCCGACGCGATCCTGACCGGCATCGATACCGTGCTGGCCGACGACCCCAGCCTGAACGTGCGCCTGGAACCGGAAGAGCTGGGCATCGACGGCGCCGTGGCGCAGCCCTTGCGGGTGGTGCTTGACAGCGACCTGCGGATGTCGCCGGAGGCGCGCATCTTCCGGCTGGCCGGACAGGTGCTGGTGATCGCCGCCGAAGGCCGGATTCGGCCGGCGACCCGGGCCGCGCTCGAGGCGCGAGGCGCCGAGGTCGTGGGCGTGGCGGCCACCGTTCAGGGCCGCGGGCTCGATCTCGTCGAGGTGTTGCGCCTGCTCGCGCGGCGCGGCATCAACGAAGTGCATGTGGAGGCCGGCGCCACGCTGGCGGGTGCGCTGGTGCGCGAGAGCCTGGTCGACGAGCTGGTGATCTACGTGGCCCCGCATCTGCTTGGCGGCGGCGCGCGCGCCGTGTTCGCGCTGCCGACGCTTGAAAACATGGGCGAGCGCACGCACCTGGAGATCACCCAGACGCGGCGCGTCGGCGACGACTGGCGGCTGATCGCCCAACTGCGAAGAGGCTGAGACATGTTTACAGGCATTATCGAGGCCGTCGGTTCGCTGCGGCGGATCGAGCGGCGCGGCGGCGATGCGCGACTGGCGATCGAGGCCACCGGTCTGGATCTGGCCGACGCGGCCCTAGGCGACAGCATCGCGGTCAACGGCGTGTGTCTGACCGCGGTGGCCTTCGAGGCCGGCGGGTTTGCCGCCGACGTGTCCGCCGAAACCCTGTCGCGCACCACCCTGAGTTCGCTCGATGCGGGGGCGCCGGTGAATCTCGAGCTGGCGATGAGGCCGACGACGCGTCTCGGCGGGCATCTCGTCAGCGGCCACGTCGACGGCGTCGGCGAAATCGTCGAGCGCCGCACCGAAGCGCGTTCCGTGCGATTCGTGCTGCGCGCACCGGAACGGCTGGCGCGTTACATCGCGGAGAAGGGTTCGATCTGCGTAGACGGTATCAGTCTCACGGTGAACGGCGTCGACGGCGCCCGTTTCGACATCAACATCGTGCCGCATACCCTGGAGAAAACCACCCTCGGACGCGCGCGCGTCGGCCAGTCGGTGAATCTGGAGGTGGACGTGATCGCGCGCTATCTGGAGCGTCTGCTGCTCGGCGAGTCGGCGGCACGCGAGGGTGGCGAGATCACGCGCGAACTGCTGGCCAGGCACGGCTATCTGACGGACACGAATTGAAGGCGGCCCAATGAAGCTGAACAGTATCGAGGAAATCCTGGACGATCTGCGCCAGGGCAAGATGGTCGTCATCGTCGACGACGAGGACCGCGAGAACGAGGGCGACCTGCTGATGGTGGCCTCGCTGGTGCGCCCGGAGGACATCAACTTCATGGCGCGTTACGGGCGCGGGCTGATCTGCCTGCCGATGACCCGCGAGCGCTGCCGGCAGCTCGATCTGCCGCTCATGGTGGCGAGCACCGGCGACCAGCACGGCACCAATTTCACGCTTTCGATCGAGGCTGCCGAGGGCGTGACCACCGGCATTTCGGCGTACGACCGCGCGCACACCGTGCGCACCGCGGTGGCGCCCAACGCGCAACCATCCGACATCGTCCAGCCCGGGCATATCTTCCCGCTGATGGCGCAGCCTGGCGGGGTGCTGACGCGCGCCGGCCACACCGAGGCCGGCGTCGACCTCGCGCGGCTGGCGGGTTTCGAGCCGGCGGCGGTGATCGTCGAGGTACTCAACGAGGACGGCAGCATGGCGCGTCGTCCGGATCTCGAAATCCTTGCCGCCGAGCACGGTCTCAAGATCGGCACCATCGAGGAACTGATCCGTTACCGCCTGGCCAACGAGCACACCATCGAGCGCGTCGCCGAGACGGCGGTGGAAACCGAATTCGGCGCTTTCATGCTGACCGCCTACCAGGAACTCGGCAGCCGCGCGGTGCACATGGCGCTGAGCCGCGGGCCGGTACACCCGGAAGAGGAAACGCTGGTGCGCGTGCATGTGACCGACGCGCTCAACGACCGTATCCCGTTCACCACCTCGCCGCTTGGCTGGCCGCTGCGCGATGCCCTGCGTCGCGTGGGCGAGGAAGGTGGCGTGGTGGTGGTCTTGTGCCACCCCGAGGACCCGCGCGAGATGGTCAAGCGCATCCGCAGCCTTGGTCTGATCGACGCCGAGAGCGCGCCCGACGAGAAACCGGCCACGCCGCAGGAATTGCGTACCTACGGCATCGGCGCGCAGATCCTGCGCGATCTCGGCGTGCGCCGCATGCGCCTGCTGAGCGCGCCCAAGCGCATGCACGGCCTGGGCGGTTTCGGCCTGGAAGTGACCGGATACGTCACCCACTGACGGCAGCCGGCGGCGGCCCGTCCGGGACCGCCGCCGGACGGCGATCAGGTGCTGAAGTGATAATCCAGGTAGGCCCAGGCGCCCTGCGTGTCGACCGCATAATGATCGGCGCGATAATCGGCGTACTGCACCCCTCCGCTCAGGTGCTTGAGCAATTTCCCCGTCAGCGAAAGATCGATCTCGTCACCGTAGCTCGATTGCCCGCGCGCGGCGTAGAAATGGTAGTAATCCGCCATCAGCTTGGCCTTGCCGAGCTTGGCGGCCAAGGAGTACTCGAAGCTCTTGAGGCCGGCCGGCGGAGTGGTGAGAAACACCTCGGCCCAGCCGTTGTACGCGTGCTTGGTGGCCAGCGGCGTCTGGAAGCCGTAGGTGCCGTCGGGATTGCTGCTCATGAGCATGTAGGCAACGCGTCCCGTGATCGCGTGCCAGCCCAGGCCCACGGCAAGATGCGCATAATGCGCGTCGATGGCCGCGGGTCCGCCGTGATAGGGCAGCTGCTTCGCATAGGCGGCGTCGTAATCCACGCCGAACGTCGGCGACAGCGCGGTGTGCCCGTGCCAGCTTGCGCCGACGATGCCGTTGTTGCAGGCATCGGGGCCGCCGGGGAGGAAGCAGCCCGCCTGACCGGTTACCAGGTGCGGCGAGGTATTCGCATACCAGTATCCGAACACGCTGACGGTGTTGCCCGGCAAGACCCGGTAGGCTGCGTTCACCAGCGTGGTCTGCATCGGCACCAGGCGGTCGAGTATGTCCTTGACCCGCCAGCTGTAGCCCGCGAACAGCTGCAGGCCGGGAATTGCGCCGGTGTGCAGGGTCACGGCGTCGAAGGTCTGCATGTTCTGGCGAAACCCGACGTTGCCGACAAAACGGGCGTCGCCCAGGATGATGATCTGGCGGCCGATCTTGAGGGATGTGCGCGCCGGCCCGCGGTATCCCAGGAAGGCCTGGTTGATGGAGGTTTCCTGGGGATCGGCGATGACCGAATACGCGCCTTTTTTGTTGATGAGACTGTTGTAGCGGTTGTCGAAACTGCTGACATCGATGAATTGCAGGCCGGCATACCAGTCGCGATAGATGCCGGTCTGATAACCGAGCAATGTCTGCACGGTCTGCGCCGTAGCATTTTTCTTGCCGTGTTGCTGAAGCTGTTCGTAGCGTGGCCGGATATTCAGGTCGAGCTGTCCGTCGGCGGACGGCGTTCCGGTGGCGGCAAGGCCTTGTTGCTGCCAGCCGCCCAGAATGCCGAGGGCGAGACAGGCGCGCATGAGCTGGATTTTTATCGTGGTTTTTTTCATTCTGGCTCCAGTGATCGTAAATTGCGGACAAAAAAAAGCGCCGCCCAGGCACGCAGCTTGGGAAACGCCGTTGTCTGTTTTCGGGATCGCCATTGATCCCGCGGATTCGACCGCCCGCCGATGGGGGTCGCGGATATTTAGCAATTATTAAACCAATAAATTGAAATTATTGTGCTGTCCGCCGATGCGCATGGGTGGGTCGCGCGGTTGCGGTCTGCGCGCGAAGCATGCTTCGGAAATGTGCGCGCGGGGCCGTACGCGCGCCAGGATGGTGCGGCTACCGCATTACATGCAGTCGTCGAAGGGCTCGACGTCGATCCACTGGCCAGGCTCGACCGGGCCGGAGGCGTGGCCGAGCACGATGAAGCAGTTCGCCAGGCTCATCGAGCGCAGGATGCCGGAGCCTTGCGGGCCGGTGAGGCGCACGCACGGTTCCCCGTTTATATCCTGCTGCAGGATGCCGCGCAGGAATTCGGTGCGCCCCGGACGCTTGCCAATCGCTTCCAGCGCGCGTGCGCGAAGCCTTCGCGGGCCGTGCGTATGGCCGCCGGCCAGTCGCCCCAGTGCGGGCCGGACCAGTTGGTAAAAACTCGTCATGACCGCCACCGGGTTGCCGGGGAGGCCGAAGAACAGGGTGCCGCCGATGTGTCCGAAGGCCAGCGGCCGGCCGGGGCGCATGGCGATGCGCCAGAAATCGATGCCGCCGAGCGTGGCGAGGACGTCGCGGGTATGGTCCGCGTCGCCGACGGAGACGCCGCCCGTGCTGATGATGACGTCATGCCCGTCGGCGGCGCGGGCGAGGGTCGCGCGCAGCGCCTCTGGGCGGTCGGCGACGGTGCCGAGGTCGTACGCGTCGACGCCGAGCCGGGCGAGGGCGCCGAACAGCGCGTAGCGGTTGCTGTCGCGGATCTCGCCCTCGGCGAGTGGCTGACCCAGCCCGCGCAGCTCGTCGCCGGTGGACAGAAAGGCGACGCGCGGACGGCGCAGCACTTCGACCTCGACGCAGCCGAGCGAGGCGAGCAGGCCGAGGTCCGCGGGCGAGAGGCGGTGGCCGCCGGTCAGGGCTGCCGTGCCGCGCGCGAGATCCTCTCCCGCGCGGCGGATGTTCTGCCCCGGCCGCTGCGTACCGGAGACCGTGACGCGTGCGTCGGTCACGCTGACCGCTTCCTGGACGACGACGGTATCCGCGCCCGGCGGGATCAGGGCGCCGGTGGTGATGCGCGCGCACTCGCCAGGGCCGATGGCGGCCGGGCGGCCGCCGCCTGCGAGCGACTGGCCGACGAGGCGCAGCGCAACGCTGCGTTCCGCCTGGGCCGGCAGATCCTCGGCGCGCAGCGCATAACCATCCATGGCCGAATTGTCGTGCGGGGGCACATCGACGCCGCTGATCACGTCGACGGCCAGTATCCGGCCCAGCGCCGCGCGCAGGGGCACCCGCTCGCGGTCCGCGAGCGGGCGGATGGCATCGATTATGCGCGCAAGCGCGGCGTCGAAGGGCAGTGCGTCGTCGCGCGGGGCCTGGCAGCCGGCTTCACGGTGGGCGTTCATGGCGTGGTGCTCCGTTGCGCGGCAGGCGGTCGCAGGCGGGTTTCGAGAGCGGCCAGCGCGCCCGCGTCGTTGACATTGACGAACGCGTCGGCGATATCCGCGCAGTCGGCGGCGACCCAGTGCGTGCGTTCGAGCCAGTGCCCGGCCTTGCGCTCGCCGGCGGCGAGGAAGGCCTCGAGCGATCCGCGCACGCCGGTCCTCAGCAGGGCGAATACGGGGTGCAGGCGCTCGCCGTCGTGCACCACGGCGACATCCGCGCGCGCAGTCGATAGCGCGCGGTACAGGCGCTCGGCAAGGTCAGGCGGCAGCAGCGGGCCGTCGCAGGGTGTGGCCAGCAGCAGCGGTGTGTCGATCTGCGCTAGCGCGCCGGCGATACCGGCGAGCGGCCCCTGGAATCCGCCCAGGCGGTCGCCCACCACCGGCAGGCCGAGCAGGCGCCCATAGGCATCCTGATTGCGGTTGGCGTTGACGATGACCCGGCCGACCTGGGGCTGCAGGCGGTCGAGCACCCAGGCGGCCATCGGCCGGCCGCCGAGCGGCGTCAACCCCTTGTCCTGCCCGCCCATGCGTCGGCCCAGGCCGCCGGCCAGTATGACCGCGGTGATGCGGGCGCGTACATCGGGGGGCAGCGGCGGCATGGGTGACATTCCGAAGAAGGGACGAGGCCGCCAACGGTATGCCGACGCGCAACGCGAATCAAGGCCGACGCCGTGGGGTGTTTGCAGCCGCGCCCGGACGTCGTTTGCGCGCCCTCTCGGCGGGGGCTGTGCTATGATTCGCGCCCATTGCATCGCGATCATGCAGGAACGGGGACATGTCACAACTGAAGGTTTTTGAAGGCGATTTCCATGTCGGCGAGGCGGTATTCGGAATCGCCGTCGCGCGTTTCAACGGCTTCATCGTCGAGCGCCTGCTGGAGGGCGCGGTGGACGCGCTCAAGCGTCACGGCGTCGCCGAGGCCCATATCGAGGTCGTGCGCGTGCCCGGCGCCTTCGAGCTGCCGCTGGCCGTGCAGGCCATGGCCAAGCGCGCGCGCTACGATGCGGTCATCGCACTGGGTGCGGTGATTCGCGGCGCGACGCCGCATTTCGACTATGTCGCCGGCGAAAGCGCCAAGGGTCTGGCTGGACTCGCCCTGCAGGCCGGCCTGCCGGTGATCAACGGCGTGCTGACCACCGATACCATCGAACAGGCCATCGAGCGCGCCGGCACCAAGGCCGGCAACAAGGGCTGGGACGCCGGCATGACGGCGCTGGAAATGGTCAGCCTGCTGCGGCAGCTGAATGACTGAGCCAGAAACCCCGCGCCTGACGGCCCGCCAGATCAGCCGCGCCCGGCACGCCGCGCGCAGGCTGGCGGTGCAGTCGCTGTATCAATGGCAAATCACCGGCGATCAGCCCAAGGATATCCTCGCCCAGTTCAAGGGCGAGCGCCCGCTGGGCGATGCCGATGTCGAGTACTTTCGTGAGCTGCTGCTGGGCGTACCGGAACACCGCGCGGCCATCGATGCGGCGATCTCGCCCTATCTCGACCGTCCGCTGGAGCGTGTCGACCCGGTGGAACGTGCCATTCTCAGGCTCGCCGGATACGAGATGATGCAGCGTCTCGACGTGCCCTACCGCGTGATCATCAACGAGGCGGTCGACCTCGCGAAGGTCTTCGGCGCGGAGCAGGGACACCGTTTCATCAACGGCGTGCTGGACAAGGCCGTGCGCCAGTTGCGCGCCGTCGAGATCGGCGGCGCGCGCTGAGGCCCGGTTCACCCGAGAGGTCGCCATGCCCGGCGAATTCGATCTGATCGCCCGATATTTCACGCGCCACGCCGCGCGCGACGACGTCGCGCTCGGCGTGGGAGACGACGCAGCGCTGCTACGTCCGCCGCCCGGGCAGGTGCTGGCGGCGACGGTCGACACCCTGATCGCCGGGGTGCATTTCCCCGAGCAGACGGATCCCGCCGACATCGGCCACAAGGCGCTGGCGGTCAACCTCAGCGATCTGGCCGCCATGGGCGCGGAGCCGGCCTGGGTCATGCTCGCGCTCTCGCTGCCCAGGGTCGACGATTCCTGGCTGCACGCCTTCGCCGAAGGTTTCCATGCGCTGGCGGCCCGTCATCGGGTGGCCCTGGTCGGCGGCGATACCACGCGCGGACCGCTCAGCATCACCGTGCAGGCGCTCGGCTGGGTGCCGGAGGGGCAGGCGCTGCGCCGCGACGGCGCGCGCCCGGGCGATGGGCTCTATGTGACCGGTACGCTGGGCGATGCCGGTCTGGGGCTGGCGGTGCTGCAGGGGCGCGCCGAGGTGCCGCCGCAATACCGGGAAGCGCTGTGCGCGCGCCTCAATCGCCCGGAGCCCCGCGTCGAGGCCGGCCTCGCGTTGCGAGGCGTGGCCAGTGCGGCGATCGACATATCCGACGGTCTGGCGGCCGATCTCGGCCATCTGCTGGTGGCCAGCGGCGTAGGCGGTCGGGTGGCGCTCGATCGCCTGCCGCGCGGCGACGCGGTGCGTGCCGCCGATGCGCACGGACGCCTGGCCCTGACCGCAGGCGACGACTACGAACTGGTTTTCGCCCTGCCGGCGGGACAAGAGCGCGCGCTCGCGGCGCTGGCCGATCGCCTGCCGCCGCTGAGTTGCATCGGCCGCGTCGAGGCCGAACCGGGGCTGCGCCTGGTCGACGCGGACGACAACCCCGTCGCCTTCAGTCATCAGGGTTACGACCACTTCCGGGAGTTCTGATCATGCGACCCTTCGAACAGCCGCCGGCACGCACCGTGTTTGGGCATCCGGCCCATTTTCTCGCCTTCGGCTTCGGCTCCGGCCTGTCGCCGGTGGCGCCCGGCACCGCCGGCACGCTGGCGGCCATCCCTTTGTATCTGCTGATCGCGCCGTTGCCGCTCTATGCGTATGCCCTGGTGACGCTGGTGGCCCTGGTGGCCGGCTTCTGGATCTGCGGGCGCTCCTCGGCGCTGCTCGGCGTGCACGATCACCGCGGCATCGTCTGGGACGAGATCGTGGGCTACTTCATCACCATGGCGGCGGCGCCGCACGGCTGGGCCTGGGTGCTTGCCGGTTTCGTGCTGTTCCGCATTTTCGACGTGCTCAAGCCCTGGCCGGCCAACTGGGCCGACCGGCAGCTGCACGGCGGTGTCGGTATCGTCATGGACGACGTGTTCGCCGGTATCTACGCCCTGATCGTGATGCAGATTGCCGCGCACTCGGGCTGGCTCTAGGCGCCCGGTCCTGCCGTCCGCTGCGCGCCGGGCCGCGGGTTTGCTACTATCGCGGCCTTCCCCGAACCGAACCGAACCGAACCGCCATGACCGTCCGTACCCGCTTCGCCCCCAGCCCGACCGGCTACCTGCACATCGGCGGCGCGCGCACCGCGCTGTTTTCCTGGCTGCATGCCCGCAAGCACGGCGGCGTCTTCGTGCTGCGCATCGAGGACACCGACCTGGAGCGCTCCACGCCCGAATCCGTGAACGCGATTCTCGAGGGCATGGCCTGGCTGGGGCTGGAGTACGACGAAGGGCCGTTCTACCAGACCCACCGCTTCGACCGCTACAAGGAAGTGGTGCGGCAGCTGCTCGACGCGGGGCATGCGTATCACTGCTATTGCAGCCGCGAGGAACTGGATGAGATGCGCGAGGCGCAGCGCGCGCGCGGCGAGAAGCCGCGCTACGACGGCCGCTGCCGCAACCGTGCGGCGCCGCGCGAGGGCGTCGATCCGGTCGTGCGTTTCCGCAATCCGACCGAGGGCAAGGTGGTGGTCGACGACCTCATCCACGGCCCCATCGTGTTCGACAACGCCGAGCTCGACGACCTCATCATCGCCCGCTCGGATGGCACGCCGACCTACAACCTCACCGTGGTGGTCGACGACATGGACATGGCCATCACCCACGTCGTGCGCGGCGACGACCATATCAACAACACCCCGCGGCAGATCAACATCCTGCGCGCACTGGGCGCCGAGACCCCGCACTATGCCCACGTCGCCATGATCCTCGGCGAGGACGGCAAGAAGCTGTCCAAGCGGACCGGCGCGGCCAGCGTGATGGAATACCGCGACATGGGGCTGCTGCCCGAGGCGGTGCTCAACTACCTCGTCCGTCTGGGCTGGTCGCACGGCGACCAGGAGGTCTTCAGCCTCGACGAGATGATCGAGCTGTTCGATCTCAACGCGGTGAACAAGGCCGCTTCGGCGCTGAATCACCAGAAGCTCCTGTGGCTGAACCAGCACTACTTCAAGACCAGCCCGCTGGAGCATGTGGCGCGTCACCTGAGCTGGCATCTCGGGCAGCGTGGCGTGGATCCGAGTACGGGGCCGGCGCTCGAAAGCGTGGTCGAGGCCCTGCGCGAACGCTGCAAGACGCTGGTGGAGATGGCCGACGGTAGTGTGATCTTCTACCGCGATTTCGAGGCCTACGATGCCAAGGCCGCAGCCAAGCACCTGACGTCGGCCGCCGAACCTGCACTGACGGCCCTGCGCGCGCGTCTGACGGTCTTGGCCGAATGGACCGCCGCCGCCATCCATGACGCCGTCGAACAGGTGGCTGCGCATCTGGAGGTCGGCATGGGCAAGGTCGCTCAGCCGCTGCGCGTGGCCTGCACCGGCGCCGGCGTCTCGCCGCCCATCGATCAGACGTTGATGTTACTGGGTCGCGAGCGAAGCCTGGGCGGCATCGATCGCGCACTCGCGCATATTGCGGAAAATCGGGCTTGACGGTTCTGGAGGCAGCATTTAAAGTACGCGCCTCCGTTCGTACGGGGCTATAGCTCAGCTGGGAGAGCGCCTGCATGGCATGCAGGAGGTCGGCGGTTCGATCCCGCCTAGCTCCACCAAATTTTGAGGGCGGAGAGCCGCGATGCGCCGTTTGGGTAGAGTCCTGGCATACCTGGGCGCGGCATTGACGGCTATCGGAATCATTGCCGGTTTTTACTACATGGTGCGCGGAGACGAACGGCCCGCGGAGTTTTTCTTCACCATGGTGCCGGTCGGGTTTCTGACCCTGTTTACCGGCGTGATGACCGCCCTGCTTTTCGGTCCGCGTCGCTGACGAAAAGAAGAAGACGTCAAGGCGAGCGTGACCAGTATCATTGTCCCCATCGTCTAGAGGCCCAGGACACCGCCCTTTCACGGCGGTAACAGGGGTTCGAATCCCCTTGGGGACGCCATCTGTGGACAATCACGGCCCGGGCTGCAACAGCAGCCCGGGCCGTTTTTTTATGGTGTCCAGGATATGGTTTTGGAATCGAAAGGCGAAACGATTCAGTACCTTCTTGGTTAATCTCAGAACTCAGCGTTGGTCTAATACCGCAAAACTCAACTCCGGATGCAACCGGTCGCGTGTCGGTGTTGTACCGTTGATTCCAGCCCTAACAGCGGTCGTTCAATGTCCGCTATAGCCGGCAGGAGTGGGTGATGCGCCGTAGGCGAGTTGACCAAGATCATCCGTGTTGATGGCGTTGTTAGAAGGCGTTCTTGTCTTCGGGCTTACGTTGCGCCACAAACGCCTTCCAAATTTCCAAGCACTGGTATGCCAGATCGCGAGCATCATAGTTTCTTTTATCCGCTACAACGGTCAATTTTGCTTCGCCACCGAACCACCCATCCCCGGACAACGGGCCATTCTGAGGGCAATGCTCCTGCACGAAGGATATTTCATACTGCTGGTTCGGTGGTGGTGGTGTGGACAATGAAAAATGTTTTGTGGCGTTACATATATCTCGACAAATACCCAGTTCAGGATGATCTTTGAACAGTAAGTCAAGTTCCTTTTTGGTAACGCCACCTGTTGCTTCGAGCCACTCACGAAAATGATAAGAATTCTGAAAAAACGCAAATAGGAAGTCTGCAATGTCGGTCTTTGCTTTCGCGTGTAGCATACGAGCGTACCACCGGTCCATTCGCTCCAGTTGCGACCGCCACCCTCTGCCCTTGTGGAGGCTCCAGGGCAGGACTGGCGGGACCAGTTGCCGTTTCTTTGGCATTTCAATCCTCCTAACAGTAAATATGGAGTCCGATGGGCCTAGGGATTTTTTAATACAAAGTCACGGGAAAATGTAATTCAGCCGTTTCATTATAAGATTTTTCATCACCTATTCGTATCTATATGCATGTATGAAAATGGGGGCGTGACGCTGATACTAATCAAGAGTTGGGTTAACGACTGGCATCTGCTGCAATACAGCCGTCTAACTGAATAATAATGAAAGAGCATGTACGGTCGGATGTGGCCGGAATCAGTTTCGCAGGATACCCCTTGGATTCCAGTTCATTTCAAGGATGATGCGCTGTGATGTCAGAGTTTGATTGTCAAACTAGATTCCGGATTTCCGCTTTCAATCGCCCATCATTCTCGTGTCCCCACTATGTTTGTTTATTCACCAGCTGATGTTTTTGCGTCCGGCTGGTCGGTCAGCGTGCCGAGGAAGGCGACGATGTCCTGCATGTCGCGGCGGGTGAGGGCGGGGTGTTCGCCGGCGTGGCGGTTGAGGGGCGGGTCGACGGTATCGACGTTGCCGCGGTCGGCGGCCGGGAGGTCGTTGAATTTCTCGACGCGGCCCTGTGCGTCGCGCGGATAGATCCGTTCTGGGTCGGTATCGCGGAAGTTGTAGAACGCCAGCACTTGCATCAGGGTGTGGTAGACCCCGTTGTGGAAGAACGTGTGGCGCGTGGCAACGTTGCGCAGCGTGGGCGTGAGGAACAGGCCGCAATATCGGTGCTGCCGGGCAAGATCCTTGCGGAAGGGCCCGCATAGACCGAGGTCGTAGTAGTGCGGATTCCGGTTGGCCGGGATGGCGGGGTTGCGCGGCACGCCGAGCGCCTCGTACTGATGGTCGGTGAAGAGCGGCGGCAGGCCGTCGGGTGTCGGTCGGTCCACATGACAGGCCGCGCAGTCGCCCTTGGCGGGATCGTTGAACAGGAGATAGCCGCGCAGTTCGGCATCGTCCAGTCGGGCCTTGCCGGCCAGCCAGGCGTCGTAGCGGCTGCGGTAGGGGTGGAAGCTCGGGTCCTCTATCTGGTAGCGGGCGAGCGCGAAAAGCGCCTCGGACACCAGGAAATTCGGATTGTCGAAGATGCCGGGGCCGAACAGGCGACGGAAATCGCCGGCATAGGGCGAGACGGCGAGCCGTGCGGCGACCTGCTGCGGCGAACCCGCGTCCATCTCGAAGGTGTTGAACAGCGGTCCGTCGGCCTGCTGCTGCAGGGTATTGACGCGTCCGTCCCAGAACAGGCCGCCCTGTGGCACGAGGTTGTGCGCGGTGCCGGCGGTGTCTCCGGCGGTCTTGGTCAGACGTGGGGCGCCGACGCTGCGCACGATCTTCTGGCGCAGGGTGAGGGTCTCGTTGACCGCGTTGTCAGGCCCGACGCTGAACGGTGGTTGTCGTTCCAGGTACATCAGGCTGGGTACGGCACGGTAACCGGGGGACTGACCGTCCGGGCCGCCGAGCATGACCGCAGCGTTGCCCGGCGGGCCAAAGGCATGCTGCGGGCTGTGGCAGCTGGCGCAGGACATGCGTCCGGAGCCGGACAGGGTGCGGTCGTAGAAGAGGTCCCGGCCTAGCCGGGCCATGGCCGACAGCGGCGCGACGGGTGGGCGCATCAGACGGATCGGGTGCGGGTTCTCGCCGTGGGCAAGGCGCCAGGTGTCGGCGGGGTGGTGCAGCCAGGCGGCGAGCGGAATCAGCGGGTAGAAGGCGACGACGGGTTCGAAGATCGCATACGCGCCGGCGAGCAGCGCGAATACGGCCGCGACACCCAGCGTGCGGCGCAGCCGGCGGCTCGGTCGGTCGTGACGAAACATGTCGCGCGAAGCCGTGGCCCGGCACCGCGTCGCTGCGGTGCCGGGCCGGTCGGGATCAGCTGTGGACGACCGGCGTGCCGGTCTTTTCGTTCAGGAACAGCTTGGGCGCGTCGCCTTTGCCGGTGAAGTCGAACATGTCCATGATGCTGCCCGCGCTGGCGTCGAACGAGCCGCCGCCGAGGCGCGTGCCGCCGAGCCAGTTGTCCTCGATGAAGCGCACCACCGAGGCCTGCGAGATACGCGTGTGGGCCACGTAGTTCTGTTTGGCCCAGGGCGAGATCACCAGGAAGGGGATGCGCGTGCCGGGGCCGCAGCGGCCGTTGACCGGCTTGCCGCGCAGGCCCGCCATCGGCGTGCCGCGTCCGCAATGGCCGGCGCCGTCGAGCTGGTCGGCCTGCGGGTCGAAGGACGGGTTGGTGGTGTAGGCGAAGGCATGGTCGTACCAGCCGTCGGAGTCGTCCCAGGTCACGATCACGGCGGTGTCCTTCCAGCCGGGCTGGTGCTCGAGGAAGTTAACCACGCGGGTGACGAAGGCCTGTTCGTCCAGCGGATCGGAATACCCGGCGTGGCCGTCCTCGTAGGCCGGCGCCTTGAGGTAGCTCACCGCCGGGTAGTTGCCCGCCTTGACCGCGGCGAAGAAGTCGCGCAGCGCGTACTCGTGGTTGGCCGGATCGCGCTTGTGCGTGCCGGGCTCGTAGGTGTGGCCGATGGCGGTGATCGAGCTGGGTCGCGCGTGGGTCGGGTTGGCGGTCGACTTGAAGTACTGGAACCAGTCGTGGTGCGGGATGTAGTCCTTCACCGTTTCATGCACAGTGGCCGAATAGGTGCTGCGACCGCAGCCGGTGGTGCCGTTGGCGTTCTTGGCCTTGAGATCGAAGCCGCCCATGAAGCCGCCCCAGGTGATGCCCTTGGCGTTGAGCAGGTCGCCGATGTTGCGGCCTTCCAGCATCACCTGGTTCTTGGCATTGGAGCACACGTCGTAGGCCGGATCGACGTCGTTGATCAGGGTGTGGCCGCCCTGGCCGTCCTTGATGTAATACGAGTAGGCGTCCATGCGGAACGGCTTGTGCGTGGTGTGCACGAGCCTGAGTCCGTCGGTCTGCCCCGAGACCACTTCCAGTGCGCCCGGCGTCGACGGGCCGTAGGTGTCGGTGTAGGCGTTGTCGCTCATGGCGAAGTGCTGGGCGTACTGCCACATGGCCATCACCGTGTTGCCGTCGAAATAACCCATGACCTGACCCTTGGTGCCGAAGGCGCCGGCACCGCCGGACGTGCCCTTGCCGGTGTATTTCGGGAACAGGTCGGCCTTGCCGCCGTTGTAGGCCATCTGCTCGGCGGTGTAGGCGTGGTTTTGGTCGGCGGTGGCCGCCTGCGTGCGGTCGAGGCGGAAGGGTTCGGCGGCATCCGCGCCGTTGGCCGGGTTGAGTGCGTTGGGGTTGTGCGTCAGCAGTCCCGCACGGGCGAGGTTGTTCACCTCGGGCGTGCCCGGCAGGGCGTGGAAGGCCGGCTCGCCCGGCGGGTTCGCGGCCTTGGGGTAGGTCGCGAAGTAGTGATCGAAGGAGACGTTTTCCTGGTAAATCACCACGACGTGCTTGATCGGGGTGAGCGTGTCGGCGTGCGCCGTCCCGACGACGGCCAGCAGCAGTGTGGGGACGAGGGTTGGGGCGAAGCGCATGTTTATTCTCCTGTTGTGTCCATGCCCGGCGGAATCCCACGGCGCGGCAAGTTTTGCGCCATCTACGGCGGCCTTGCACCGTGGCGTGCGATAGCGGCGGATAGCATGACGCGCGCCTGTGATGTTTTTATTTAGGTTCCGTTCACGCTGCCGAATGGCACCGTTGAGTCTGAAAAATCGCCGTTCGGTCGCGTGAACGCATCTTGGGTATGCGAGGCGACAGGTTCGGCAACGCACCTCCGCAACATGCGGGTTCCGGGCCGTTGCGCGCAGTACGGTTTTACGGGGTCATGTCGCCAGCCTATTGCCTGAGGCGTTTGAGCAGCGTCTGCTGCTTGGAATAGGCGTCGGGGAGATTGCCGTAATGCAGGGATGCCGTGCAGTCCTTCAGCGCCGCCCGCAATTGACCGAGATGCATTTTGGCGTAGCAGCGGTTGTTGTAGGCAATGGCGATGGTGTCGCGGTCCGACAGCGCATCGTCATATAAGTAGGTGTAGGTGTTCAGCGCCTTGAGCATGGACTCGAGTTTGCCCTGATTGCCATAAAGTATCGAAATCCTGATCGCGGCATAGGAGCGGTAGTCGCTTTCCGAGGCGGCCACCTGGGCGAGGTCGCGCTCCGCGGCGGACAGGTCGCGCAGGGATTCGTAGGCCCGCCCGCGCCAGTAGCGCGCATGCAGACTGCCGCTATTTTCCATTCTTGCGGTGCAGGCATCGACCGCTTCTCGGTAGTGTTTCAGGTGAAACAGCGATGCGCAGAGCAGGTCACTATACCCGCCTCGACCCGAGCCGCCGCGCATGAGATCGGCGGCCTTGTCGTACGCGGCCTCCTGGAGATATTGCTTCCGGTGGCTATAGATGTCGGCCAGGTCGTCGAGCAGCCGGGCATGGATTTCATCTCTTTCGGACGGTGTCGTGAAATGTGTGTGGGCCAGGTCGGCAATAGCGCGCCGATAGAGTTTCTCGGCGTTGTCGTACTGGCCCTGCCGATACCACACCAGGGCGGTCAGACGGTCCATCGTGAAGTTGTTGTTGCGGGTGTTGCCGGAGGTCAATTGATTGTCGCTGCCCATGATGTTCGCCGCCAGCTGCAGAAACGCGCCGGCATAACGTTCGGCGCCGCGGGTATTGATCATCTGGCCGAGGATATCGCCGAGCGTTTCCGAGAAATGGGCCTTGTCGCTGTAGTTGTAGAGTTGCAGCGCTGCGTAGGCGCGGTTCTCCAGGTCGCTGGAGTCCATCTGCACCATGGCCGATTCGACGCAACGCGTGCGCTCGTCGCCATGTTCCTCGAGGCAGGACACGGATGCCGCATTCAGCAGGTCCGCGTAGAGCTGCAGGTAGAGCATCCGAATCGGTGCGTGAGGCGCTGCCGTTCCGGCATGGCGGTCCACGAATGCCCGCATGGCTTCTATGGACCCGCCCCATTTCGGTTCCAGTGTCGTCAGACGCTGACGATACAGGGGGTAGTAATCGGGAAACTGCTGGGTGCTGCGATGGAAGGCGGCCGCCATGTCCGTCGTGTTGCCCGTGCCGCTCAGGATGTAGAGCAGCAGAAAGGCGCTGTAAGGGTCGGTATGATCCAGTTGTATCGATCGGGACACGTCGTCCAGTGCCTGCGCGATGTGTCGTGCGAACGCCTTGAGGTGCGCGGGCTGCACGTCGTTCACGAAACGGTCGCCGCGAATCATCCAGCCCGTTCGATAGCCGTACAGGGCGCGAACGAGATAGGGCATCGGGGATTGCGGCGCGCGCGCGACCCATTCGTCCAGGCGTTTGCCGAATATCGGCTCCCCGGGCTGCGCGACGTATTCGACAAGCGTTGCGAATGGATTGAAATGCCAAGCCTGTATGCTGCTTTGGCTAAGCCGTCGGGTCAGGGTTTTGTCGGCAGCGGCGAAGTCGCGCCGTAGGATGTCGGCGCGCACCTGCCGGGCATCGGCATAAAGGGTCCGATATGGCGGGCGCTGGCCGATGATTCTGTTTGCTTCGCGGTCGATCCGTGCCGCGAGTGGCGAGGCGGGGGTGGCCGCCGGTGGCGCGGCCTTGCCTATCAACCGGTTTTGCCATAGCGCAGCGGCGCCGGCGATGAGCGCGATGAGCAACAGCGCGAGCAGCAGTCGCAGGCGAGGCATGGCCTCGCGTTTCGTGCCGGTCTGCATGGCCTGGGTCCCTTTTGTCTCACGCATCCGATCCGGGATCGGATGCGTATAAGTTCTTATGTCGGGTGCTGACTGTACCTGAGAGTATCGGCCCCCGATATGACCGCGCAGTGACCGAGGGAGGCTGCCGCCGGCTAGGTGCTGCCATCGGCCGTTTAAATCGTAGCCGCCGGACAGTCCGGGGGGGGCGACGGCGGTCCGTTACCTCGAGCGCGCCGTCCGCATCAGTGCAGCGACGGACGTGGGGCGCTATACCCTGAACTTGCCAACCAGGCGTTGAAGTTCATCCGCAAGACCCGACATTCTGCGACCTGCCTGCGCAATCTGATGGGCCGATTCGCCCGTCTGCTCGGTCGCTACGCTGATATTCGAGATGTTTTCGTTCATTTCCGTGGAGACCGCGCTCTGTTCTTCGGCGGCGGTGGCAATTTGCGTGGTCATGTCGGTTATTTTGCCGACGGCCCCGGAAATGGCCGTGAGGCGTTCGCCGGATGTGCCGGCAAGCGTGACGCTGCGTTCCACGCCCTGCTGGCTGACCTTCATCGCCTGCACGGCCTTTTTGGCCGCTGCCTGCAGATTGGCGATCATGTTCTGGATTTCCTGGGTCGATTCCTGCGTGCGCTTGGCGAGCGTGCGGACTTCGTCGGCCACGACCGCGAAGCCCCGGCCCATCTCGCCCGCACGGGCGGCCTCGATGGCCGCGTTAAGGGCCAGCAGGTTGGTCTGGTCGGTAATGCCTCGGATCACGTCGAGTATGGTGCCGATTTCCTCGCTGCTCTGGTCTACCTGGTGGATGACGCTGGAGACGTTTTCGATGTCGGCAGCGGCGTTGCGTATCGCTTGTATGGCTTCCTCGACAGCGTGATTTCCGGCACCGACCTCGTGATCGGCCTGTTGGGCGGCGCTGGCCGATTCGGTGGCGTTTTTGGCCACCTCATGCGAGGTGGCGCTCATTTCGTGCATCGCCGCAGCGATTTGCGTGATTTCCGATACCTGGCGGGAAATGGCGTTTTCGGTATTGCCGATCGATGCGGAAAGATCGTTCGCAAAGGTGGCGATGCGGGTCGACGACTCGGTGAGCTCGCGCATGATGGTCTTGAGTTGGGCACGCATCGCATTGAGGCCTGAACAGAGCTGCCCGATTTCATCTCGGCTGTGATGGATGAGTTCCTCGCCACCCAAATCGCCGGCGGCGATCCGATTGAGTTCACGTGAAACGACAGGGATCTTGCGCACGATCCGGAAAAGGGCGGCACCGCCCGCCGCAAGTGCACCGAGGATGATCAGCAAGGCGAGAAACAGCGTCCACTGGGTATGGATCACAGAGCGTTGTTGTTGTGCCAGCAGTGTATGTGCCCGAGCCTGGGAGGCTTCGACGAAGGGATTGACCATTTCGAAAATGCTATCGGCGGCGCTATCGAATCCGGTCATCAGCTTGTTGCCGGCATCCGTCCCCTGGTTGACATAAGCGTCGGCCATGTCCTTGCCGGCCTGATAGTAGCGGTCGAATTTTTCTTGCATCGCGCGATATTCATCCTGCCGACGAGGGTCTAGGGCGATCAGTTTGGCGATGAGCGCATGGAACCGTTGCCGGTATTCTGCTGCCGATTTCAGATCGTCCTGCAGGCTGTCTTGTTGCCGCATCGCGCCGGCATCGGAGAAAAACTGCTGTACCTGGACGACCGCAATCTCCATTTGATAGGCGTACTCCATGATCGGGATGTCGTTCTGACGCAGATTGGCGCTGTCGACCCGGATTCTGTCAGCGTTGACGATGATCAAGGCGAAGGACACGAGCAGTACGGCGGCTATGGACGCCCCCATCAGCCCGAATTTCAGGTTCAATGATAGATTTTTCATGTGGCCTCCGATCCTGTGCCGAGCTGGCGGCATATCCTTGCCGTTGCGAACCCGAGTGGGTTGATGGGAACGCCATGCTCGTCCGATGTTGTGCGGTGAAATGCCCTTGTCCGATTCAGAGCGCGCATACGCGCGTGCCGTTAGAGTTATTGGACAGACTGGGCCTAGCATGCCACCGGCCGCGGAATTTTTGAATGATAATTTTATCAATCAATAAATAATAATAATGTGATGCGTCTTATTCCGCCGCGCGCAGCAGGTCGGCCAGTACGCGGGCGTTGTTGTGCTGCGTGTCGCGGGTGGCGTAGAGCAGGGTCAGGGGGCTGCCGACGGCGAGCGCGCGCAACCGTTCGACTTGTGTGGCCTTGTCGGCCAGCTCCTCGCGATAGCGTTGCGCGAATGCGTCAAACCGCTCAGGCTGGTGCGAGAACCAGCGGCGCAATTCATCGGAAGGCGCGATGTCGGGAAGCCAGAAATCCAGTCGCGCATCTGCGCGACGGATGCCGCGCGGCCAGAGACGATCAACCAGCACGCGCCGACCGTCATTGCGGTCGGGCGAGTCGTAGATGCGTTTGCAGCGGATGTCCATGCGGCGATCACCTGTCGGCATCGTGCGGCGAGGCGTTATCGTAACGCGCCGGAATGCGGGCTGCATGGCGTGAGTGGGGGGGGCGGGCCATATCGCCTCTTGAGAGGCTGGCGGCACCGCGAAGGGGTTTGGCTAATGATATATCCGGCCACGGAACAGGGCCATGGATGGTGCCGAGGAGAGGACTTGAACCTCCACGGGGTTTCCCCCACTAGCACCTGAAGCTAGCGCGTCTACCAATTTCGCCACCTCGGCATTGCAGCAGTGCTGCAAACGAGCGCGCAATCTACAGCGCCCCTTTCTGCTTGTCAATCCATTATGATGCCAAGATTGTGCTTTGCGTCCGTCCCCGCCGGGTTTGGCGGGAGGATGGGGCGCCTCTGAATGGATGCTTATGACGAAACGAACGAAAAAAGGCTTGAAGGACCCTCATCTCGACCGCGAAGCGTCGAAGTACGAACGGCCTATTCCCAGCCGCGAGCTGATCCTGCAGGTGCTGGCGGAAGGGGAGGGGCCGATGCGCTTCGAAGATCTTGCCGGCGCCCTGCAGCTCTCCGAAGCGGTGGATCTGGAAGCGCTGGACCGGCGTCTGCGCGCCATGCAGCGCGACGGTCAGCTGGTGCGCAATCGCGTGGGTGCCTTTTTGCCGGTGACGGAGAAGGGCTTGATCCGCGGACGCGTGATTGCGCATCCCGACGGGTTCGGCTTCCTGGTGCCCGACGAGGGTGGCGACGACGTGTTCCTGTCACCTCGGCAGATGAGCGGTTTGTTTCACGGCGATCGCGCAGTGGCCCGCGTGATGGGGCTGGATCATCGCGGCCGTCCGGAAGGCGCCGTGGTCGAGGTGCTGGAGCGGAACACGCGCCAGGTCGTCGGTCGTTTCTGCGAAGAGCGCGGCATGGCCTTCGTGGCCCCGGACAACAAGCGCATCCCGCTGAATGTGATGATCCCGCCCGACGATCGTGCGGGTGCACGCGCCGGCCAGATTGTGCTGGCGGCGATCGTCGAGCAGCCGAGCCGGCATTCTCCGCCCATCGGGCGCGTGATCGAGGTGCTGGGTGAGCACATGGATCCCGGGATGGAGATCGACATCGCCATTCGCAGTTACGAGCTGCCCCACCAGTGGTCGGATGACGTGCTTGCTGAGGCGCAGCGTTACGGTGACAAGGTTTCGTCACAAGCCAAGAGTGGCCGCGTCGATCTGCGCAAGACGCCGCTGGTGACCATAGACGGCGAGGATGCGAAGGACTTTGACGACGCCGTATTCTGCGAGCCTGATGGCGAGGGCGGCTGGCGCCTGATCGTCGCCATAGCCGACGTCAGTCATTATGTATCGCCCGGCAGCGCCCTGGATACGGAAGGGCGGCTGCGCGGGACTTCGGTGTACTTCCCCGGTCAGGTCATTCCGATGCTGCCGGAAACCCTGTCGAACGGTTTGTGCTCGCTCAACCCCAAGGTCGACCGGCTGGCGATGGTGGCCGAAATGTCGGTGTCCAAGGGAGGAGCGCTCAAGGACTTTCGTTTCTATGAGGCGGTGATCCGTTCCGCAGCACGTCTCACCTACACCCAGGTGGCGGCGATGGTGGTCGAGCGCAACGATGCGGCGCGGGCAGAGCACCCCGGTCTGGTGGCGCACCTGGACAACCTGCATGCCCTGTTCCGCACGCTAGAAAAGGCGCGACGCAGACGCGGGGCCATCGATTTCGATACCCAGGAGACGCGGATCGTCTTCGGCGAGGCCCGCAAGATCGAACGTATCGTGCCTGTGCAGCGCAACGATGCGCATCGCCTGATCGAGGAGTGCATGATCCTCGCCAACGTGGCGGCGGCGCGTTTCCTGGCCAAGCACAAGATGCCCGCGCTGTATCGTATCCACGGTGGTCCCAAGGCCGATCGGCTCGACGACCTGCGCGCCTTTCTCGCTGGCCTCGGACTCAATCTCGGCGGTGGCGAATCGCCCAAGCCGAAGGATTTCGCCGCGGTGCTCAAGCAGGCAGCTGCGCGTCCCGACGCCGAGCTGATCCAGACCATGTTGCTGCGTACCCTGCAACAGGCCGTCTATAGCCCCGACAACGAGGGCCACTTCGGCTTGGCATTGCCGGCCTACGCCCACTTCACTTCGCCCATCCGGCGTTATCCCGATCTGCTGGTGCATCGCGCAATCCGCCATGCAATCCGGGGCGCGAAGCCGCGCGATTTCGAATATGACCGCAACGACATGGTCGGTCTGGGCGAGCACTGCTCGATGGCCGAGCGCCGTGCCGACGATGCCGTGCGCGATGCGGTCGATTGGCTCAAATGCGAATTCATGCTCGACAAGGTCGGCCATGTCTTCGATGGGCTGATCAGCACGGTGACGGGCTTCGGCGTGTTCGTGCAGTTGCGCGATGTCTATGTCGAAGGTTTGGTGCACGTGACTTCACTGAGCAACGATTATTATCGTTTCGACCCGGTGGGCCAGTGTCTGCGCGGCGAGCGCAGCGGCCGCGTCTATCGCATCGGCGATCCGATGACGGTGCGAGTCGCACGGGTGGATCTTGACGAGCGCAAGATCGATTTCGCGCCCGAAGAGGTGCTCGAGGCGGTGGCGGCCGAGGATGAGGCGGCGCCGTCGCGCAGCCGTCGGCGGCGCAAGAGAAGCCGGAGCCGGCGGTGAGCGAACAGCTACACGGCATCAATGCCGTCGAGTCGGCCCTGCGCAACGATCCCGAGCGGATCAAGGTCGTCTGGCTGGATGCCGCCCGCGACGATCATCGCCTGCGCACGCTGGCGGTGCTGGCGGAGGCGGCCGGCATTGCCGTGCAGCGTACGTCGAAGAAGGCGTTGGACCGACGGGCGCCGGATGCGCGCCATCAGGGCGTGGTGGCCGACTATCAACCGCCGCCCGCGCCCTCGGAAGGCGATCTGCTGGATCTGGTCGAGGCCGCGCGCGAACCGTTGCTGCTGGTGCTCGACGGGGTGACGGACCCGCACAACCTGGGTGCCTGTCTGCGCACCGCGGCAGCCGCAGGGGCGCTGGCCGTGGTCGCGCCGCGCGATCGCGCGGCGTCGCTGACCCCGGCGGCGCGCAAGGCCGCCTCGGGGGCCGCGGAACGCCTACCTTTCGTGCCGGTGACCAATCTGGTGCGCACGCTGGAGGCGTTGAAGAGCCGGGGTGTCTGGGTGGTCGGTACGGCAGGCGATGCCGGGCAGAGTCTCTACGAACAGGACCTCAGGGGCGCGCGGGCCATCGTGCTCGGTGCCGAGGGTGAGGGTCTGCGTCGTCTGACCCGGGAGGCCTGCGACCACGTCGTGCATATCCCGATGCGTGGAGGCGTGGAGAGCCTGAACGTCTCGGTGGCGGCGGGCGTCTGCCTGTTCGAGGCGGTTCGGCAGTCCGTCATGGGCTCAGGTTAAGGTCCTCAGCCGTGCCAGTGGGCCTGGGGCGGCTATATTCTTGTGAACGGGCGTATCGGATGCCCGCGCGGCAGCTGGGGGGGCGATGAGCACGGTGGGGGACAGCAGCGACAAGCTGGCGGGCGATACCGGGGACGCCGGCTACCGCGAGCGCTATCGGCAACTGGTGCAGGAATTCGACGCCGCGGAAACCGCCTGGCAGCGTGATCGCACCGCCGGCATGCGTCTGCTTTCCAATATGGTGCTGAAGCTGTCAGTTTCGCAACCGAGCTTGGCCGGTTTGCTCAAAAACTTCGGCGATGCATTTCAGGGCGGGCATTTCGAGGCGGAAACCGAGGCCCTGTCTCGGCTGATCGACGGTCTGCGCGCGGAAGCCGGGCCGGAAGCCGATGTGGCGGAAGTGGCCGCGGCGATCGAACGTCTTGAGGCGTTGCTGGAAGTCATGCCGGGCGAGTCCGGGCCGGAGGGCGAATCCGCGGGCGTTGGCGCAGCGCTGTCGCGCCTGGAGGCCGCGCTCAAGACGCGGCTGCAGGCTTTGCGGGAGGATCTTCTGCTGCTGGCGGGCGCGATCTACGACGCACCGGGCTGGCCCGACGAATGGGTTTCCGAGCGCGACCGCCTGCGCCGCGGCTTCGCCGAGACGCGGCGGGTCGAGGCGCGTGCGCTGGCCGATCTGGTGGGCCGGGGGTTTTCCGCCATCGAACGGGAGCGTGTCGAGATCCGGCGCTTTCTCGGCGAACTGGTAGGCCGGCTGGACACTCTGGAAAAAACCTTCAGCGAGCGCGACAGCCGCCGGCGAGATCTACTGATCCAGGCGGGCGACGTCAACCGCCAGATCGAGACTTCCGTGCGCGATCTCATCACCGAGACGCGCGTGGCGACGGATATCGAAAGCCTGCGCGACGCCATCGACACTCGGCTGCATAGCCTGACGGACGATCTGCTGACCCTGCGTGGCCTCGGCGAGGATGCCATGGCCCAGTCGGACGAAGCGGCCGAGGACCTTCGCGAGCGCCTGCGCGTGCTGGAGGCCGAGCGCGACCAATTGAGTCAACGCCTGGCGCAGACCCATCGCGAGGCGCGTATCGATATGCTGACATCGCTGCCCAATCGCCGTGCGCTGGACGAGCGCCTGGAGGAGGAGGCCGCGCGGGCCGATCGCAACGGAGACGTGTTTGCGATCGCCCTGGTCGATGTCGACCACTTCAAACAGATCAATGATCGTTACGGCCATGCGAGTGGCGACCGGGCGCTGCAGATCATCGCCAAGCTGCTGCGCATGAAGCTGAGACGTTCGGATGTCCTCGGGCGCTGGGGCGGGGAGGAGTTTCTGGTGTTGTTTCCGGCGACCACGCTGGAGGCGGCGCGAGAAATCGCCGAGCGCGTCCGCGCCGCCCTATCGGCGGCGCCCACGCACTTCAAGGGCGAGCAGGTGCGTCTGACGGCATCCTTCGGGCTTGCCGTGTGGGGCGGGGAGAAGGATGCCGTTCCCGCGCTGGTCGAGCGTGCCGACAAGGCGCTGTACGCGGCCAAGCAGGCCGGACGCGATGCCGTCAGCGGCTAGGCGCGCGGACAGCATCGCAAGTGCTTGCCTTGGGGGGCGTTCGCTCTTAGAATGACGGCCCCTTTATGCCGGGTGCCAAGGGTGCCCGGCGACTCCTTGCCTCACCGCCGCTCGGCGGGAGGCTTGCAACCCGTAAGGAGCTTTCAAGTCGATGCGTCACTACGAAGTGGTATTTCTGGTTCACCCGGACCAGAGCGAGCAGGTTCCCGCGATGATCGAACGCTATCGCGGCATGATCGAGGGTGATGGCGGTACGATTCACCGTCTCGAGGATTGGGGGCGGCGCCAGCTGGCCTACCCGATCAACAAGGTGCACAAGGCGCACTACGTGCTCATGAACATCGAGTGCAGCGATGCCGCCCTGACCGAGCTGGAAACCGCCTTCAGGTTCAACGACGCGGTGCTGCGCAAGCTGGTGATTCGCGAAAACGAGGCGGTCACCGAAGCCTCGCCGCTGGCCAAGTCCAAGGACGAGAGCGATTCATCGGAAGCCCGTCCTGCGCGCGGCGAAGACGGTGCCGATGCGAGCGCCGACAATGCGCGCGAGGGTAGTGACAGCGCCGAATGAGCGCTGACGCCACCTTCCGTCCAACTGAACCGAGGTAAGACAACATGTCACGATTTTTCCGCCGCCGCCGCTATTGCCGCTTCACCGCCGAGGGCATCGCGCGTATCGATTACAAGGACATCAATCTGCTCAAGGGTTATGTCACGGAAACCGGCAAGATCGTGCCGAGCCGCGTCACCGGTACCAGCGCGCGCTACCAGCGCCAGCTGGCTCAGGCCGTCAAGCGTGCCCGTTACCTGGCCCTGCTACCGTATTCCGATCAGCACTGATAGGGCGACTGTCGACGGGAGGACAGGCCGGTGCTGACGCGCCGTCTCGCGGCATTCGTGATGTCGGGGCGGTGGCAAGCCGTCGTTGCTGCCGTGCTGTTGGCGGTGGCCGGTGTGCTGTTCCCTCCGCTGGCGCTCATCAGCGCTGCCGTGGTGGCGTTGGTGACCCTGCGTCACGGCTTCGACCAGGGGCTGATCGTCCTGGGCTGGGGTGGTGCCGCCATCGCCGCGCTGGCGGCGTTGTTGCTGGGGGCGCCGCTCACGGGGGTGATTTATGCCGTGGCGCAATGGCTGCCGGTGCTGCTGTTTGCGCAGTTGCTGCGTGGCAGCGCTTCCTGGGCGACCGTCATGACCGTGCTGGCCGCGGTGGGGCTGGCGATCGTGCTCGGGGTGCATCTGCTGGTTCCGGACACCGCCCAGGTATGGACGGAATTGCTGCAGCGCAACCTCGGCGAATTATTCAAACGTGCGGGGATGGGGCCGGCAGAAGTGACGGCGACCATCGCCCGGGCAGCGCACTACGCGACCGGTGCGTTCGCCATGTCGCTGGTGCTGAGCGTGTCGCTGAGTCTGATGCTGGCGCGGGCCTGGCAGGCGTCGCTGTACAACCCGGGCGGATTCCGGGACGAGTACACGCGCTGGCGGCTGGGCGTCGTGCTTGCGGGCTTCGCGGCTTTGCTGGTGGTGCTGATCCTCGTGATGCACAATGCGCTGTTGGTCGAGTTGGCCATGGTCGTGTTGACGCCATTCCTGTTGCAGGCGATCGGTCTGTTGCACGGATTGGTGAGACAGGGCGGCATGAGCGTGGGCTGGTTGGTCGGGCTCTACGTACTGCTGTTCCTGGCGCCGCCACAGATGGGCAGTCTGCTCGCGGCGGTGGGTGTGGTGGACAGCTTTGCGGATCTGCGTACGCGCTTCAGGCGTGGCGACTGATGCCTGAAATTGGGTTTTATTGAATCTTTAGGGTAGCTATCATGGAAATCATCCTGCTGGACAAGGTGGAAAATCTGGGCGGTCTCGGCGACAAGGTCAAGGTCAAGTCGGGCTACGCCCGTAACTTCCTGATCCCGACCGGCAAGGCCAAATACGCCACGCCCGCGAACATCGCCGAATTCGAGGCGCGCCGGGCGGAGCTCGAGAAAATCGCGGCCGAAGCCAAGGCTGCAGCCGAGGCCCGTCGTGCGAAGATCGAAGGCATGGAGATCACGCTGACGGCGCTGGCCGGCGCCGAAGGCAAGCTGTTCGGGTCGATCGGCACGCAGGACATCGCTGAGGCGGTGTCCGCGGCGGGCGTCGAGATCGAGCGCAAGGAAGTGCGTCTTCCTGAAGGCGCGTTGCGTCAGGTGGGCGAGTACGAGGTCGAACTGCACCTGCATTCCGACGTCAACGTTGCCATCAAGGTCGTGATCAACGGCGAATCCGCCAGCTGATCGACGGATGACCGGGCAGGCCGCTGCGCGGCCCGCCCGGGGATGATGCCTCGGCGGTTTCGGCACCGGCCAGCGATCGCACGGGCGGCGGCGACGCGCCGTCGCGGTTTTTCTGTCTGAAACATTGCCGCAGGGGCTTATGGCCGAAGTGATTCCCAAATCGCGCGGCGAGCAATCCGCCACCGAAGCCTTGCGGGTTCCGCCGCATTCGATCGAGGCGGAACAGGCCGTCCTGGGCGGCCTGATGCTGGACAATTCGACCTGGGACCAGGTCGCGGACCGCATCAACGAAGCCGATTTCTACCGTTTCGATCATCGTCTGATTTTTCGGGCCGTCGAGCGGCTGGCTTCGCAGAATCAACCCCTCGACGTCGTGACCCTTTCCGAGGCGCTTGAGCGCGCCGGTGATCTCGAACAGGCCGGCGGGCTGGCCTATCTCGGCGTCCTGGCGCGGGATACGCCCAGCGCGGCAAACATTCGTGCCTATGCCGATATCGTCCGCGAGCGCTCGATTCTGCGTCAGCTCATCAGTGTGGGCACACGCGTGGCCGATAGCGCCTTCAATCCGGAAGGACGTGATTCCAAGGCACTGCTGGACGAAGCCGAAAAGGCGGTTTTCGAGATCGCCGAACGCGGCGTGCGTGGGCGCGAGGGTTTCACCAGTATCAAGCAATTGCTCCGTCCGGCGCTCGACCGCATCGAAATGCTGCATGAGCGTCAGGATGCGGTGACCGGCATCGCAACGGGTTACGACGAGATCGACGAGCGCACCTCAGGACTGCAGCCTGGGGACCTGGTCATCGTGGCCGGGCGTCCATCGATGGGCAAGACCACATTCGCCATGAATATCGCCGAATACGCCGCGGTCAAGCATCGTACGCCGGTCGCGATCTTCAGCATGGAGATGCCGGGCGAGCAGCTCACCATGCGTATGCTGTCCTCCCTGGGGCGCATCGATCAGCATCGCCTGCGTACGGGCCGCCTCGACGAGCAGGACTGGCCCCGACTGACCAGCGCGGTGCAAATGCTGACCGATGTGCCGCTGTTCATCGACGACACCCCCGCGCTGACGCCGACCGAACTGCGTGCCCGTGCGCGCCGCCTCAAGCGCGAACACGGCCTGGGCTTGATCGTGATCGATTATCTCCAGCTCATGCAGGTGCCCAGCACGCGCGAGAACCGGGCCACGGAAATTTCGGAAATTTCGCGTTCTCTCAAGGCCGTGGCCAAGGAGCTGGGGGTGCCCGTAATCGCACTGTCGCAGCTCAACCGCAGCCTTGAGCAGAGACCCAACAAGCGCCCCGTGATGTCCGACCTGCGCGAGTCCGGCGCCATCGAGCAGGACGCCGACCTCATCGCCTTCATCTACCGCGACGAGGTGTACAACGAGGACAGTCCCGACAAGGGTACAGCGGAGATCATCATCGCCAAGCAGCGTAATGGCCCTATCGGCATGGCCCGCCTGACCTTTCTTGGGCAGTTCACGCGTTTCGAGAACCATATTTCCGATGTCTACGGGGGCGCAGGGGGATTCGAGTGAGCTCGCTGGCGCGCGCCACCCATGCCCGCATCGACCTCGACGCGCTAAGACACAATTACCGCCGCATTCGCGCACTGGCGCCGGCGAGCCGCGTCCTGGCGATGGTCAAGGCCGACGCCTACGGGCATGGCCTTCTGCCGGTCGCGCACGCGCTGTCCGGTCTGGCAGACGCGCTCGGCGTTGCCTGTGTGCCGGAGGCGCTCGCGTTGCGTGCGGCTGGCGTCGGCGGCCGTATCGTGGTCATGCAAGGCTTCAAGAATGCGGACGAGCTTGCAGCCGTTTGCGCGCACGCACTCGACGTGGTCATTCACGCGCCTGAACAACTCGACTGTCTGGCAAGCTGCCGGTGCGGGCCACCGGAAGGCGTGGCCGTCTGGCTCAAGATCGATACCGGGATGCACCGCATCGGGTTCGCTCCGGAAACGGTGGCGGAAGCGGTGCGTCGCCTGGGCGCCATGGCGGCGGTGAATCCCCGGCTGCGCTATCTCACGCATTTCGCTTGTGCCGACGACCCCGCTTCGACGATGACGGCGCGCCAGATCGAATGTTTCGATGCGACCACGCGTGGTTTTGCTGGCGAGCGCAGTCTGTGCAATTCGGCGGCCCTGCTGACCCGGCCAGATGCGCATGCCGACTGGGTGCGCCCCGGGATCGCGCTGTACGGTGCTTCGCCGATAGCGGGGCGACCAGCTGCTGGAATCGGCTTGCACCCGGTGATGACGCTGACGGCGCCATTGATCGCGATACATCACCATCGGGCCGGCGAGACGATCGGCTACGGCGGAACCTTCACATGCCCTCGGCCGATGCGCGTCGGAGTCGTCGCCATCGGTTATGGCGATGGCTATCCACGGCATGCCGCCAGCGGCACACCGGTCTCGATCGGCGATCGTCCCGGCGCGATTGCAGGCAGGGTTTCAATGGACATGCTCGCGATCGATCTAGGCGATGCGGACTGTCGACCCGGGGATCCGGTCACGCTATGGGGCGATGGTGTGGCGGCCGACGTGGTGGCCACTCATGCGCAGACCATCAGCTACGAATTATTCTGTGCCGCCGGCCCTAAGGCCCATCGCAAATATCTTTCCTTATGCGGCATAAAAAAATAATGATAAGCCTGCTCGTTCGGGTCTAGGGTTTCCTGGCGCACGTCGTTAAACCGACGCCGTAGAATCCGTCCAAAATATCGTTTTTATATGCGCGGATAACGACGGGGCAAAGTCATTTGCTCCCATGTGGTGCGGGCCGCCGGCGTCGCTTGAATTGTTTTTCGACATATATTAGCGAAGCCTGTTTGACATTTTTACGACAAGGTTTAGTCTTGAGTCGCTACTCAAAACAGGTTAAATCGGAATATTAGACAAAACTAATAATTGTCGTTATTAAACGGACCCCGGAGGATTCGGATGAAGCTCGATCTCAAGCGTTCTTTGATCGCCACCTCGATTGCCACGGCACTGGGTTTTGCCGGTGCGGCTCATGCCACCAACGGCTACAACCTCATCGGTATCGGTTCGTACCAGATGGGTATGGCGGGCGCGGTCGTTTCCGACCCTGGCTCCGCGATGACGGCGATTTCCAACCCCGCCGGCATGACCGAAGTGCAACCGCAGACGGATTTCAGCATGGAAGCCTTCATGCCGACGCGAGACGTGAATAATCAGGCAACCGGCGGCAAGAAAATTTCCAGCGACAGCAACATGTACGGCGTGCCTGCGCTCGGCTGGTCGGCGCCGACCACGTCGGGTTCCAACATCTACTTCGGTGGCGGCATGTACGGCACTTCCGGCATGGGCGTCGATTATCCCTACACCGCCAATGGCGTGATGGCTGGGTCGTCTTTCAATGGCTACAGCAACATCGCGTTGTGGCAGATGGCGCCCGCACTGGCCTGGAAGGTCAACGACCAGTTGAGCCTGGGCGTGGCCCTCGACATTGGCTACATGTCCGCCTCGTTCCTGCAGTCCTACGGTTTTGCCGCTGCGCCGTCGCCGGCGGGCGGCACTGCCTATGGTCCGTACAGCATCAATATGACGCGTTCGGCCAGCGCGTTTGGACTCGGTGCCACCATCGGCATGCTCTATAAGGTGAACCCCATGTGGACGGTGGGGGCGGCCTACACCAGTTCGCAGACCTACAAGCTCAACTACAACCTGGCGCCGGGCGATATCACGGTGCCGGGCGGTGCCAGCCCGACTGCGCCCGCGTCGTATCAATTCCCGGGCGGAAAATACACCCTGACCATGAAAACGCCCCAGACCGCATCGGTCGGCGTCACCATGCATGCCAATCAGGCTCTGGCGATCAGCGCGCAGTTGAAGTGGATCGACTGGAAGGACGTGATGAATAACCTGAGCATCACCGGTCCGATGGATTTCACCGGCTTCACGCCAAAGTGGAAGAGCCAGACGGTGGTGGCCGTGGCCGCGAATTACTACGTGAGCCCCGACTTCCAGGTGCGCGCAGGCTATAACTACGCCAAGTCCCCGATCGACAGCAATGCTGTCGCCTACAACATTATCCTGCCGGCCATTGCCGAAACGCATTACACGGCAGGTTTTACGTATGATCTTAACAAGCGCTGGACGGTCGGCGGCGCCTACATGTACTCGCCGAAGAAAACCTATACCGCGCCGATGACGGCCAGTATGACCGACCCGAGCAAGGGGCAGAAAATATCACTTGCCGAGCAGGCGGTATCGTTCAATATCGGCTATAAATTCTGAGGTTTCCGAGAGTCAGGAATGACAACTCAAGGGCCATGGCGACATGGCCCTTTTTTATTTGAATGGCAAAGTGCCGGCTTTGCTCATAACTACAAGTAGATACGGAGGGTGAAATGAAGCTGCTTGGAAAATTACTGCGTATTGTGGCCGTTTCGATATTGTTGGTCGGATCGGGTTCCGCGCTGGCGGCCAAGTTGTACAAGCCTTTTGTGCTGGCGTCCGAAGTGAAGGGAGATTTCCATGCGGTGGTGGACCAGACCGAGGCCGCACTCAAGCAGGCGGGTTTTCAGATCGTCGGTGTTTACAGCCCCGACCTGAGTAAATTTCAGCCTTATCAGGCCGCGACGATTTTTATCGTGACCAACCCGACCCTGCTGGCCGATGCGGCGAAGACGCCGCGCGGCGGTTACGGTGCGGTGATGCGCGTTTCCGTGACCCAGACCAACGATCAGGTCCAGGTGGCCTACGTCAATCCGGTGTACGTGCAGTACGCCTATCGCATGAAGGCCGATCTCGATCCGATCAAGGCCGAGTTGGCCAAGGCGCTGGGCGACAAGGAGTCGTTCGGCGCGCAGGGGCTGTCGGCCGACAAGCTGCTGCATTACCACTACACCTTCGGCATGGAATACTTCGACGAACCTTACCATTTGAACGATTTCAGTTCGCATGACAAGGCGGTGTCCAAGGTGCGAGAGCTGCTGAAGGCGGGCACGCACGGCATACATTTCCTGTATGAATTGAACGTGCCAGGCACGGATCAGACGGTGTTCGGCGTATCCATGGACAGCCGCGAAGATCGGAACGTCAACGACGCCTATCAGATGTCGGTCGTGGATTTCCGCAAGCTCAAGGGCACGGCCTATCTGCCCTACCAGATTCTGGTGAAGGGGCGAAAGGTCGAGGCGCTCAATATGCGCTTCCGGATGGCCGTATTCTTCCCGGATCTGTCGATGATGGGCGATCATTCGTTCATGACGCTGATGTCGGCGCCGGCCGCATTGCACCGCGCGCTGGCCAAGGCGGCGGGCGGTTCCGTCAGCGAATCCCTGTTTTGACGACAGGGATCGGATGCGATCCTGAGCGACTAACCCCGGCTGGTCCGGGGTTTTTTTTGCGCGTCCTATCCGCCAGAATGGTCGCCCGATCATCCTCGGAGTGCGGTATGAAGTCGATCAAGATCAGCAATCTGGGCGAGATTCGCAACGAGCTGAATAAATACAAGAAGGGCAAGAAATTCGATATCCATCAGTTCAACCAGATGGCGCGTCTGGCTTGGCTCGGCAAGATCGTGATGCAACCGCTCGACCCACTCGACGAGAAATGCGAGTCCTTTTTGCTCTACTGCGAGTATCCGGACGAATTCCAGGCGCATTTTCTCGATCCTGACCAGGATCTGGTCGGGCAGATGCATATCGTGGACGGTGAGCAGGCACAGGCCTTGTCGCGCATCCTGCAGCGAGGTGTGGAAGAACGGGCAATGCTCTACCAGGACCTTCGGCGCCGCGACTTCTACTTTGGCGAGTTTTATCGTCCCAAGGACCGGGAGACGCAGACGGACGAGCGCGGCGCTGGCGACGAAGCGCCGGACGAGTCGCGATAAATACATTTGTCGTGCCTCCATCTTCATGAGGCGGGCTGGCTGACGCCATATGCGCTGCATGCATGCTACGCTGGCCTCGCCGAGTCACTGAGCGAGGACGATACGCCTTGGCTCATCTCCGCGCGTGCCGACCGAGGGCATATCGCACTGGGCGCCAGCCAATATGCGGATGCCGAGCTGAATCTCGCGTATTGCCGCATGCGTCGCATACCGATCGTGCAACGTCCGCTGGGCGGCGGAACGGTTTGGGTCGACCGCCGCCAGTTGTGCCTTTTTTTCATTTTTCCACGTACCAGCGCTCCCGCTTCGCACGCTGCGTTGTTCGATCTGTGTCTCGGCCTGCTGAAGGATGCCTATGCGCGTATCGGGGTCGAGGTGGAGCGGGTCGGCGGACAGGATCTCTGGCATGCGGGGCGCAAACTGCTTGGCAGCGGCGCGGCCACCATAGGCCGTTCGATGGTGTTCGGCGCCAGCATCCTGGAGCGTTTCGATGCCGCAAGTTTCGCGGCCTGCGTGGATTGTCCCAGCCGGGGCTTCGAGCGCTGGCTCGGGGATTGTCTGAGTGAGAGTGTGACCGATCTCGAGGCAGCGGGCATGTTGCCGTATGAAGGTGCTTTCGAGGAGGCGTTGCGAGCGGTGTGCGGCAGTCGTTGGGCGGTGACGACGCAGCGGCCGGAAGCGCATCGCCTGGCTGCGATGTCGGCCGCCGAGCTGGCGTTGCGCGAACCGCTCGAAATGGGTGGGCGCCGCTTGGTGCGTGGCGGCATCAAGATCAAGCGGGGCACCTATCTGCTTGAGGATACGACGGGGCCGTGGTTGCGTCTGCTCTGGCGTGACGGTCGTCTGGTGCGTGCAGCCAGCGGGGATAAGGATTTCGATGCCGTGCTGCAGGCTTGTCTTGCGTGTCCTCTGGATGACGGCATCATATACGAACAGGGCCGCCTGCACGGCCTCTCGCTTGAGTCGGCGCGAACGCTGGCTCAGCGCGTCGAGGCGCTTTGCGCGGGGCTGGAGCCCCAGGAATGTGCCTCACGAACCGCATAGGAAAGGACGATATGAGTGAACCGACCATCGCCGCGCGCATGGCGCGCAAATATGCCGTGATGACGGCCGACGCGACGATGCTGGAGCGATTCAGGTCGATTACCCCGGCAGGCTGGGCCTGCGTCGCGGCAACTGATCTGGAGCAGTTGGGCGAGTGGCACGAGGTGCTGCTGTACCGCTTTCTGCTGTTGGATCTGGACGAGATCGACGCCTTCGATCCATTGGAGGCGATCAGGGTGCTCAGGCAGCAGCATCAGATCAATATCGCCGTTTTCTGCTTCGGTGGCGACGAGGATATACAGGACGAGATGCGTCTCGCGCGCGCCGACCGTTTTTTTGCGCGCAATGAGATGGTCGAGCGGCTGCCGGAGTTTTTCCGTCAGTACGATTGGGGCGAGTGAGAGTCCGCGCGCGGCCGCCCGTCCGGGTCAGGCCGCGCGCCGCCGCTGGGGCTCAGCCGATCCAGGCGTGCTCGACGACGTCGATGCGGATGTCCTGGGTATAGGTCTCGCCGTTGCCCTCGACCACCAGCTTGCCGACGTGGGAACCGGCTTCCTTGTAGCTGAAGCTGCATTCGAAGGTGCCGGGCAGGTTGACCGTGGCGCTGCCCTTGTTTTCGCCGTTGACGGTGAAGCTGCACTTGGCGCTGCCCTGTCCGTCGAGTAGGGCTTGCAGACGGAACGGCTTGTTGACGGGGCGGCGGTAGACGTTCGGATCGCGGTTGGCGTTGTACTGCAGATTGTTCAGCTTGACGAGTTTGACCAGTTTCATGGTGACTCCCGCGGTTAGGGTATTGTCGAGCATATTAGTAGGTTATGATATAAACGTGAAATAATACCACGTACGGTGAAATATTCACCCCCATACAACAGTGGCAAGACGATAGTGTCGCATGGATAGAGATCAACAGCTGGCAGAACGCATGGCCGACATCGACGCGCGCATCCGCCTTCTGGAAGCGGTGATCGCGGGGCCGGAGGGGCGCGAGATCGACTTCGACGCCCTGCTGGCGCAGGCCTCCGGGATTGCCGGCGACCTGATGACGGCCTACGCCCATCACGCCGGCAAGCCGATGCCCGAGACGCGAGACTTGCTGGAGACGCTGCGTGCCTTCGTCAAGGGCGACCCGAGCCTGAACGCGGTACGCGACAATGTCAGGGAACTCGTCTATTACCGCAATTGCCTAGAGATGGGTAAGACGGATGCCCTGCCGGTACGGCCGGCACACATGGCCGTGCGAACCGCGCGGCATCTGTATTTGTATCTGTATACCCGCTGCAGCCAGGAGCACCGCCTCCCCTGAGGAATCCGCTTCACGCCGACGGCGCAAGAGTCCGGCGGCGTCGATGGGCTGCCGGGCATTTCAAATCGAGCACGCGTCGACAGGCGCATGCCAGCGGATGAGGATCGACGATGGACAACCAGGTCAAGCACCAGCGTGGCGTCGAACGCGACGTGATTCAGCAGCCGGCAGCCGCCGCAGCGCCGTTCTACTTGCCGCAGGCCGACGAAGTCGAAATCTTCCGTGCCGCTTACGCAAGGCGGCTTCCCGTCATGCTCAAGGGGCCGACCGGTTGCGGCAAGACCCGTTTTCTGGAGCACATGGCCCACAGCCTGCGGCGACCGCTCGTCACCGTGGCCTGCCATGAGGATCTGACCAGCTCGGACCTTGTCGGACGCTTTCTGCTGCAGGGCGACGAAACCGTTTGGCAGGACGGCCCGTTGACACGTGCCGTCAAGGAGGGAGCTGTCTGCTATCTGGACGAAATCGTGGAGGCGCGCACGGATACCACGGTGGTGATCCATCCGCTGACCGACCATCGCCGTCAGCTGCCGCTCGACAAGAAAAGCCGCTTCATCGAGGCGCACGACGATTTCATGCTGGTGATTTCCTACAATCCGGGCTATCAGACCGCGCTGAAGGATCTCAAGCCCTCGACCAAGCAGCGCTTCGTCGGCATCAATTTCGATTATCCGGCGGAGGAGATCGAGCGCCGCATCGTCGCCGGCGAATCAGGCTGCCGCGACGAAGCGCTGATCGAACGTCTGGTCGCCGCCGGCCGGCGCGCGCGCGCACTCAAGGAACACGGGCTGGAGGAGGCGACCTCCACCCGCGCCCTGTGCTATGCCGCCGAGTTGATCGGTGCCGGCCTGTCACCGCGTGTCGCGGCACGGGCGGCGATGGTGGCGCCGATCACCGACGACCCCGCGCTGGTCGAGGCGCTGGAGGAGATTTTCGAGGCGCATCTCGGCGCGGCCGCCTGAGTCCGGTCGGCCCATGAGTAGTACGGCTCTGAGCGAAGCCGAGGCGCTGGTCCGCTGCGAAGAGGTGCTGCAGCACCTGGAAGGCATCAGTTTCGTGGCCCAGCGCGATGCGCGCGCGGCGCTGCCGTCGCTGGAAGGCGCGGACGTGAAGACGCGGCTTTACTGGCTGGAGGCCGCGCGCGACCTGTTTTTCCATGACCGCGAGGCCGGCAAGGCCTTCATGCGCCGCACGCCCGACCTGGTCGCGTTGTGGCCCGATGTGCAGTGCTGGACCGAACAGGCGCTCGCCTTCCGCGAATGGGTCAATTCCTGGTATGCCCTTGACGGCTATCTGGCCCAGGCCGGACGCATCTATGCGGAGTGGGGCGAGGCCGGCGAGCGGGGCTGGTACGAAGCGGGACTGCGCTGGTGCGCGCGTAGCATCGAGGACGGCCGGACCTACTTCGAGGCGGATTACGCGCGCCTGGCCGACGGCGAGGGACTGGCCGGCATCGAGGCGCTGATGGCGCCGGCCGAACGGCTCTACGACGCCCGCCGCCTGACCCTGGAAACCTATCTGCCCGGCGCGCTGGTTGCGCGCAACGTGGTGGGCACGCCGGGCCTGGAACCTTGGGCGCGCCGCGGCGCCGATCTGATGCAGTCCGGCCGCTCGCGCGGCGAGGCCTATTTCCGTCTGGCCAACGAGGAGGGGCTGCGTTACCTGCTGGACGAGCTGCCGGGGTACCGCCCGCGTCAGCACAGCCGCTTCCTGCAGATGCTGCTGCTGGCCTGGTTCGACGAGCTGATCCCGCTGGCAGACAGCGACTGGCGCCCCGGCAAGGGGCCGCCGATGATGCTCTGCGACGGCCGCTCGCTGCTGATGCCGGCGGTGCTGGAAGACCGCGACGAGGCCATCGTCGCCGCCCTGCATACGGCGGCGCATCTGCGCTTCGACACCTATGCGCGCGAGGAGATCGAGGCCCTGTTCGAGGCGCGCGGCATGACCCATCCGCCGCTCGACGACGATCAGCGCATGACCTGGCGGCCCTTGTTCGCGGAATACGGCGAACGCCTGTTCCGCTTCCAGGTGTTGTTCGATCTCTGCGAGGATATCCGCGTCGACTGCCGCCTGGGTGCGCGGGTGCCCGGCTATTTCAGCCGTCTCGCCCGTCTGCTCGATCGGGCCGAGACGCCGGACGGCGCCGCCGGCCATTTCCATGCGTTTGCTTGCGCGCAGTTGCGCGCTCTAGTCGAGGGCGAAGGGCTCGATGACCGTCTGCGCGCGTTGACCGCGGACGACGCCCGGCTGCTCGATGCCTATACTGCGGCCGCGGCGCTGTTCGCCGATCCGTCCTTCCCCGAGCTGGGTATGGCCGAGCGGGATCTGGCCTATCCGCCCGCGCATGGCCTCAATACGGGGCCGGCGGTGTATCCCAGGCCGCGTTACGAGGTGCTGCACGACGCGCCCCACGCCGATGCCTACGCCGCCAACAAGGCCACGCGCGAGCGTCAGCGCGAGGATCAGCCGCAGCAGGCGCCTGGCCAGCGACAGGACGATCCGGACGCCGACATCAATCTGCCGCGCGAGAATACCTCTGGCAGCGGCGGTCGCATCGGCGCCGGCATTCCGATGCCGGCCAAGCACATCAGCGGTCGTGGCGCGACGCGCGAGGCTCCGCCCGGCGGCATTCCGTATCCGGAGTGGGATTATCGCGAACAACGCTACCTGCACGACTGGGCGCGGGTGCACGAATCGCGGTTGACGGAAACGGCCGCCAAGCGCGCGGGCCGCATCCTTGAGGCGCATGCTGGTGTGCTCAAGCGCTTGCGCGCGGCGCTCGAAATGCAGCGCCCGACCCGTCCCGCGCCGCAGCGGCGACAGCCGGACGGCGACGAGCTCGACATGGAGGCGACCGTCGCCTACGTGACCGAGAAGCGCGCGGGCCTGTCGCCGGAGGGCATGATCTACCGCCGCCGGGCCGCGCAGCATCGCGACACGGCGGTGCTGCTGCTCGCGGATCTTTCGACCTCGATCATGGCGCGTCATCCCGGTGGCCAGGGCAAGGTGATCGATCGTATCCGTTCTGGACTGATCCTGTTCTCCGAGGCGATTACCAGCCTGGGCGATCATTACGCGATCTGCGGTTTCGCCTCCAAGCACCACGACAACGTCAATTACTACGTGGTCAAGGATTTTGCCGAGCCCGCCGACGGCGAGCTCAACGCGCGGCTGGCGGCGCTGTCCGGCCGTCTGGCCAGCCGCATGGGTGCGGCAATCCGCCATTCCGTGAAACGCTTCGCCGGCGTCGACGCCCATCACCGGCTGCTGCTCATGCTCACCGACGGCAGACCGGCCGACTACGACGACGGCGGCGATCCCCGCTATCTCAACGACGATACGCGCATGGCGATGAAGGAAGCCCGCGATGCGGGCATCCATCCCTTCTGCATCACGCTCGATCCCCGTGGCGGGGAATACCTGCCGGCCATCTTCGGCCCGGGGCATTTCACCCTGATCGATCGCGTGGACGAACTCCCCGCGCGACTGCCGGAAATCTACCTGAGGCTACGCCGATGACCGCGCCGACCGCCGGATCGCCGCGAGCGGTGCTCATCGCCGCGGCGCGTTATCGCCGCCACAGCTACGGCAACAATCACCCGCTGGACATCCCGCGGGTGTCGCTGATGCTCGACGTGATCCGCAGCTACGGGGCGCTGGACGAAGGCGAGTACGTGGAATCCAGACGTGCCTCTGTGGCCGAGCTGGAGTGGTTCCACACGCGAGAATACGTGTCGGCCATGCAGCGTTGCGAGGCCATGGGCAAGGTGATCGACGTCTATCGCCAGCAGCACAACATCGGTAACCTCGAGAACCCCTATTTCCGCGATTTCTTCGCCACCCCCGCAACCGCCACCGGCGGCAGCATCCAGGGTGCCGAGCAGCTGCTCGCAGGACGGGTGGCCTTCAGCCCCGCCGGCGGGATGCATCACGCCATGCCAGATCGCGCGCAGGGCTTCTGTTATTTCAACGATGCCGCGCTGGCGGTCATCCGTCTGCGCCGTGCCGGCCTGCGCGTGCTTTACGTCGATATCGACGCGCACCACGGCGACGGCGTCGAGCACGCGCTGCGCGGCGACCCCGGCGCCTTCACCCTGTCGCTGCACATGGATACCGACAAGGCCTATCCCTTTGCCGGCGGGCGCATCGAGGATACCGGCGGCTGCGCCAACGCCGTCAACCTGCCGCTGCCACCCGGCACCCATGACGACGAATATCGCCATGCATTCGCGCGGGTGTGGCCTGCGGTGATGGAAGCGGTGCGGCCTGATGCAGTGGTGCTGCAGGCCGGTACCGACCCGATCATGCCCGATCCGCTCGGCAAGTTCCGGTTGTCGACCCAGGCCTTCCTCGAAGTGGCCGCCCGCATCCAGGCCGACGCGCCGCGACATGCCGACGGCACGCCGCGGCTGCTGGTCATCGGCGGCGGCGGCTATCATCCTCTCGTGCTCGCCCGCTGCTGGGCCGGTCTCTGGGGGCAGCTCAGCGGGCGTACGCTGCCGGTCGAAATGCCGGAGAAGGCGCAGGCCCTGCTTGCCGAGGTCCGTTGGGGTGCGGAAGACCCCGAGGACGACGACGAGGCTGAACAGATCGAGCGGGCCGGCACGCCCTATCGAGAACTGCTGAGCCGCCGCCTGGACCGACCGCAGACCGGTCCGGTGCGCGCGGACATCGTCGAGCGGGTCGACCGGCTGCTGGATGGCCATCCCGCTTTCCGTGTCTCAAGAGGCCGCCGCGACACATGCTGCTAGTCTGCCCACCAACGACCAGGGGACTTGAACGACCGTGACCACCGATCCTGCCGCCCACGCATTGCTGCCCGGCTATGCCAACGCCAAGGCGACCCAGGCCTACGCCCAGGCCCACATCGAGGCCGGCGACGCCGCCGAGGGACATTACAGCGATTTCCTGCGCGTGCGCATGCGTCTGTCCAGCCTCGGCGTGGGTACCTTCGGTGGCAGCGCCGAGCCGGCGGTGGATGCGCGCATCGCGGCGGCGGTTGCCGAAGCGTTGATCAAGGGCGTCAACGTCATCGATACCGGCGCGCATTACCGCTACGGTCGTTCGCTGGCCGCGGTCGGTGCCGGTATCCGCGCCGCCGTGGCACAGGGCGTGCCGCGCGAAGCCATGTTCCTGATGTCCAAGGGCGGCTTCCTGACCCTGCGGGGCGGGCCGCCCGCCGACATGGCCGGCTGGTTCGAGCGCGAGATCGTCGCCGCCGGTCTGGGTACGCGCGACGACCTGGCCAAGGGCGCGCACCTGCTGACTCCGGAGTACATCAACTATCAGCTCGAATTGTCGCGTCATCTCATGGGCGTGGAAACGCTTGATGCCTTCCTGGTCGATCAGCCCGAGGTGCATATCCCGGAAATCGGCAAGGAAGCGACGCACCGCAAGCTGGCCTCCGTGTTCGAAGTGCTCGAGCGCGCGGTGCAGGAAAAACGGCTGCGGGTCTACGGCATCAGTACCTACGACGGGCTGCGCGTGGAGACCGACGACCCGAAATTCGAGTCGTTGACCGCCATGATCGGTCTGGCCGAGGGCGCCGCGCAGCGGGTCACCGGCGACGAGCACGCGCGTCATCATTTCAAGATCGCGATGCTGCCCTTCAATCAGGTGATGTCCGAAGGGTTCACGCGCTTCAATACCGCCACGGGGCAGGGCAATATCGCTTCCCCGCTGCAGGCGGCCTATCAACTCGAGGTTTATGTAATGGCCAGTCATACCCTGTTCAAGGGGCATCTGGCGCAGCAGTCGGTGGGGCCGGTGGCGGAATGCATGCCGGAGCTTGCCAATCCGGCGCAGCGCGCCATGCAGTTCAACCGTTCGACGCCCGGACTCGGCACCTCGCTGGTCGGCCTCAGCACGCCAGAGCATCTCGCGGATCTGCTGGCGGCCGCGCGGGTACCGCCGATGCCGCGCAAGGCCTATCTGGCCATGTACCAGAAGGCCTGAGTCGCGGATTTGCCGCCGGAGGGACGATGTACGCCGATCTCAAGCCGCTCGAATTCAACGCCATTCGCCGCCTGCTGGAGCGCCTGAGCGCGACGCCCTACGGCGCCGACGCCGCGCGCGGCCTGGAGCCTGCGCCCGACCTTGAGGTGGCGCGACGCATGCAGCGTTCGGTGGATGCCGCGCGCGCGCTGCTCGATGCCGGGCGTCGCCCGCCACTGGGCGCGCTGCCGGACATTCGCGCGGCGCTGCGCCAGGCCTCGACCGTCGGCGCCTCGCTGTCCGGGCAGGCGCTGTTCAACGTGCAGGCCGTGATGGCCGCCTGTGACAAACTGGCCGACGCACTGCGCGAGGATGCGGCGATTTTTCCGGGTCGGTTGGAAGACTTGCGTCCGCCCGCAGCGCTGGTCGAGCGGCTCGAACGCACGCTGGTCGGCGCCGGTACCCTGCGCGACGATGCCAACGAGGCGCTGGTGACCTTGTTCGGGGAACGCCGCCAACTGCGCGATGAGGCCGAGTCGGTGGTGCGCCAACGCATGCAGCGCGAGGATGTCCGCGCCCTGTTCGAAGACGGCGAGAAGGTCGGCTGGCAGAACGAGCGCGCCGTGGTCGTGGTGCGTGCGACGGAGGCGGAGCGTATCAAGGGCGTGCGTCGCGGCAGTGCGATGGGCGGGCGCGACGTGGCGATCGAGCCGATGGAGGCGGTGCCGGTCAACAATCGTCTGGAGGCCGTGATGGGGCGTATCGGCACCGAACAGCAGCGCCTGTTCCGCGACGTGACGGCACAGGTGCGCGAACACGTGGAGGCACTCCAGGCCATGCTGTCCGCGTTGACCTGGATCGATCTGGCGCTGGCCGCCGGGCGCCTCAGCCAAGCGATGAACGCGCACGCGCCACGCCTGAGCGACCGCGCCGAGGTCGAGCTTAACGAAGCCTATCACCCGTTGCTGCTGGCCCAATTCGTCGACGGCAGCGGCCCGCGGCCGGTGCCGCTGACGGTACGGCTGGACGCGCGCGACCGCCTGCTGGTCATCACCGGGCCGAATACCGGCGGCAAGACCGTGGCGCTCAAGACCCTGGGGCTGCTCGTCGCCATGGCCTATTGCGGTCTGCATATCCCCGCGGAGCGCGATTGCGTGATCGGGTGCTATGCGCGCCTGATCGTGGATGTCGGCGATCATCAGAGCCTGCATCATCACCTGTCCACCTTTGCCGGTCACGTCGAGGTGCTCAAACGGGTGCTTGAAGAGGCCGACGGCAGCACGCTGGTGCTGCTCGACGAGCTGGGCACCGGCACCGATCCGGAAGAGGGCGCCGCATTGGCCATGGCGGTGCTCGACGAACTCGGCGCGCGCGGGGTACAGGGCGTAGTCAACACCCATCTGTCGCCGCTCAAGGAATACGCTGCCGACCGGGAGGGCTTGCGCAACGCGTCGATGCATTTCGATGCGCAAACCATGCGCCCGACCTACGAACTGCGTATTGGCGTGCCGGGCAAGTCGCTCGGGCTGATCATCGCCGAGCAGAACGGGTTGCCGTCCGCGCTGGTGGCCGGCGCGCGCGCTCACCTGCAACGTCTGGCGGCCGGACATGACTGAGCGGCGCCGACGGCAGCCGCCCAGTCGTGTGAACCGACCCTAGTACTGCAGCCGGCCGCCGATCCGCTTGGCTTCGGCCACCCAGCTTTCGACCTCGGCGCGCGTGGGCGAACGTCCTGCCACCTTTTGCTGGTCGTTTACCTCACTCATCTTGGCGTGCAGGTTGTCGGGGCGGCGCGTGGCCAGCTCCTTGACGGTATCGACCCCGGCATGCTCCAGCAGATCGCCGAACACGCCGGCAACGCCCTTGATGCGGGCCAGATCGGCGCGGTTGGCCAGCTCGAGGATGTCGCGTTCGCTCGCGCCGGTGTCCGCTGCCAGCCGCTTGCGTCCGACCGGTGTGGCCGCGCTGTCGAGCAGCTTGTCGGAGTTGGTGATCCCGCCCTTTTTCAGTTTTTCCGCCAGGCCTGCGTTCATGCCGCGCAGTTTGCCGATGGATACGGTCATGGTGTAGCCCTCTTGTGATGTGGAATGCCTTCGCGGCCGTGGCGTCGATTTGCGATCCGGCCGTCTATTGGCATAGCACATCGGGCGGGCGTTGCCATGTGACGACTATGGTGTTCAGCCGTGGTGGAAATGCCCGTCGGCCTGTCTGGGTTGGGCGGGCGGGGCGGCGTCGAGATCCGCGACCACCTGGGCGAGGTCGGCGAGCAGCAGGTCCGCCATGTCGCGCGAGAAGCCCTCGCGCACCACCACACGCAGTACGGCGACGCTTTCGGCGTCCGGCGGTAGGGTGTAGGCGGGTACCTGCCAGCCGCGTACGCGCAGGCGCTCGGACACGTCGTACACGGAATAGCGCGAGGCGTCCTTCAGCCGGAAGGCGAACACCGGGATGCTCGATCCGTCGCTGAGCAGTTCGAACGGGCCGAGGCCGGCGATCTTCGCCGACAGCTCGGTGGCGACCTCGCGCAGCGTGGTCATGATGCGCGTGTAGCCGGCGCGGCCGAGGCGCAGGAAGTTGTAGTACTGGCCGACGATCTGGTTGCCGGGGCGCGAGAAGTTGAGGGTGAAGGTCGGCATGTCGCCGCCGAGATAGTTGACGTGGAACACGAGGTCCTCGGGCAGGTGCTCCTGGTCGCGCCACACGGCCCAGCCGACGCCGGGGTAGACCAGCCCGTACTTGTGGCCCGAGGCGTTGATCGAGACCACGTTGGGCAGACGGAAGTCCCAGCGCAGATCGGGGTGGATGAAGGGCGCGACGAAGCCGCCGCTGGCGGCGTCGATGTGCAGCGGCACGGCCAGCCCGTGCGCCGCGTTGTGCGCGACCACGGCGTCGTGGATGGCCTCGATCGGCTCGAACTCGCCGGTGAAGGTGGTGCCGAGGATGGCGACCACGCCGATGGTGTTCTCGTCGATGCGCTCGACCACTTCCTCGGGCGTGATCACGTAGCGTCCCTCGCGCATGGGGATGTAGCGCGGCTCGACCTCCCAGTAGCGGCAGAACTTCTCCCACACCACCTGCACGTTGGCGCCGAGGATCAGGTTGGGTTTGGCAGCCGGCTGGCCTGCGGCCTCGCGGCGCGCACGCCAGCGCCACTTGAGCGCCATGCCGGCGAGCATCACCGCCTCGCTGGAGCCGATCGCCGACACGCCCACCGCCGCACCGTCGTCGGGCGCGTTGAACAGCCGCGCGATCATGTTGACGCAGCGCGTCTCGATCTCCGCGGTCTGCGGGTACTCGTCCTTGTCGATCATGTTCTTGTCGAAGGTCTCGGCCATCAGCCGCTCGGCCTCCGGTTCCATCCAGGTGGTGACGAAGGTGGCGAGATTGAGGCGCGCGTTGCCGTCGAGCATGAGTTCGTCGTGGATCAGCTGGTAGGCCGTCTGCGACGGCAGCTCGCCTTCCGGCAGGGCGTATTTGGGCACCGGTTCGGACATGGCGCGGGAGCCGTAGGTGGGCGCCAGGGCGGCGTCGGGCAGCAGTTTCTTGACCATGGTCGTGATCACTCCGTTTGCGCGGCGGGCGCCCAGGCAGGGCGGCGCCAGCGATTGAGCAGCAGGGGAAAGGCGAGCATCAGCGCGAGGGTAGCGAGCATGGCGGGGGCGTAGGCGCCTTCGGGCACGCCGCCGCCGGGCGGCAGCAGGCCGATGAGCAGGCAGGCGAGGGTGGTGACGAAGCCGGTGCCGGCCACCAGCCACAGGCCCCAGGTGCGCCCGCCGGGCACGCGGTAGGGGCGCGGGGCGTCGGGTTCGACGTAGCGCAGGCGAATGGCGGCGGCGAACAGCATCAGGTACATGGCGGCATACAGCACCACCGCCGCCGAGGTGAGCAGCAGGAACGCGGTGTTGACCGAGGGCACCAGCAGGAACACCAGCGCCACCGCGCTCATGGCCAGCGCCTGCACGATCAGCAGGTTGCGCGGTACGCCCTGCGCGTTCACCTCCTGCAGCGCGGGCGGCAGGTTGCCCGCACAGCCGGCGGCCCACAGGCCCTTGACCGGGCCGACCACCCAGGTGCTGACCTGCCCGGCAGCGCCGAGGGCGACCAGCAGCGCGGCGACCGGCACCAGCGCGCCCAGCCCCCAGGTGTCGAACAGCGCCTGCAGTGCCTGTACGCTGCCGGACACGAGGTCGAGCTGTGCCTTGGGCACCACCGCGGCGACCGCCAGCCCGCCGGCGAGGGTGACGACGAAGCCGAGCACGGCGGCGGCGAACACGGCGATGGGATAGTTGCGGCGCACGTCGCGCACCTCGCGGGCATGGCTGGCCGAGACCTCGATGCCGACCACGCCGAAGATGAAGCTCAGGAACAGCACCAGCGACTGCTGCGGCTGGGCGAGCGGCAGCCAGTTGCCGAGCGTCGGCGCGAGGTCGAGATGCACGGGACGACCCTGTGCGACGTAGACCGCGGCGAGGGCGATCAGCACCGCACTCGGCAGCAGCACGCCGGCGCCCAGGCACACGCTGGAGATCAGCCCCGAGGCGCGCGTGCCGCGCAGGTTGGCCAACGTCGCCGCCCAGTACACGGCGAGGATCACCGCAACGATGAAATAGCGGTCGTTCGCGAGCCGCGGGTCGAAGGCGTAGGCCAGGCTGGCGGCGACGTAGGACAGGATCGAGGTGATGCCGAACAGGCTCTGCACCCACTGCAACCAGACCGCGGTGAAGCCCCACTGCGTGCCGAAGGCCTCCTCGAGCCAGTGGAATACGCCGTTGCGCGGCCAGGCGGTGGCCAGCTCCGCCGAGACCAGGGCGATGGGAATCAGAAATGCGAATACCGTGACCGCGTTGAAGAACACCATCTGCAACCCGGTCGCGGCCATCATCGGCATGTTGCGCAGGGTCAGGAACAGCGCCGCGGTCATCAGCGTGAGTGTGACGACGCCGAGATGCGATGCGCGGGACCCGGTTCCCGCAGCGGACGGTTCGGACATGGAGGCTGTCCTGCGTTTCAGGTGAGCACCGTTGCGGTCGGTTGATCTGCGTGGCCGCCGCGCCGGACTTGGCGCATTATCGCGTCGGTTCGTTCAAGCGGCGGTGCGCGACGTTGAAGCGGTGTGAGTCCATGACGTCTACCGCCAGAAGTTGTTTTTCAACAGCGTCAGGAACTCGTCCGCACGACCGTTCAGGATGGCCTTGGTGCCGAAGATCGCGGTGGAAGCCACCTGCGAGGCTTCGACCTTGGGCGGCATGACCAGTTCCATGCGGTTCACCTTGACGTCGAGGAGTGCAGGGCCGTCGTGCGCCAGCCAGCGATGCATGGCTTCCTCAAGCGCGTCGGCGTGCTCGACGCGCGCACCGAACAGGCCGCAGGCCTCCGCCATTTTCGAAAAATCCGGATTCTTGAGTTCGGTGTAGCTGTCGAGCAGGCCCTCGATGCGCTGTTCCATTTCGACGAAACCCAGGGAGCCATTGTTGAACACGAGGATTTTGACGGGCACGGATTCCTGGACCAGTGTCAGCAGATCGCCCATGAGCATGGTCATGCCGCCGTCACCCGACAGGGCGATGACCTGGCGTCCCGGTTGGGCCAGCGCCATGCCGATGGCTTGCGGATAGGCGTTGGCCATGGTCCCGTGCAGCAGGCTGGTCAGGAAGCTGCGCTTGCCATTGGCCTGGATGTGACGTAACAGCCAAACCATGGGCGATCCGCCGTCGGCGGTGAATGCGGCATCGCCATCGGCCAGCCGGTCGAGCGTCGCGGCGACGAATTGCGGGTGGATCAGGGTCGCGTCGGGTTCGTCCGTGGTTTTATCCCGCCGCTTGAGGTCGTCGGCGTAAGTGTCGAGTGCCTTGCGCAGATGTGTGTCGTCCGATTTGGGGGCTATGCGGGGCATCAAGGCGTCGAGCGTCGCGCCGACATCCCCGACCAGGCCGAGGTCGATGGGCGAGCGGCGCCCCAGATGGGTGACCTCGGTGTCGATCTGCACGATCTTCGCGTGGTCGGGATAGAACTGTGTGTATGCGAAATCGGTACCCAGGCAGATGAGCAGGTCGCAGTCGTTGACCGCCTGGAAGCCGGCCTTGTTGCCGAGAATGCCGTTCATGCCGACATTGTGCGGGTTGTCGTGTTCGAGGAATTCCTTGGCGCGCGTGGTGTGCACCAGAGGTGCCTTGAGGCGCCCGGCGAGCGCAACGGCCTGGTCGCGGCCCGAGCGCGCGCCGATGCCGGCGTACACGGTGATGCGTTCGGCCTCGGCGATCAGTTCGGCAAGACGGTCGAGTTCGGCATCGCCCGGTCGGGTGACCGGTGTGGTGCGGTGTACCGCCCAGGGTAGTGCGTCCTGGGCGCGTTCCTTGAACATGTCGCCGGCGACGATGACGACGGCAACCCCGTGTTTGTTGAGCGCCGCCTGGGCCGCCATCGCGGTGATACGGCGCGCCTGTTCGGCGTGGGCTATTTCGGCGCAGAACACGGAGCACTGTTCGTAGATCCTGCGTTGGTCGAGTTCCTGCGGGAAATCCAGCCCGCGTTCGCGGCGGTCGATGTCCGAGGCGATGAGCAGGACGGGGGCGCCGTTGCGGTGACTTTCGAAAATGCCGTTTACAAAGTGCAGACTGCCCGGGCCGCAGGTGCCTGCGCAGACGCTCAATTCGCCGGTGAGATAGGACTCGCCGCCTGCCGCCAATGCGCCGACTTCCTCGTGGCGCACATGCACCCAGTCGAGCGGTGAGCGGCGCATGGCATCCGTGAGATGGTTGATGGTGTCGCCGACGATGCCGTAGCAACGTTTTGCGCCGGCCTGAACGAGGGTGTCGACGATGATTTCGGAAACGGTGGTGGACACGATTGACTCCTCTTCGGTCTGAGCGCGGATGATCAGTAGTCGGGTTCTGACGTGCGCGGCGCATGACGACGGGCGACATCGAGCTCGATCCGCGGCCGGAAGCTGTGCGGATCGGCAGCTTCCCACCACTGCGCGTAGGCGGTTTCCCGCGGCGCGTCGAGCAGCACGTTCTCGGGCAGGAATTCCCAGATGTGGTCCAGCGGCAGCGACTTCGAAGCGCTGATGCGATGGTGGATGTGATGGGGGCGCAGGTCGCTGGGGTGTTCGAGTCCGGTGGCGGCGACGATTTCCATCAGGGCTTCCACGGTGGCGCCCTGAAAGTTGGCCGCGCGGTGGCCCTGGATTTCAGGGTCGAGGCCGCGCATGCGCGCCGGATCCTGGGTGGTGATGCCGGTGGGGCAGGTGCCTGTGTGGCAACGCTGTGCCTGGATACAGCCGATGGAAAACAGAAAGGCGCGCGCGGCGTTGCCCCAGTCGGCGCCGATGGCGAGGCATTCCGCCAGCCCGGCGCCGGAATGGAGTTTGCCGCTGGCGGCAAGCTTCACCTGTCCATACAGGCCGCTGCCCACCAAGGCGTTGCGTACCACGATGAGACCATCGAGCAGCGGCATGCCGACGTGGTTGGAGAGTTCCAGCGGCGCGGCGCCGGTGCCGCCTTCGGCGCCGTCAACCACGATGAAGTCGAGCAGGATGCCAGTCTCACGCATGGCCTTCATCACGGCCATGACCTCGTGCGGCTGTCCGACGCAGAACTTGATGCCCACCGGTTTGCCGCCGGACAGTTCGCGCATGTGGGCGGCGAACTCGAGCATTTCGACGGGCGTGCCGAAGGCGGAATGACCACGTGGCGAGAGGCAGTCCTGATGCATCGGAACCTTGCGCGTGTCGGCTATTTCCTGTGTGACCTTGGCGCCTGGCAGCAGGCCGCCGTGGCCGGGTTTGGCGCCTTGGCTGAGCTTGATTTCCGTCATGCGGACGCTGTCGCGACAGGACTGTTCGGCAAACAGCTCAGGGTCGAACCGACCCTTTTCGTCGCGGGCGCCGAAGTAGCCGGAGCCGAGTTCCCAGACGAGATCGCCGCCATGCTTGAGGTGGTAGGGGCTGATGCCGCCCTCACCGGTGTCATGGTAGAAACCGCCTCGCTTGGCGCCGAAGTTGAGCGCCTCTATGGCATTGGCCGACAGCGCACCGAAGCTCATGGCCGAGATGTTGAAGACCGCTGCGTCATAAGGCCTGCCGGCCTGGTTGCCGCCGATCCGCACCCGAGGGTCGCGGTCGGTTTCGGCGCTGGGGGCCATCGAGTGGCCCACCCAGACGTGTTCCCCGGAATAGACATCCAGTTCGGTGCCGAAAGGATGCGTGCTGGAGCCGCGCTCGGCGCGCTGGTAAACCAGGCGTCGGGCCTCGTAGCTGTAGGGCGTGCCCTCTTCGTCGTCTTCCACCATGTAGGCGCGGAAGAAGGGGCGCAGATCCAGTGCCAGCCAGCGAAAGCGCGTGGCCACCGGGTAGTTGGCGAGCAGCGCGGAGCGTGCCTGCAACATGTCGTGCACGCCCAGGGCGAGAACCGCGACGGCGATGGCCAGCAGGATCAGCCACCAGGCGCTGTAAAGGAAAGTGAGCAGGAGGGCCAGGATGCCGAGTAGCCCAGCTGCAAGGGGGATGGCGGCGCGCTTGAGGCCGCTGGTGCTGCCATAGCCGCGCAGTGCGTCGGTGGGGTTCATTGGGCGGTCCTTTGGAGGCTCTTGTGATCAGAGTGCCTCGTTGTGCCGGGAAATGGGCGCGCACGGCGGATGGTATGTGCCGCCGTGCACGCGCCTGACTTCAGTGTGGGTTTTCCAGATGCCTTTCCAGGTATACCGGTAATACGGAGAGTATGCGCAATCCCTTCTGAACTTCCTTATCGCGCAGCAGGTGCAGCATGCCGGCATAGCCGCCGAGCCGGTCCTCGTCCGCACGCGCATCGAGCAGCGCGGCCTGGGCACTGTGCAGCAGGCGCACGGAACGGTCGATGGCATCGCCTGGCACGGCCCGGGCCAGGACGCCGATCAAGGATTCCAGATCGACACCTTCCTCGAGTCCGGCGACAGATTCCGCAAGATCCCCCAAGCGACTGAGTTGGCCGCTGCGGTAGAGGCGTCCGAGCTGCACCATGGCTTCGGCCAAGGCCTCGTCGCTCGAGTGGCGTTGCAGGAACTCGGTCAGATGGGCGGCCCTGCCGGTCAGATCGCCAGACAGTTTTTCGTCGACGAAGTCCGCGACCAGCCGCGTCTTGCGCAACAGTGTCAGCGCGAATGCAGCGTCCGCCTTGATTTCCTCGGCAGGCAATTGGCTGAGGCGCTCGATCCACTGGCCGACCAGAGGTAGCAGCACGCCTAGGCTGTCGGCAACGAATTGCGCGTTGTCACGCAAGAGATCGAGCAGGCCGGCTTCATTGAGCGCGGCGAAAGTCTCGGCCAGTTTCTCGGCCAGCGTCGACAGGTCGTTCGAGCCATCCAGCGCGCCGATACGGTCGATCGCGGCGGTTAACGGCTCGGCGGCTGCGCCGTCCAGCAATGTGCCGAGCCAATGGCCGAGATCGCCCATGCGAGCGAGCCCGGCCCATTGTTGATCGGTCAGCGGGGAGTCGTTCCCCGACGGTGTCTTGGCATGATTCATATCCGGGCTCTCCTCTTGTGAGTGTCTGTGGAGACGGCCGGCCGCACCCGCGGCCAGCATGTCCGGATGTGCTCAGGAGGCGAGACGCTCGGCCACGAGTTGGGAGAAATCCAGGCCCCATTCCGGCATTTTGCCGCGGGTACGGAAGAACAGGTTCTTGTACTGCATCTTCAGCAGAAACGGCATGTGACCCATCTTGAGTACCTGTGTGTCGCCGCCGAACCAGCTGTTGGACCGGATATAGAAAGCCTGGTTGTCTCCCATGTCGCCGATGCAGTACACCACCGGCCGCAGCGGCGTGTTGGCGGCCGCCTCGCTCATGCGACCGACCGCATGGGCGATCTGACGACCGACGATTTCGCATTGCTGGTGCCCGATGGCGCCGAGCTTGGGTACGGTCACCGCGGCGGCATCGCCGGCCGCAAACACTTCGGGGTATTGAGGGTTGCGCATCAACAGGTCCGTGACGATGAACCCTTCGCTGTCGCTGATCGGAAGATCGCGCAGGCAGTCGTGAGCGACCCAGTCCGGAAAGATGATCTTCAGCTCGGCTTCCAGGGTCTGGCCATTTGCCAGCTCCACGCCCTCGGATGTAACGCGGGTGACGTCCTCTGCATTGTTGACGTAATTGAAGCCCATGCCCGAGGCGGTCTCCAGCAGTTGGCCGACGACCTTGTCGCCGGCATCCTCGGCGATCATTTCGGCTGGCGTGAAGACGGTGATCTTGTCCGGTCCGCCCTGTCCGGTCCGGCTAAGATAGGTTGCCGCGGAAAGCATCATCTCGACCGGCGGCCCCTCACAGGCCGCGAGCGCTTCGGGAATGCTGCCGCCAGGATAGGGCGCCAGACCCTTGGCGCCGTCGCCTTGATGGAAGCGCGCCGAACCGATGGCGATCGGCCCCCCCTGGTAGCCGCCTTCCCAGAGTTTTTTGCGCAGGCGGTTGCCAAGATAAAGATCGCTGACGCTGTCGCCGTATTCGGCGAAACCTTCGATGCGGTCGTAAGCCAGCCGATTGCCCAGGGCGATCACGAGGTAGTCGTAATGCATGCGTTGCGTGGCCGCACCGGGGCGTTCGGAGGGCGTGTACGTCACTTCGCGGCTATCGACATCGATGGCCTGAATTTCGCCCTGCACAAAATCGATGCCGTCTTCGTCCAGTACCGGAAAAAGATCCAGGCGCTGATTGTGTGCAGGATCCCTGTTCCCGAAGACGTCGGCGGGTATGTTCGGAATGAAAAGTAGGTAGTGCTTGCGGTCGATCAGGGTGATATCGACGGCATCGCCAGCGTGTTTTCGTATTTCCTGGGCGGCGCCGAGGCCGGCGAAATTACCGCCCAGTACGAGTACGTGCGGTTTGTCTGACATGTTCACCTCCGTGGATCGTGTTTTGTCGGTGGCTTTTCGGATTTCGCGCTTATTGCGCGAGATGTCGTCGCCACAAACCTTGTTCCATCATCGGTGCGAAGAATGCGTAATAAGGGCCTCGATCCAAATGAGCAAGTACGCCGTCGTTATGGATTTTCCTCAATTCGTAATCGACCATGGCATGACCCAGGCCCATGTGCGCATGTTCGGGCGATTCCCATTCCATGTGTACCAGATACTGCGTGGGCGTTTGCGGCGGTATCGGCGGCTGATCGTGGATGGCGTCGCCATAATTGGTGTTGTAATCGGGAGGATTGGCGCCCAGCGTTGCCTTCAGCATGCCTTCGGGATCGAGTTGGAACGAGCCGATGGCCGAGACGCCGAACTGCTTGAGCACCATCCAGCCGATCATGCCGGGTACGTTTTCCTTCATCCATTCAAGGGTTTGAAAGGCGCCTTTTTCGAAGTCGGTTTCATGGCCGTGCATCACCCAATGATCGCCGACCACCACGGCACGCTGCGAGGCAAGGGCCACCTTGGGCACCTGCTCCTCCTTCGCGAAGGCATTGCCGAGCGCCTGAGGCACGTCGGTCATGCTCACGATTTGCGGCAAGTCGGAGCGCACGACCTCGAAATACGGCTCCCAAGGGCCTTCGATCACCATGTCGAGGCAACTGCCGCACAGTTCGTAAATTTCCTTGAAATTGTCGTGATGCATTTCCTCGTGGGAACGCACGTCCTGCCATACGGTGTATTGGTACATACCGATTGGGTTGAGTGTCTCGCGCATGTCGACAGAGCCGCCGCCATAACGTCCGGCCATGGGGTGAATGCCAGTCTGGATGAGTTGCTCGAAACCCAGAAACCCAGGATGAGATGCCGTGGTGATGCAAACCTTGGGGCCGACTTTCATCATGGTGTCGAAACTGTCGGGCGTGTTGCTCACCTTGCTCATGTTGATCGCGATAATGGGGTTCTGATTGGTCATGAAACCTCCCTTCATTCCCATTGAATTTTGGGGCGAAAATTTCGTCCCTTGCCATTATTGCGACTAATGTGAATTGATTTTGTTCAGTATTTCCCATGGCTGTTCGAGTAATTTTTTGAAAATAGACGTTTGCCCGTGTGGTCGACAGGCCTGTTTTTGCCGGTGCTCGCGCGATCCGGATGCGCAATATCAAGGGGTAAGTGCGGGAGGCGGATGGTCTATCTTGTGGCGTGCGTTAAGACGTATCCTTGCGCCCTTGTCCCGTTTCCCCGAGGTACTGCGTCGTGACCACCGTTCATCGCGAAACCCATCGTACGCATCGCATAGGTTGGCTGCGCGCCGCCGTGCTCGGCGCGAACGACGGCATCATCTCGACGGCGAGCCTGATCCTGGGCGTTGCCGCCGCCAACGCCAGTCATGCGTCGATACTGGTGGCAGGCGGTGCGGGGCTGATGGCGGGTGCGATGTCGATGGCCGCGGGAGAATACGTATCCGTGAGTTCGCAGGCCGACACCGAGCGTGCGGACATCGAGCGCGAGCGACTCGAGCTGGCGCACAACGAATCCCACGAGCGCGCGGAACTGGCCGCGATCTACGTATCGCGCGGACTGGATCGCGATCTGGCGGGGCAGGTGGCCGACCAGCTCATGGCCCACGATGCGCTGGCCGCGCATGCGCGTGACGAGCTGGGCATTTCGGAAGTGCTCAATGCGCGTCCTGTGCAGGCGGCGATGACTTCGGCCGCGACCTTTGCGGCCGGGGCCGTGCTGCCGCTGGCCACTGCGCTGCTTGCGCCACCAGGCGCGCTGGCCTGGTGGGTCGCGGCCGCCTCTCTCGTGTTTCTGGCCGCGCTCGGCGCGCTTGCGGCGCGTACCGGCGGCGCATCCCTGGTTGTGGGGACGGCACGCGTCGCCTTCTGGGGCGCGCTGGCGATGGGCGTGACCGCCGGCGTCGGCGCCTTGTTCCATGCCGGTGCCGGCGTATGAGATCGGTGGCTTGGCGGAGTGGGCACGATTCGGTCTAAACTGGCCGTTTAACGGCCGCGCCCGCGGCCCGTATCAAAGTTGTTGAGGGGTTCGAAATGCCGCAGTACCGCTCCCATACCACCACCCACGGCCGCAACATGGCCGGCGCCCGCGCGCTGTGGCGCGCCACCGGCATGAAGGACGGCGACTTCGACAAGCCGATCATCGCCGTCGCCAATTCCTTCACCCAGTTCGTGCCCGGGCACGTGCATCTCAAGGACCTCGGCCAGCTGGTCGCGCGCGAGATCGAGAAGGCCGGCGGGGTGGCCAAGGAATTCAACACCATCGCCGTGGACGACGGCATCGCCATGGGCCACGGCGGCATGCTGTACTCGCTGCCCAGCCGCGAGCTGATCGCCGATGCGGTCGAGTACATGGTCAACGCGCATTGCGCGGATGCGCTGGTGTGCATCTCCAACTGCGACAAGATTACCCCCGGCATGCTGCTGGCGGCGATGCGCCTCAACATCCCGGCCGTGTTCGTGTCCGGCGGGCCGATGGAGGCCGGCAAGGTCATCGCCAAAACGCCGGGCGCGGAAAAGATCATCCACCTCGATCTGGTCGACGCCATGGTGGCTGCCGCGGACGACAGCAACAGCGACGAGAAGGTCGAGGAATACGAACGCTCGGCCTGTCCGACCTGCGGTTCGTGCTCCGGCATGTTCACCGCCAATTCGATGAACTGCCTGACCGAGGCGCTCGGCCTGTCGCTGCCGGGCAACGGCTCGCTGCTCGCCACCCACGCCGAGCGCGAGAAGCTGTTCCTGGAGGCCGGGCGACTGGTGGTGGACATCGCCAGACGCTACTACGAGCAGGACGACGCCAGCGTGCTGCCGCGCAGCATCGCCAGCTTCGACGCCTTCGAGAACGCCATGAGCCTCGACATCGCCATGGGCGGCTCGACCAATACCGTGCTGCACCTGCTCGCCGCCGCACAGGAGGCGGGCGTGGACTTCGATATGAAGGACATCGACCGCCTGTCGCGCCGCGTGCCCAACCTGTCCAAGGTCGCGCCGTCCAGCCAGTACCACATGGAGGACGTGCACCGCGCCGGCGGCATCATGGCCATTCTCGGCGAGCTGGATCGCGGCGGCCTGCTGCACCGCGACGTGCCCACAGTGCACAGCCGCACCCTGGGCGAGGCCATCGAACGCTGGGATGTGCGCCGCGCCGCCGAGGCCGAGCAGGCGCTGTTCTACGCCGCGCCGGGCGGCGTGCCGACCCAGGTCGCGTTCAGCCAGTCCGCGCGCTGGGATGCGCTCGATCTCGACCGTGAGAACGGCTGTATCCGCGACATCGAACACGCCTACTCCAAGGACGGCGGGCTGGCCGTGCTCTACGGCAATCTGGCCGAGGACGGCTGCATCGTGAAAACGGCCGGCGTCGACCAGAGCATCCTGGTGTTCGAGGGGCCGGCGCGCATCTTCGAGTCCCAGGACGCCGCCGTCGAGGCCATCCTCGCCGATCGCATCCAAGCCGGCGACGTGGTGCTGATCCGCTACGAAGGCCCCAAGGGCGGGCCGGGCATGCAGGAAATGCTCTATCCGACCTCGTACCTGAAGTCCAAGGGCCTGGGCAAGGCCTGCGCCCTGGTCACCGACGGCCGCTTCTCCGGCGGTACCTCGGGGCTGTCCATCGGTCACGTCTCGCCCGAGGCGGCCGAGGGCGGCAACATCGGCCTGGTCGAGGAAGGCGACATCATCGCCATCGACATCCCGCATCGCAGCATCCGCATCGCGATTAGCGACGAGGAACTGGCCGCGCGCCGCGCGCGCATGGAGGCCCGCGGCAGCGATGCCTGGAAGCCGGTCGGGCGCAACCGCCCGGTCAGCGCCGCGCTGCGCGCCTACGCCGCCATGACCACCTCCGCCGCCAAGGGCGCGGTGCGCGACGTGAGCCAGGTCGAGCGCTGAGTCCGTGACGCTTGCCGCGGCATGCCGAAAGGTTGGCGAGCGATGAACGGGACCCACCGCATGGTGCGCAACGAGGTACCGGAGCATTCGCTGCGCTTGGCCGTGCTGATCGACGCGGACAATGCCCAGGCTTCGGTCATCGAGGGGCTGCTGGCGGAAGTCGCGCGGTTCGGCGAGGCGACGGTGAAGCGCATCTACGGTGATTTCACCTCGACGGCGAGCGCGCAGTGGAAGAAGGTGCTGAACCGGTATTCGATCAAGCCGGTACAGCAGTTCGCCTACACCACGGGCAAGAACGCGACCGACAGCATGCTCATCATCGATGCGATGGATCTGTTGTACACGCGTCGTTTCGACGGTTTCTGCCTGGTATCCAGCGACAGCGATTTTACCGGTCTGGCGATGCGCATTCGCGAGGAAGGGCTGACCGTGCTGGGCTTCGGCGAAAAGAAGACTCCCGAGGCCTTCCGCAATGCCTGCCACAAGTTCGTGTTCACCGAGATTTTGCGCCCGGGCGCACAGCGCAAGCGCGCGTCTTCCGAGTCCCATAAGGCGGAGACGCCTGCCGTTGCCGCCATTGAGGGGGCGGAACAGGAGTTCCCGCGCGAATTCGTGCTGGAAGCGCTGGAACAGGCCAGCGACGATTCCGGCTGGGCGAACCTCGGCACCTTCGGCAGCTATCTCAACAAGCTGCAGCCGGATTTCGACGCGCGCCTGTATGGATTCAAGAAGTTGAGCGAGCTGGTCAAGGCCATGCCGGACATTTTCGCCATCGACATGCGCAAGGTGTCGGGCTCCAACACAAAAACGATGTACGTGCGCGACAAGAAGCTCAAGGATTGAAAGGCATGTGCATTCATGTTCAAACCGAGTCGACCGGGAATCGCAGTTGATCACTGACTCGTCTTACTGGGTGCTGTTCTTTACTGCCGCGCTGGCGATCAACATCTCGCCGGGACCGGATCTGATCTACGTCCTGTCGCGGACGGTGGCGGAAGGCCGCAGGGTCGGTTTCGCGTCGCTGCTGGGTATCTGGACCGGCGCCCTGGTGCACGTGTCGGCCGCCGCGTTGGGTCTGGCGGCCCTGCTGGCCGCCTCGGACGTCGCCTTTGCGGTGGTGAAGTACGTCGGCGCGGCCTACCTGGTATACCTCGGACTGCGCGCGTGGCGTGCGCAGGCGCCGGTGCTGGACAAGGAGCAGAAACATGACAGGCGCGTCACGCCATGGATGGCGTACCGCCAGGGTGTGGCGGTGGACCTGCTGAATCCCAAGGCGGCGATCTTCTTTCTGGCATTCCTGCCGCAGTTCGTACGCCCGGAAGCCGGGCACGTGTCGGCCCAGATCATGCTGCTCGGCGTGCTGGTGATCGCGGTTGCCGTGGTGGTGGAATCCGCCGCCATGCTGCTCGCGTCGCGACTGACCCGAACGCTGCGCGGCAATGCGCGCGCTTCACGCTGGCTGCAGCGCCTGCTCGGCTCGGTCCTGGTCGGGCTGGGCGTCCGGCTGGCCTTGATCGGTCACCGCTCTGCCTGAAGCAGGCCGTGTCAGGTCGGCACTGGCGGAACCGGGTAGATGAGCGCTGATGCTGGACGATTTGCCCGCATCCGCGCGTCGTGTATCTTGCTGCGAAACGATCTGACGCAAGACTCCGTCGTCGTACGCCTTCGATCCCGAGGTGATGTCATGACTACACGCGCACCCAGTCTATTCGTCTCGCACGGTTCGCCGATGATGCCCTTCGAGCCGGGGCCCGCGCGCGAGGCTTTGCGCGCGCTGGGCACGCAGTACCGTCCCCGGGCCATACTGTGCGTGTCGGCGCATTGGGAAACCGCGCAGCCGGTGCTCGGCGGCGCAACGCAGCCGGGCACCATTCATGATTTTTATAACTTTCCGCCGCAACTGTACGAACAGCGATATGCCGCGCCCGGCGACCCCGCCCTGGCGGCGCAGGCCCGCGGGCTGCTGCGAGAGGCGGGTTTCGAGGCAATGGTGGACGGTGCGCGCGGGCTCGATCATGGCGCCTGGGTACCGTTGATGTTGATGTATCCGCAAGCCGCGATACCCGTGGTCCAGCTGTCGGTGCAGCCGTCGCTGGATGCCGCCCACCATCTGCGTCTGGGGCGCGCGCTACGCGGCTTGCGCGACGAAGGTGTCATGATGCTGGCGAGCGGTGGCGCCACGCACAACCTGCGCGACCTGCGCATGCCGCCGGACGACGATCCCCCCGCGGCCTACGCCGCGGGTTTCGACGACTGGCTGGCCACTGCCGTCGAGGCGGGAGATGCGGATGCACTGACCGCTTATCTGACGCAGGCGCCCGAGGCGCGGCACAACCACCCCACGCCGGAGCACTATCTGCCGCTGCCGGTGGCGCTCGGTGCGGCTCATGCGCCACGGGGGCGCGTGCTCCACCGTTCCTTCGTGTTCGGCACCCTGTCGATGAGCAGCTTCGTCTGGGACTGAGCGAGCGCTTCCTGCAGATCGGGAGCGGCCTTAGTGGTGGATCAGATGCTCCAGTTCGGCCACGCTCTGCGCGATGCCGGTGGGTTCGAGGCGGGCGCCGAGTTGTCTGCCGATCTGTTTGAGCGAGAACACGCCGCATACGGCATGTCGGCCGCGCGCATCCTGCTCCGAAACCAGCGCATGCTGGCGACCCGACTCGCGCAGCGCGGCGACCACATCCGCCACGCGTGCCTGTTCGACCTCGCGCAGATCCATGACCTGGATTTCGCTGGCCGGCGTCATGATGTGTTCCACCCTCAGCTGGTCATGGGAGATGTGCTCGCGAGCTGCAACCGCCATGGGTTTTTCGCCGAGCAGGTCGGTGGCGGTGATCAGTCCGGCGACGGTGTCGTTGCGGTCGAGCACCAGCAGCAGACGTACGCTGGTGTGGATCATGCGCTGATGAGCACTGTCGAGCGTCGCGCCGGCGACCGTGGTCACGGCCTTGACGCGCCGGAGGTCGGTCATGACCTCGCGCGCCGGGCCGTCGACGGCTACCCGCTCGGGTTGGCCGCTGTCCCAGGGCACCACGGTTGTGCCGGGATGCAGCGGGTGAGGATGCAAACGCTGTGCGGACATCGGATGGCTCCCTTCGGACTGGCGTCCGGGTTGCGGTTTTCGGGGTGGGCGGCAGCAGACGCGCGGTCTGCTAAGATGTGCCACCTTACGCGCTATTTCCGAGATTCTTCCCTATGCCTTTGCTGACTTTGCGAGCCGTCACCCTGACCCTGGGTGGCGCGCCGTTGCTCGATCGCGTCGATCTGGGCATCGATCCGCAGGAACGCCTGTGCCTGGTCGGGCGCAACGGCGCGGGCAAGTCGACGCTGATGCGCCTGATCGCCGGCGAACTGCAGGCCGACGACGGCGAGATCGTGCGTCTAGGCAGTCTGCGCGTCGCCTATCTTGGACAGGAAATCCCGCGCGACGTTCGCGGCAGCGTGTACGAGGTGATCGCCGACGGCCTGGGCGAACTGGGCGCGCTGCTGGCCGAATACCATCGCCTGAGCGAGTCCCTGGGCAACGGCGCAGGGGAAGACGACCTGACTCGCCTGGAACGCGTGCAGCACGCCCTGGAGGCGCAGGACGGCTGGAACCTCGGGGCGCGCGTGGATGCGGTCGTGTCGCGCCTGGATCTGCCCGGCGAGGCCGCCTTCGAGGCCCTCTCCGGCGGCCTCAAGCGGCGCGTCCTGCTCGGTCGCGCGCTGGTGACGGATCCCGAGTTGCTGCTGCTCGACGAGCCGACCAACCACCTCGATATCGAGGCCATCGAGTGGCTGGAGGATTTCCTGCGCAATTTCCCCGGTGCGGTCATGTTGGTCACGCACGACCGCGCCTTCGCCGACGCCCTGGCGACCGCCGTGCTCGATCTCGACCGCGGCAAGCTGACCCGTTACGCCTGCGGCTATCGGGAATACGTGCGGCGCAAGGCCGAGGACCTTGAGGTCGAGGCCGCCCAGGCCGCCGAATTCGACCGCCGCCTCGGTATCGAGGAGGCCTGGATACGCCAGGGCATCAAGGCCCGGCGCACCCGCAACGAAGGCCGGGTGCGGGCGCTCAAGGCGATGCGCGAGGAGCATCGGGAGCGCCGGGTGCGTACCGGGCAGGCTCGCTTGGCGGTGGATGCCGGTGGTACTTCCGGCAAACTGGTGGCCGAGGCCGAAGGCGCGAGCATCGCGCTGGGCGGACGCACCATCGTGCGCGATCTGAACCTGACGCTGCTGCGCGGCGACAAGCTCGGCATCATCGGTCCCAACGGCGCCGGCAAGACCACGTTGCTGCGGCTGCTCACCGGCGCCCTGCAGCCGGATGCCGGCCATGTGCGTCTCGGCACGCAGTTGTCCGTGGCCTATTTCGACCAGCAGCGCGAACAGCTCGATCCGGAAAGCACGGTGGTGGACGCGGTGGGCGAGGGCAGCACCCAGGTCACCGTGAACGGCCAGTCCAAGCACATCATGGGCTATCTGCAGGATTTCCTGTTCAGTCCGGCGCGTGCGCGCACGCCGATCCGCGCGCTTTCGGGCGGCGAGCGCAACCGCCTGTTGCTGGCCAAGCTGTTCACTCGCCCGGCCAACCTGCTGATCATGGACGAACCGACCAACGATCTCGACGTCGAAACCCTGGAGCTGCTCGAAGGACTGCTCGTCGAATACGCAGGCACCCTGATCCTCGTCAGTCACGACCGCGTGTTTCTCGACAACGTGGTGACCAGCACCCTGGCCTTCGAGGGCGACGGGCGTTTCGTCGAGTATGTGGGCGGCTATCAGGATTGGCTGCGCCAACGTCCGCAGACGACGGTCGAGCCGGCGACGGTCATCCGAAGCGGCGGCACGGCCGCCCGATCGGCGCCGGCGAAGCCTTCGCGCAAATTGAGCTATAAGGATCAGAAGGAGCTCGACAGTCTGCCCGAGAAGATCGCCGCGCTTGAGTCGGAAAAGGCCAGCCTTGAAACTTCGCTGGCCGACCCCGATATTTACCGCGATGCGGAGGCCGTGCGCGAAAGACGCCTGCGCCTGGAGCGCATCGAAGGCGAACTCGAAGTCGCCTTCGAACGCTGGGAGACCCTGGAATCGGCGGCAAACGCTTGATCGCAGGCCGACAGGCACCCATCCAGAGGACGCCAAGTCCAATCGATCATTGGCCAATGGCGTATGGCTGGTGATCGTCGCAGTGGGGGCGTATAGTGCGCGGCTCAAACAGTGCGTTTTTCGCGTTGACTAGATTTGTCCGCCATACCCGTCCCAGTCCGGCGTCCATCGACGCCGTGTCGGGTGATTGATCCACGAGACCCGCCGATCATGGTTGCAGCCTGGGCCGTTCGCAACCTCCGCGTCCGTGGAACCGAAGCGTCTTTTGAATTTTAAGGCGAATGAAAGACTTCGAAACCTGTTCGGGCAATCCATCCACCGGATGTCGGCGGTCGCCGGCCGGGTGAATGCGTGTTCCCGTCGTATCGCGAGCCAAACCGCCCATGGCGTAAGCCTGTCCGGCGCGCCGTCGAAAGCGGCGGCCCGGGGATGACCTGTCCCCGCGGGTGATCGCTAGGAAAGAGGAAAGCTATCTTGGCAGAATCATTTGCAGACCTGACACTGGCGGCTCCCTTGCTGGCCGCGGCCGAGGAAATCGGCCTGGTCGCCCCTAACGAGATGCAGTCCCGGCTGATTGCCGCCGTCACCGGCGGCCGCGACGTGCTGGCCGTGACGCCGGCCGGTAGCGGCGGGACCACGGGCTATCTCCTCGGGTTGATGCAGCTTCTCCTGACGCAGCAGCCTCCCGAGGGACGCGGCCCACGCGCACTGATCCTCGCGCCGACGCGCGACCAGGCCATGCAGATCGGACGCATGATCAAGCAGCTCGGGCACGATACCCGTCTGCGTTTCGGCACGGTGGTCGGGGGGCGCCCGTATCCGACCCAGCATCAGCTGCTGCGGCGCCCACTGGATATTCTCGTGGCGACGCCGGGGCGACTCATGGATCATATCCGTCGTGGCCGTGTCCCTTTCGAACGACTGCGCCTGCTGCTGCTCGACAAGGCCGACCAGATGCTCGATATGGGACTGGGCAGCGAAGTGTATAGCATCGTCGACGCCGGCGGGGAGCAACTCGATCAGACGATGATCCTGTCCGATGCACCCAACGACGCAGTCGGACTGCTGGCCGCCCGCTTGACGCAGGATGCCGAATCTGTGGGGCAAGGCGACCCGCTTCCCCAGCCAATCGCCGATACGGCATCCGCGGGCAGGGTGACGCAAGAAGACGAGGATGCATTCGAGGAAGACGACCGGCAGCCGGCCAGTCTGGCCGCGGATGGCGAGCGCCCCCGCGGACGTACGCCGAGAGCCAAGTCCTCGTCGCGCGGTGCGCGGCGCTCAGGGACGGTCGGCAATGGCGCCCAGGGCGGCAACGGCAAGCCGGGTGCCTCGGCCAAACCGCCGAGAGGGCCGAGAACGCCCCGGCAGGGCGGCGGGCAGAAGTCCGGCGGGCAGGGATCGTCCGGGCAGGCTCAGGGCGGCAAAGGCAGCAACGGCAAAGCCGCCAAGGGCGGTCTGCGCGGTCCGGGGCGCCGGGTGGCCGGCGGCGCCCAGGGGCAGGGCGGCCGAGGCCGGAGACCTTCCGATGTCCGTTTCCCGAGCGATTACGCTTCAGGGCCGGGCGGCGCGGCCAAGGCCGCGCCGGTGGAACCGCGAGGCCCGCAGCCGAACGAACCGGTACAGTATTCCGCGGACTACGGATTCTCCGTGGCGCCGGGCGCGCGCAAGCCGGTCAATGTGGTGTATCGCAGCAAGAGCCGCCGCCGCCGGGAAGAGGGTGACGAAGGCGACGGCAAGGCCGAAAACGTGACCGAATAGCGTTCTCGGTCAACGCCCCTCGCGATGGACCGCGAAGGGTCCCCATGCCTGATCCGTGGGCATGATTTCCAGAACATTGATGTTTACATGTGACGGCTGGGTCGTGACCCAGTGCACGGCCTCGGCAATGTCCTCGGCGAGCAGCGGTCGCGTGCCCGAATAGACCGAGCCGGCCTGCTCGGCATCGCCCTTGAAACGCACCAATGAGAATTCGGTCTCGGCCATGCCGGGTTCGATATTGGTCACGCGTACGCCCGTACCTAGCAGGTCCGATCTCAGGTTGCGCGAGAACTGCTGTACGAAGGCCTTGGTGGCGCCATAGCAGTTGCCGCCGGGATAGGGCCAGCTGGCCGCGACCGAACCGAGGTTCACGACGTGTCCGCATCCGCGCTCGACCATGCCGGGCAGGAGCATGCGGGTGACGCTCATCAGTCCTTTGACGTTGGTGTCGACCATTTGTTCCCATTCGTCCAGGTCGGCCCGTTGAGCCGGCCCCAGCCCGAGCGCGAGGCCCGCATTGTTGACCAGTACGTCGATCTCGGCGTAGGCGCCCGGCAGTCCGGCCACGGCGTCTGCCACCGCGTCGCGGTCGCGGACATCAAGTACGAGTGGCAGCACGCGATCCGGGGGTAGGGAGGCGGCCAGTGCCTGCAGTCGCTCGCGTCGCCGCCCGCTGGCGACCACGCGCCATCCGGCTTCCGCGAAACGACGGGCAATGGCCTCACCGAAGCCTGAGGTCGCGCCGGTGACGAAGAGGGTTTTTGTCATGCTTTGACTCCCGATGGGGGATGAGTGGGGGCGCGCTCCAGCCAGCCCGGCAACATCGCCGCGGCACGATACAGGGCGCGCCGGTGTTCGCGCCATGCCGGGTCGGCTTCCGCGACGACCGCCCAGAAGGCGGGTGAATGATCCAGGTGGCGGATATGCGCCAGTTCGTGAATGACGACGTGCCGCATCAGGGCGGGACTCAGCAGCAGAAGCTTGGCATTGAGGCTGATATCGCCGTGGCGGTTGCAACTGCCCCAGCGGCTGCGTTGCAGACGCACGCTCAGGCGCCCATGCCGCAGTCCCATCGACTTGGCCTGCGCGGACAGGAGCGGATGCAGAACGGTGCGCGCACGCTTGCGTAGCCAGGCGCTGAGTAGGTCGTGCCAGGCATCTTGCGTGCGCCAGTCGCCGCGAAGTCGCAGGCCATCGGTCGTTTCCAGTAGCCGCGGCGGGGTGCGCGCGTTCCGGTCGACGGGTTCCGCATGCACCTGCAGGTCGAGTCCGGCGGCCGGCAGTAGCAGGCGTTCGGGCGGTCCGGGTCGTGCCGGCAGCGGCAGACGCGCGAGTTGCCGCTCGATCCACTGGCGTTGCGATTCGACGAAATGCAGCGCATGGGCCTGGCTGATGCCGTGCGGCACGGTGACCACCACGCCGCGCCGGGGCGATACGCTGATACGCAGCCGCCGCGCACGTTGCGAGCGGCGAAATTCCCAGTGTTCCAGCCAGCCTAGGGGGGGCGTTGCAGTCATGTTCGGCGCGGTCGTGTGGCGGTCGTGTGGCGGTCGCTGGCGCTTGGGCGCTGGCTGAGCAGTGTAGAACGAGGGCGGCGAAAGATGCCAGCCGCTAGCGGCTTGGCAAGTCGGTCCGGAATCGGGTACAAGGGGGCTTCGCGGATACCCCTGATGATCGCTGCATGAACGATTTTCTTATCGTCGGCGCAGGTATTTCCGGGCTGACGGTGGCCTGGACACTGCGTCGGCGCGGCGCACGCGTTCGGCTGCTGGAGGCGGATGCGTTGGCGGGCGGCAAGATCCGCAGCCGACGTCGCGACGGTTTCCTGCTGGATGCCGGCCCCAATTCGCTGCTCGACCGCGGCGAAGGCCTGGGACGCCTGATCGATGCGCTTGGCCTGGGCGAGCGTGTGGTCGAGGCCAATACCCTCGCGCAGCGTCGCTATGTGGTGCGCGCCGGGCGTGTCATTGCTTTGCCCACAAGCCTGATGGCCTTCGTGCGCACGCCGCTGTTCAGCCTGGGGGCCAAGCTGCGCCTGTTGAGCGAACCCTGGCGTGCGCGCGCCGAGCATGACGAGAGCGTTGCCCGTTTCGTCAGGCGGAGACTGGGCCCGGAATTTCTCGATTGGGCGGTCGATCCCTTCGTGTCCGGCGTCTATGCCGGAGATCCCGAACGCCTGTCGGTGCGCGCGGCCACCGGCCGTATCCATGCCCTCGAGGCGGAAGCCGGGTCGCTGTTTCGCGGCGCACTCAGACGCGCGCGCCAAGGGCGGGCCAGCGGCCCCGTGCCGAAAGGGCGGATGATCAGTTTCCGTGAGGGCATCGGCGAGTTGACCGATGCGCTGGCCGAGGCCATGGGCGATGACCTGCTCGTTTCGCGGCCGGTGCATGCCCTGCGGCGCACGGATCGCCACTGGGTTGCCGAGACGTCGCAAGGGGCCGAAACGGGCGAGACGCTGGTGCTGGCCGTGCCCAGCTTCGCGGCTGCCGATCTGCTCGATCCATTCGATGGCAGGCTTGCCGCCCAGCTGCGTGAAATCGAATATCCGGGCGTGGTCAGTCTGGCGCTTGGGTTTGCGCGCGAACAGGTCCGCCACCCGCTGGATGGTTTCGGTCTGCTGATTCCGAGTCGCGAAGGATGCGAAACGCTGGGCGTGCTGTTTTCGTCCACGCTCTTTCCGGATCGGGCCCCCCCGGGACGCGTGCTGTTGACCGCCTTCATCGGCGGCGCCCGCAATCCGGCCGCCACGGCGCGTGACGACGCGGCGTTGATCGCGACCGCGGTCGACGATCTCGGTCCATTGCTCGGCTTGACCGGTGCGCCGGTGTTCAGCGAGGTAAGCCGATGGCCGAGGGCGATACCGCAGTACACGGTTGGACATCTCGATCGCATGGCAAACATCGCGCAGGGCCTGAACGGGCTGCCGGGGCTTCAGGTCGCGGCCAACTGGCGCGGCGGCGTCGCCGTCGGCGATTGCATCAACAACGCTCTGTCTCTGGCGGACACGCTGCTGCCGCCCGTCAGCCCCGGAGACGGCCAGGCATGAGCGCATCGCCGCCGCAGCACGACATCAACGCGGATCCGGCGCGGCGCGCCCGGGTCGACAGCGCCAGCATGGTGTGGCAGCCGAGCCCCAGCGGTACGGTCTGGCGTAAGCCTTTTTACCGAGAAGGCGGCGAATTCGGGCCGGTGACCGGCGTGGTGCGCTATGCGCCGGGCGGGCGTTTTCGTTCGCACGCGCATCCGGCCGGGGAGGAAATCCTGGTGCTTGACGGCGTGTTTTCGGACGAGCACGGGGATTATCCGGCGGGCACCTGGCTACTCAATCCGGAAGGCTATACGCATGCGCCAAGCTCCGAGCCTGGTTGCGACATTCTGGTGCGCCTGCGTCAATATCCGGGCGGCGGGCGTGCGCGTCTGCAGGTGCAGACGCGCACTGCGCCTTGGCGGGCGGCAAGCGCGGCGGGTTTGAAGTTGCAGCCGTTGTATCGCGAGGCCGGGTTCCCCGAATACGTGGCCTTGGCACGTTTGGCACCGGGCTCGGTCCTGTCCGAGCTGTGTTTCCCTGCGGAGGTGGAATATTTCGTGCTTGATGGTTCATTGCACGTGACGGATGCGGAACTGGTGCCAGGTGGCTGGCTGAGGCTGCCGCCGGAAACGCCGCATGCGCCTTCCAGTCGATCGGGGGCATTGTATTATCTGCGCCTCGGCAGGGTTACGGGCGGTGTCTACGCACCCTTCGAAGCGAATCTTGAAGGATCATGGTGAGGATGTTTGCATGAACAACGCGCTGCGCGACCAGTTGCTCAAGGCTGGGCTGGTGACGGAAGATCAGGTCAAGGCGGCCGACGACAAGCCGAAAGGCGAGCCGACGGGGCGCAACGCCAAGCGTGCCGGAGGCGAACGCAAACGCTCACCGCAAGGCGATCGCCGCGCCGAAGGCGGGACGCGGCGCCGCAAGCCGCCCGCCGCCGTGGCGGCATCGAGGCCCGCGGCCAGCTCCGCAGGCGGCGGGCGCGCCGCGAAGAAGGCCAACCCCGCGCAGACGCCGAGTCCGCATGCCCATCTGGACAAATCCCAGCGCGAGGCGGTCAGGCGTTTCCTGCGCGAACAACGGGTCAACGCCGCTGGCGGCGAGACGCCCTATCACTTCCAGGAAGGAACGGCCGTGCGCAAGATATGGGTGACGCCGGAGCAGCGTACCGGGCTGACCGGCGGGGTGCTCGTGATCGTGCCGCGCAACGAGCGTTATTACGTGATCGATGCCGCACAGGTGGACGCGTTGCTGGCGCTCGATCCGAAGGCGGAAGTGATCCGCGCGGATGCGCGCAGCGACGAGGAGGATCCGGCCTACCGGGACCACCCGATCCCGGACGACCTCGTCTGGTAGCGTCCGTCGGACCCGACCGGCGGACGCGCGGCCGCCTGCCCGGCTAGCCGGTGTTGCGCTGGCCGGTGGCGATCGCGTTGATGGTACGCAGCAGCGGGCTGAGCCAATGGTTGCGGGTTTCATCGGCCTGGGTTTCGTCGCGTACACGCTTGAGCAGGGTGATCTGGATGTGGTTGAGCGGGTCCAGATAGGGATCGCGCCGCGTGAGCGACAGGGCCAGCGTCGGATTTTCCGCCAGCAGGGTGTCGCTCTCGATGACCAGCAGGGTTTCGCTCACCGTGCGCTCGTATTCCTCGCGTATGCGATCGTGGATCAGCTGCGCCTGCTCGGAGTGCCGGCTCAGGGCGGTGTATTCGCGCGCGATGCGCATGTCGGCCTTGTACAGCGACATCTGGGTGTTGGACAGCAGCGAGCGGAAGAAGGGCCATTCGGCGTACATCCGGCGCAGACAGGCGAGACGTTCGGGGTCGTCGCCGCGCCAGCGCGCCAGTGCCGACCCGATGCCGAACCACGCCGGAATGGTGTGGCGGGACTGTGCCCAGCCGAAGACCCAGGGAATGGCGCGGATCGAACGCTTGCTGCGGTCGCCCTTGCTGCGGTGGGAGGGGCGCGAGCCGATGTTGAGCTGGCCGATTTCGCTGACCGGCGTGACCTCGTAGAAATAGTCGAGCAGACCGGGGGTGCGATCGACCAGATCGCGATAGGCGTTTTCGCCGTATTCGCCGAGCGCGGCGGCCACTTCCAGGTAAGGCGGGCGGTCCTGGGCGACTTCCTGGATCAGGCTGAGGCTGGCCTTCATCAGGCCGGTGCAGCCCATGGTCAGTTCGTAGATGGCCGTTTCGGGGTTGCCGTAGCGGTAGTAAAGCACTTCGCCCTGCTCGGTGAACTTGATCTGTCCCTGTACCGTGCCGGGCGGTTGCGCCATGATCGATTCGTGGGTCGGGCCGCCGCCGCGGCCGACGGTGCCTCCACGGCCGTGGAACAGGCGGCAGCGCACTTGGTGGCGCTGGGTGATGCCGAGAATCTTCTTCTGCGCCGCGTACAGGCCCCAGGTGGAGGCGAGGATGCCGCCGTCCTTGCACGAATCGGAATAGCCCAACATCACTTCCTGGATGTTGCCGGAAGCCCTCAACATGTCGCGGTATACGGCGATGTCGAAGAGTTGCGCCAGCACCGTCTCGGTGTGCTCCAGATCCTCGATGGTTTCGAACAGCGGTGCGATGCGCAAGTGGCAGAAGCGTTCCTGCCCCCCCGCGGGGCCACACAGTCCGGCCAGCCGTGCGAGGAACAGCACTTCGAGGACATGGCTCGCGGCATGCGTCATCGAAATGACGTAGCTGCCGAAGGCCTCGTTGCCGGCTTCTTGTCGAAGCCGCGCAATCGTGTGCATCGTTTCCAGGGTTTCCAGGCTGCGCTCGTCGAGCGATGCCGCGTGCAACGGCGGCAGTTCGGGCACGGCGAGCCACTCGGCCAGCCGCTGCTGGCGAGCCGATTCATCCAGCGAGGCGTAGACGCAGCCGGGGAACAGCTGGGCGGCGATCGCATTCACGGTATGACTGTGCACGCTGGATTCCTGGCGAACGTCCAGGCCCAGCAGGTGAAAGCCGAAGGTTTCGACCAGTCGGATCAGATCCTGCAGTTCGGCGTTGGCGATCAGATGGTCGCCGTGGCTGATCAGGGATTCGCGGATCAGATGCAGGTCGGCGAGCAGTTCTTCGGGGCCGCCGTAGGCGCCGGCGGCGACCGTGTGCGTCTCGTTGGCGAGCCGTTTGCGCACGGCCTCCAGGTTCAGCCGCAGGCGGTAGCGCATGGTATAGAGCTTGCGCCGGTAGGGTTCGTGGGCGAAGCGGCGCCGGGTCTCGTTTTCATAATCCTCGCCGCCGTGCGCACGGTCCCGTTCCAGGCTGGCGAGAAAGGCCGCCGATGGCTGGCACAGGCGGCTGGAATGGGTCAGGCGTTTGCTGAGGTCGACCAGCCGGCGATGGTATTCCTCCAGAATCTCTCGCATTTGCAGGCGCACGGCCAGCGCGGTGGTTTCCGGCTTGACGTTGGGGTTGCCGTCGCGGTCGCCGCCGATCCAGGAGCCGAAGCGAATGAAGCTCGGCACGCGGACCGCGCCGGTGCCGTAGCAGCGGTTTACCGCCTGCTCGAGGTAGCGGTAGGTGAGGGGCAGGGCTTCGAAGAGACTTTCGCGGAAGTAGTAGAGACCGTTGCCGATCTCGTCACGGACCTCCGGGCGGCGCGTGCGGACTTCGTCGGTGCGCCACAGCGTGAGGATTTCGGTGCGCAGGCGGTCCATGATGCGGTCACGCTCGGTCTTGCCCCAGCGCCGCAGACTGAGCCGGTCGTTGGCGAGGAAGACCCGTCGCAGGGCTTCCATGATGGTGCGCCGGCGGGCTTCGGTCGGATGTGCGGTGATGACCGGATTGTAGCAGAGCCGGTCCAGCAAGGCCTGCATCTGCTCGGCGGAGGCGCCATGTTCGCGCATTTCCTCGACCGTCTGCGCGAACGACCCCTGCCAGAGACGCAGGCCGCGGTCGATCTGCTGACGGCGCCAGCGATGGGCGAAATCCTCTTCGGCGATGTTGACCAGGCTGAAATAGGTACTGAAGGCGCGTATCACCTCTTCCAGCGTGTCGCCGTCGAGGCGGCCGATGAAGGACATCAGGCGTGCGCGGCGGAGCGGGTCCTCCTCGTGACGCAAGCTGATGTATCCCTTGCGCAGGGTTTCGACCGCGGCATAGACGCGAGGGCCGGCATGGGTACGCAGAACCTCGCCGAGCAGCGCGCCCAGCAGTTTCACACGGGCACGCAGTATCTTGTCGTAGGACCCCGAGGGGTTCACTCCTGTGTCTGGCATGTCGGATGGCTCATGGCGTCCGGCATCGTCTGGCAGGGCGGGATTGCCATGCGCAGGGCGATCCGGGTGTGGGCGCGGAGGCACGAATTATACGGATTTTATTGCCTTTGTTAAGCGTGGCCCTGATAGCTTATTGATTTGTATAGATTTGAATATTGCTGTGCGCTGTGCGTCCAGCTGAAATCCGTCTGTGTGCCGACGCGTATCAGCGTCTCCCAGGCCGGGGTGCCCCAGAGTTCGAGCAAGCGCCCGAGTCCATGTTCGAAGGCCTTCACGCTTGGCGTGTCGAAGAGGAAGCCGTTGGCGATGCCGGCCGCGAGATTGTCCGGCGAGGCGTCGACCACGGTATCCGCGAGGCCGCCGGTACGGTGTGCGAGCGGCGGGGTGCCGTAGCGCAGGCTGTACATCTGATTCAACCCGCAGGGCTCGAAGCGAGAGGGCATCAGGAAGGCGTCGGCGCCGGCTTCGATGTGGTGGGCCAGCGTTTCGTCGTAGCCGACGCGCACGGCCAGCCGTTCGGGATGACGGCCGGCCATGGCCGTCAGCGCCTGTTCGAAGCGCCGTTCGCCGCTGCCGAGTATCACGGCGCGCACCCGGCCCTGTGCGAGCAGCGGTTCGAGCGCGGCGAGTATCAGATCGGTGCCTTTTTGTTCGACCAGGCGGCCGATATGTCCTAGCAGCGGCGGAGCATCGGGCGCGTCGTCGAGACCGACCGTTGCGCATAGCTGCGCGCGGCACCGTCGTCGGGCGGCGACCTCGGTCGGATCGCAGGACGCAGGCAGATGGCGGTCGCCGTGCGGATTCCAGATGTCGTCGTCGATGCCGTTGAGGATGCCGCTGAGCACCGCCGCGCGGTGTTCGAGCAGCCCATCGAGCCCGTAGCCGAAGCGCGGCGTGCGGATTTCGCGCGCATAGGTCGGGCTGACGGTGGTGATGCGGTCGGCGAAAACCAGGCCGCCCTTGATGAAGGACAGTTGCCCGTAGAATTCCAGGGCTTCGGGGCGCCAAAGCGCTTCGGGCAGGTCGAGCGCCTGCAGGGTCTCCGCGGGGAACAGTCCCTGATAGGCGAGATTGTGAATCGTGAACACCGTCGCCGGGCGTTCGGGATGGCCCTGCAACAGAGCGGGCACGAGGCCCGTCTGCCAGTCGTTGCAGTGCACCACGTCGGGCCGCCAGCGCAGTCCGGCCTGGTTGAGGCCGAGAGCGGCGATCACGCGCCCGAAAAGGCCGAAACGGAGGTGATTGTCCTGCCAGTCGCGGCCGTCGGGTGCGCGGTAGGGATCGCCGGCGCGCTCAAAATAGGGCGGGGCGTCAACCAGATAGACGCGCAGCCGCGTGCCGGGCAGTGTGCCGGAGAGCAGTTTCGTCCCGGTAGGCGCGCCGTCGATCGCCGGCGTGTTCAATGGCTGCCAGCGTCCCTGTCGCCGCACGGCCGGATAGGCGGGCAGGATCAGGCGCACGTCGTGGCCGAGGGCCGCCAGCGCTGCCGGCAGACTGCCGCTGACGTCGGCCAGGCCGCCGGTCTTGATCAGGGGGTGGGCTTCGCTGCTCGCAAACAGAATTCGCATATGTCGCTGCCTGTATGGGGTCGTGCCGCGATTGTGTCGGGGCGATGCACGCCGGGCGTGCATTCGAGAAACATCCACGGATCGCATTGCCCTTGCTGTTGTCTTACTGGACATGTCCGCGGCGGACGCGGCTTGCCCGGTTGTGTTCCCGGGGCGGGGCTGCGACCATTTGTCCAGCGCTTGCATGAAAGTGTGCCGGATCGCGGGAGCCGTGGCGAGTGCCGCGCGACCATGCCCGGACCGTAACCATCCCCTCAGCCCCTGGAGGCTTTTCCGATGGTCGACCCCTGCACGTTCGTCATCTTCGGCGCGACCGGCAATCTGGCGGAGAACAAGCTGTTGCCGGCGCTCTATCATCTGGACGGCGCAGGCCGTCTGCCCGGCGCGCTCAATGTGGTCGGCATCGGTCGGCGGGATTGGGACGACGCGCGTTGGCGCGAGGAGGTCGTGACCGGATTGCGACGGCAGGTGCGCGGACAGGCGCCGGACGAGGATGCCCTCACACGCTTCGCCGCCCGATTGCATTTCGTGAAGGGCGACCTGGGCGAGCGGGCGTGTTACGAGGCGTTGACTGCGCGTATCGCCTCGGAGCCGGCCTTTTCGCCCAATGTGATTTTCTACATGGCCATTCCGCCGGCCGACTTCGGCGTGGTCAGCCAGCATCTTTCCGAAACCGGGCTCAGCAGGGAAGACGCGGGTTGGCGTCGGTTGGTGGTGGAAAAACCCTTCGGCTACGATCTTGAAAGCGCCCAGATGCTCGATCAGCGGCTGCATCGCTGCTTCGCCGAGGAGCAGGTTTTCCGCATCGACCACTATCTCGGCAAGGGCACCATCCAGAACATCCTCGTGTTCCGTTTCGCCAATCTGTTGCTGGAGCCGCTGTGGAACCGCAACTACATCGACCACGTGCAGATCGTGCATGCCGAGTCCCAGGGCACCGCGGGCCGCGCCGAGTACTACGATCATGCCGGCGCGCTGCGCGACATGATCCAGAGCCACCTGATACAGATGCTCACCCTGGTGGCGATGGAGCCGCCGGCGGTGATGGAGGCCGAGGCGCTGCGCGACGAAAAGGTCAAAGTCCTGCGCTCGATCCGCCCGATACCGCCGGCGGCGGTGCATGCGCACGCCTTCCGCGCCCAGTATGCCGCAGGCACGGTCGCGGGCGAGCGCGTGGCGGGTTATGTCGACGAGGAAGGCGTGGCGCCGGGGAGCACCACGGAGACCTTCGCGGCGCTCAAGCTCTATATCGACAACTGGCGCTGGCGCAACGTGCCCTTCTACCTGCGTACCGGCAAGCGCATGGCAGCCAACCGCTCGATGGTCAGCGTGCGTTTCAAGCATCCGCCGCAGCAGTTGTTCCGCGAAACCGCGATCGAACAGCTCTCGCCCAACTGGGTGCTGCTCGGCATCCAGCCCGAGGAGTGTCTGCGCATGGAGCTGCAGGTCAAGGAGACCGGACTGGAGATGCGTACCCGCACCGTGCAGCTCGACGCCAGCTACGATGCCGATGGCGTGCCCATGGACGCCTACGAGGCCTTGCTGCTCGATGTCATCGCCGGCGACCACTCGCTGTTTCTGCGTTACGACGAGGTGGCCTGGGCCTGGCGCGTGGTCGATCCGATCCTGCGGGTCTGGGCCACCGAGCGCGATTTCATCCATGCCTATCCGGCCGGCACCTGGGGCCCACGCGAGTCGAACCGGCTGTTCGACCGCGACGACCAGCGCTGGCGCAACGAGGTTTCGCTGCCGAGCGACGATGGAGACCCGCGCCGATGAATCAAGCCGCACGATTGGACGAATTGCCGATATGGCAGGATTTGCTGCGCCATTACGAGCAGGCGCGTGCGCTGCACATGCGCGAACTGTTTGCCGAGGATCCGATACGCTTCGAGCGCTTTTCGCTGCAGCTCGACGAATTGCTGCTGGATTACTCGAAGAACCGCGTCACCGACGAAACGCTGGCGTTGCTGTTCGGGCTGGCGCGCGCCCGCGGCGTGCCCGAATGGCGCGATCGCATGTTCGCGGGCGAGGCGATCAACGTCAGCGAAGGTCGCGCGGTACTGCATGTGGCGCTGCGCAACCGCAGCGGTCGGCCGATGCATGCCGATGGCGAGGACGTGATGCCGCCGGTGCTGGCCGTGCTGGCGCAAATGCGCGCGTTCGTCGAAGCCGTGCATAGCGGCGCCTGGCGTGGTTTCGCCGGTGACGAGATCACGGATGTGATCAATATCGGCATTGGCGGGTCGCACCTCGGGCCGGAGATGGTCTGCGAGGCCCTGAAGCCCTATGGTCATCCGCGCATCCGGGTGCATTTCGTGTCCAATGTCGACGGCACCGACATCCGCGAGGCGTTGCGCGCGGTGCAGCCGGAAAGCGTGTTGTTCGTGGTCGCTTCCAAGACCTTCACCACCCAGGAAACCCTGACCAACGCGCACACCGCGCGCGAATGGCTGCTCGATTACTTCGGCGACGAGAAGGCGGTGGCGCGGCACTTCGTCGCCGTCTCCACCAACGCCGAGGCGGTACATGCCTTCGGCATCGACACCGCCAACATGTTCGCCTTCTGGGACTGGGTGGGCGGGCGCTATTCCCTGTGGTCGGCCATCGGCCTGCCGATCGCCCTGTACCTCGGCATGGACGCGTTCGAGGATCTGCTGGCCGGCGCGCACCGCATGGACGAGCATTTCCGCGGCGCCCCCCTGGAAGACAACATGCCGGTGGTGCTGGCGCTGTTGGGCGTGTGGTACATCAATTTCTTCGGCGCGGAAACCCATGCCATCCTGCCCTACGACCAGTATCTGCACCGCTTCCCCGCCTATTTTCAGCAGGGCGACATGGAGAGCAACGGCAAGCACGTCGACCGCGAGGGGCGCAGCGTCGGCTGGCAGACCGGGCCGGTGGTCTGGGGCGAGCCGGGTACCAACGGCCAGCACGCCTTCTACCAGCTCATCCACCAGGGTACGCGGCTGATCCCATGCGACTTCATCGCCCCGGCAACCTCCCACAATCCGGTCGGCGCGCACCACGACATCCTGATGTCGAATTTCTTCGCGCAAAGCGAAGCGCTGATGCGCGGGCGCACGCTGGACGAGGTGCGCGCCGAGCTGCGCGGACAGGGGCTGGCCGAGGAGGATATCGAACGCCTGGCGCCACACAAGGTCATGCAGGGCAATCGGCCCAGCAATTCGTTGTTGCTGTACAAGATCACGCCGCATGCCCTCGGCATGCTGATCGCCCTCTACGAGCACAAGATTTTCGTGCAGGGCGTTATCTGGGGCATCGATTCCTTCGATCAATGGGGTGTCGAACTGGGCAAACAGCTGGCCAAGGCCATCCTGCCGGAACTGAGCGCGCAAGCGCCGGCGGACCGCCACGACAGCTCGACCAACGGGCTGATCGAACACTACAGACGCCTGCGCGCCGGGCGCGAGCGTACCTGAGCGCGAACGCTGCGCTATGCTCCTCGGATCAGCCCGTCTGACGGGCACGGGCACGGTACGGACACGGGGGCATTGTGGCGACTGAGGCGTCTCGCATTCTGATGGAGCTGGTTTGGGGCCTGGCGGTGATCTTCATTTTCGCGCTGGGCCTGCTGATGGTCACCGCGGTCGTGCTCTACGTGCTCGACGTGACCCAGACCACCCATGCGATTCGTCGCAACTACCCGTTGATCGGCCGCTTTCGCGGCCTGTTCGAAACCCTGGGCACGTTTTTCCGCCAGTACTTCTTCGCCATGGACCGCGAGGAGATGCCCTTCAACCGCGCCCAGCGCGCCTGGGTATACCGCGCTGCCAAGGCGCTCAACACCAACCAGTCCTTCGGGTCCACGCGCGATCTGCGGCCGAGCGGTACGCTGCTGTTCGTCAACTGCCCGTTCCCGATGCTGGAGCGCGATATCGCCGTGCCGGGGCCGGTGACCATCGGCCCCGGCTGCGCCGAGCCCTATGTGACGGCCTCGTTGTTCAATATTTCCGGGATGAGCTATGGCGCCATTTCGCGGCCGGCGATCCAGGCGCTTGCGGCGGGTGCGCGCGAGGCCGGTTGCTGGTTGAATACCGGCGAGGGCGGACTGGCGCCCGAGCATCTTGCCGGTGGCTGCGATCTGGTGTTCCAGATCGGTACCGCGAAATACGGCGTGCGGGAGGCGGACGGCAGCCTCAGCGATGAGCGCTTGCGTGCCGTGGCCGCTCATCCGCAGGTGCGCATGTTCGAGCTCAAGCTCAGCCAGGGCGCGAAGCCGGGCAAGGGCGGCATCCTGCCGGGGAGCAAGGTGACGCCCGAGGTGGCGCGCATCCGCGGTATCCCGGTGGGACTCGATTCCATCAGCCCCAATCGCTTCCCCGAGATCGACAGCGAGGAAGATCTGCTCGATCTGATCGCCCACGTGCGCGAAGTCACCGGCAAGCCGGTCGGCTTCAAGTGCGTGCTCGGCGCTTACGGATGGCTGGACGATCTGTTCGCCCTGATCTGTCGCCGTGGCGCGGCCAGCGCGCCCGATTTCATCACCCTGGACAGCGCAGAGGGCGGTACCGGTTCGGCACCGGTCAGCCTGATGGATTACATGGGCCTGCCGCTGCGCGAGAGCCTGCCTCGGCTGATCGACAAGTTGCACGAATACGGTCTGCACGAACGCATCCGGGTGATCGCCTCGGGCAAGCTGGTCAATCCCGCAGACGTCGCCTGGGCCTTGTGCGTGGGCGCCGATTTCGTCACCTCGGCGCGCGGTTTCATGTTCGCACTCGGTTGCATCCAGTCGCTGCGCTGCCACACCAATCATTGTCCCACCGGAATCACCACCCACGATCCGCGGCTGCAGAAGGGACTCGATCCCACGCTCAAGGCCGAGCGTGTCGCCCATTATGCCCGCGAGATCGTGCGCGAGGTCGGTATCATCGCGCACTCCTGCGGGGTGCGGCAGCCGCGCCAGCTCGGGCGCATGCATTGCCGCGTCGTCGGCGAGGACGGCCGCAGCCTCAGCCTGGACGAGCTCTACCCGATCCCCGAAACGCGCACCGAATACCTGCGCGCGGTGCGTTGAAGCGGTGCTCAGCCCTGGCCGCGGCTGAGCACCAGGGTCGCCGCCGCCGTGCGCGTTTCCACGCCGAGTTTCTCGAACACGTGTTCCAGGTGCTTGTTCACGGTGCGCGGACTGATGTCGAGGATCTCGCCGATTTCGCGGTTGGTTTTGCCCAGCGCGACCCAGTAGAGCACCTCGGCCTCTCGCGAGGTGAGAGGGAACCAGCGCGCCAGCACTTCCGGTTCGGGCAGCGAGGCGTGACGCTGGATGGACAGCAGCCCCGGTTCGATCAGGCTGAACAGCAGGCGCTCGCCTTCGTGCCACAGGGCATAGGGCGTTTCCATGGCGTCCGAACCCAGCAGCCAGTGGCGCAGCGGCAGCGGCAGGCGATCGTCGTCCACCAACGTCTGCAGCCAGCGCTGGGCGAGCGGGGTTGCCCAGACGATCGCGTGTTGCGCGTCGAAGGCGACGATGGCGCGTCCAGCCGAATCGATCGCCGCGCGCGTGTGGCTCATCAGCCGGGCGCGCTGCATGTGCGTGGCGATGCGGGCGAGCAATTCGTCGATGACCACGGGTTTGGCGACGTAATCGGCTCCGCCGGCCTGGAAGCCCTGCACGATATGTTCGGTATCGCTCAGGCCGGTCATGAAGATCACGGGGATGTCGCGCGTGTCCAGTCCCTGCTTGAGGCGGCGACAGGTCTCGAAGCCGTCGATACCGGGCATCATCGCGTCGAGCACGATCACTTCCGGCGCCAGCCGCCGCACGCTCTCGATCGCGGCGAAGCCGTCCGTGGCGACACGCACCTCGTAGCCGTGCGTCTGCAGGCTGTCGTGGATCATGCGCAAGGTTTCCGGCGTATCGTCCACCAGCAGTACCGTGCCCGCTCCAGGCGTCCGCTCATTCATCCTGGGTCATCCGTTCCAGCAGCCGCATGTAATCGTTCAGTCGGAAATCGCGTGCCGGTTCGCGCAGACGCTGCGCGAACGCAGCATAGCGCGGTGCCTGGCGCTCGATGACGTCGAGACGGTCCAGTATGCCCCGGATATGGCCGACGCTGCCGAGTTCGTGCAGCACCTGCAGGGTGGCGGCGTCGGGGCGGTCTTCGACCAGAGCGGTCTTTGCCGCCGCTGCGGCCGGTGACGCAGCCTTGTCCGCGCGCGTGATCCATTCGAGGCCTAGCCGCATTTGCAGACAACCCAGGAGCGCATCGATATCCACCGGCTTGCTCAGAAAGTCCTCGTGCGCGATGCCGGCGTCATTGTCTCGCCCCCGATCCTGGACGTTGGCGGAAATGACCAGGATGGGCGCCTGGGAAAGACCGTTCTCGCGCAGCAGGCGGGCGGTTTCCCAGCCGTCGAGTCCGGGCATGTTCAGGTCCATCAGAATCATGTCCGGGCGGAAAGCGGCGGCGGCGCGCAGCGCCTCGATACCCGATTCGGCCTCGGTCACCTCGAAACCGAGCGGCTTGAGCACGCTGAGCAGCAGACCGCGATCGACCAGTTCGTCGTCGATCACGAGGATTCGCCGGCGCGGACCGGCATAGCCGGTGATGTCGGGCGGCGGCAGGCTGGCCATGGGGCCGGGGTTGCGCACCTCGGGCAGAAACAGCCGCAGACGGAACAGGCTGCCGCCACGTTTCGGACTGTGCACCGTCAGTTCGCCGCCCATCACCGTCGCCAGCATGCTGGCGATGGTCAGGCCGAGACCGGCGCTGCCGCCAGCGTGGCCGGCGGCGTTGCCGCCGCGTTCGAAGGGCAGGAAGATGCGTTCGCGGTCGGCCTCGGAGATGCCGATGCCGGAGTCCTCGATTTCGAAGCGCGCCATTTCGCCGCGGTAGAACAGGCGGAAGATGACCTGTCCCTGATCCGTGAATTTGACCGCGTTGCCGAGGATGTTGATCAGTATCTGGCCCAGGCGTTTCTTGTCGACGCGCACGACCTTGGGCAGTTCGTCGCGTACGTCGAACACGAATTCGATACCCTTTTCGCTCGCCTGCAGCCGGAACATGTCGGCGAGCTGGGCCACGTATTGTGGGAAATGGATCTGTTCCTGCTCGATCGCCAGCTTGCCGGCCTCGATCTTTGAAATATCGAGCAGGCCGTCGATCAGCGAGACCAGATGCTCGCCGCTGCGTCGAATCACGCGCATCGCCTCGCGTCGATTGGCGGGCACTTCGGGGTCGTGCTCGACGATCTGCGCGTAGCCGAGAATGCTGTTGAGCGGCGTGCGCAGCTCGTGACTGATGCCGGCGAGGTAACGGCTCTTGGCCTGGTTGGCGCGTTCGGCGACCTGAATCGCGGCCTGCAGCTGGGCATCGGTCTGGCGATGGGCCTCGATCTCGTTCATCAACAGGTGCGTCTGGCGATTGGATTCGTCCTGGGCGACGTAGCGGCTTTCCACCGTCAACACCAGCCACCAGCAGCCGGCGGCGGCGAAAAACAGCAGGATTACATAGAAACGGAACAGCAGCGTGCGCAGTGAGGCGAGGGTTTCCTCGCTCGCCGTGCCGGTGGCCTGCTGCAGGTAGAGCAGCGAGAGCACGATGCCCAGGATCACCGCGGTGGTCACCATCAGCATGAGGTAATAGCCGAGGCGGGTGTTCACGCGCGCCGACAGCGGGCGGGGCAGCAGCCAGTGCAGGGCGTTGACGAACTGCTCCGGCAACCCGGCCCCAGGACGGCAGAGATCGTGGCAGCGCGCATCCAGCGTGCAGCACAGCGAGCAGATCGGGCCGCGGTAGGCCGGGCAGTGGGCCATATCCTCGCCTTCGTATTCCTTCTCGCAGATGACGCAGCGCCGCGCCTGCGATGCGGATACCGGCTCAGGCTCGCGCGCGAGGTAGTAGCGCCCATGCGTCATCCAGGCGATGACCGGCGCCACCACGAACGCGGTGCCGAGGGCGATGAAGGCCGAAAAGGCCTGCGCCAGCGGGCCGAGCCAGCCGGTGAAGGCGACGATGGACAGCGTCGAGGCGACCAGCAGCGCGCCCAGTCCCACGGGGTTGATGTCGTAGAGGTAGGCGCGCTTGAACTCGATCCCCGGTGGACTCAGGCCCAGCGGCTTGTTGATCACGAGGTCCGCGACCAGTGCGCCGACCCAGCTGATGGCAATGTTGGAATACAGCCCCAGCACGTGCTCCAGGGCGTCGAACACGCCCATTTCCATCAGCAGCAGGGCGATCAGCACGTTGAACACCAGCCACACGATGCGCCCGGGGTGGCTGTGGGTGATGCGCGCGAAGAAATTGGACCAGGCGAGCGAGCCGGCGTAGGCGTTGGTCACGTTGATCTTGATCTGCGAGACCACCACGAACAGCGCGGCGACGGCCAGCGCCCAGGCGGGCGAGTCGAACACGTAGCGAAAGCCAATCTCGTACATTACGGCCGGCTGCTTGGCGTCGGCCACGCTGGCGCCGGCCTGCAAGGCCAGATAGGCGAGCAGCGCCCCGGCCATCAGCTTGAACACGCCGAATACGATCCAGCCAGGCCCGGCGAACAGCACTCCGGCGAACCAGCGTTTACGGTTGCGCTGCTCCAGCGGAGGCATGAAGCGCAGGTAATCCACCTGTTCGCCGATCTGCGCGATCAGGGCGAGGGTGACGCTGGTGGCCGCACCGAAGGCAAGCAGGCTGAAATGGCCGCCGCCGTCCTCGCCGCCGAAGGCGATGAGCCGCCGCACGACGCCGGGATCCTGCCAGAGCACGCAGACATAGGGCAGCGCCAGCAGTACCAGCCACAGCGGTTGGGTCCAGATCTGCAGACGGTTGATTACGGTGATGCCGTAACCGACCAGCGGCAGCACCACCAGCGCGCTGAACAGGTATGAAGGCGTGATGCCGATGCCCAGGTATAGATGCAGCGCCTGCGCCATGATCGCCGCCTCGATGGCGAAAAAAATGAAGGTGAAGGAGGCGTAGATCAGAGAGGTGATGGTCGAGCCGATATAGCCGAAGCCCGCGCCGCGGGTCAGCAGGTCCATGTCGAGGTTGTACTTGGCGGCGTAATAGGCGATGGGCAGGCTGGTCAGGAAAACCATCGCGGCGACCGCCAGTGCGGCCCAGAAGGTGTTGACGAAGCCGTACTGCACGGCGAGGGTGCCGCCGATCGCTTCCAGCGCCAGGAACGAAACCGCGCCGAAGGCCGTGTTGGCGACGCGGAAAATCGACCATTTTCGGAAGGTGCGCGCGGTATAGCGCAGTGCATAGTCTTCGAGCGTTTCGTCGGCGACCCAGGATTTGTAGTCGCGGCGGATCTTGATGACCCGTCTCTGCGGTGCAATCCCCGGCGCAGCGGTGCTGCGTGGACCCTTCATATTGCCCTTTTCCCGAATGCGATTCCGTCCAGGACGCTGTTGACCGGTATGCCCCGGAAGCCCCGCCCACACAGCGATATGCCCGCTCTGGGCGGGTGTCGCCATGGAACCAGCATGGAGCGGATATACGTAGCTCACTATACGTCGGATGACGTATCTGGTGGGAAGTCAGATTAATTAATGCCAATTAAAACAGATTTTTACGTTATCGGGCGCTGCGTTTCCCCGCTGGGGGGAATGACGTATTCCGGGGAATTTCGGGGGTTTGTAAGCTGCAAGGCGTCGGCGAGAAGACCCTTGCCAAGGATCGAGCGGCAGGCGCGGGGGCGATTTCGCGGCACGCGCCTGCAGGGCGCAGCGCCGACACACGGGCAGTCAATTCAGCGTCGTCATCGGCCTCGCAGCCGAGTTTGCGGGAATCAGCACACAGTCGAGGAAGCTAATCATGAGTACACCGTCAACGGCAATACCCAAGGGACGAGCAGGTGGGCGCTCGTTCAACAAGCTCGTCAGCAATCCTGTTCTGGAGGATTATTCGCTGCGCTATGCGCCGAGTTCGTTCCGCAAATGGTCCGAATTCGCCGTGGCCTCCACGGCCCTGGGCGGCATCGCCTATCTCGCGGACCAAGCCATCGGCGGCTCGCTGGCCATCGAGTTCGGTTTCGCCAACGCGCTGTGGGGAATTCTCGCCGCCGCGCTGATCATTTTCCTGACCGGTATCCCGATCGCCTATTATTCGGCGAAATACAACGTCGACGTCGACCTGCTGACCCGCGGCGCGGGTTTCGGTTATCTGGGGTCGACCATCACCTCGATCATCTACGCCTCCTTCACCTTCATATTCTTCGCGCTCGAAGGCTCGATCATGGCGCAGGCCTTCGAACTGTATTTCCACATACCCCTGTGGATCGGCTATGCGCTTGCCTCGCTGATCATCATTCCTCTGGTGGTGTTCGGCATGACCTTGCTGTCCAAGCTGCAGGTGTGGACCCAGCCGATCTGGCTGACCCTGTTGTTCGCGCCGCTGATCGCGGTGCTGATCGGCGACCACCAAGCGCTGTCCGACTGGACTTCGTTCGCCGGAAAATCGCCTTCGGCGGGCTTCAATCCCTTGCTGTTCGGCGGCGCAGCCGGTATCGCTCTGTCGCTGATCGCGCAGATCGGCGAGCAGGCCGACTACCTGCGCTTCATGCCGGCGAAGACCAAGAGCAATGCCTGGAAATGGTGGCTGGCGGTGATGCTGGCCGGCCCGGGTTGGGTCATCCTCGGTGCGAGCAAGCAGCTGATGGGTTCGCTGTTCGCCTCGGTGGCCGCTTCGCACGGTACGCCGCTCGATCAGGCCAACGAGCCGATCCAGATGTATGTCAGCGGTTTCCACTATATTTTCCCCAGCGCCTTCGTCGCGCTGACCATCGCGACCTTCTTCGTGATCCTGTCGCAGATCAAGATCAACGTGACCAATGCCTATTCGGGCTCGCTGTCCTGGTCCAATTTCTTCTCGCGCACGCTGCACACCCATCCCGGTCGCGTGGTGTGGATATTCTTCAACGTCGGCATCTCGCTGACGTTGATGGAAGCCAACATGTTCCACGTGCTGGGGCAGATCCTCGGTTTCTATTCGAACGTCGCGGTGGCCTGGATCGGCGCGGTGGTGGCGGATCTCGTGATCAACAAGCCGCTGCTCAAGCTGAGCCCGTCGTACCTCGAGTTCAAGCGTGCGCACCTTTACAACTTCAATCCGGTCGGCTTCGGCGCCATGGTGATCGCCTCGATCATCTCGATCCTGGCCTTCTTCAACTTCTTCGGCCCGTATGCGCACGCCTTCTCGACCTTCATCGCCCTGGGCGTGGCCTTCGTGCTGTCGCCGATCATCGCGATCATCACCAAGGGCAAGTACTACATCGCCCGCGATCCGCACTACCACGCCGGCACGCATCATGACGTCCTCAACTGCAGCTCCTGCGGCTTCGAGTACGAGAAGGACGACATGGCCTGCTGCCCGCACCATGAGGGACCGATCTGCTCGCTGTGCTGCTCGCTGGAGTCCTCCTGTCACGACATGTGCAAGACGGGCACTTCGATCAATGGCGTCAAGGTCGTGACCATGCCCGAGCGCTGCGGCTAGCGCCCGCTCTGCGACGAGAACGCGCGCCGTCCCGCCCTGGGGCGGCACGCGCGGCCGGAGCGCCGCATCTCCTCTGAAATCCGCTGCATCTAGGGAGTATCTGAGATGGAAACCCTGATCAAGGTAGATATAAACAAATCCCCCGAGGAGCAGGCCGACGTCCTGCACAACCGCTGGCACCCGGACATCCCGATGGTGGCCATGGTCAAGCCCGGCGCCGAATTCCGCATCGAATGCATCGACTGGACCGGCGGCCAGATCGGCAACAACGACAGTGCCAACGACGTGCGCGACGTCGATCTCACCAAGGTTCACTACCTCAGCGGCCCGGTCGGGGTCGAGGGCGCCGAGCCCGGCGACCTGCTGGTGGTCGACATTCTCGACGTCGGCGTGCTGCCCGACTCGGCCTGGGGCTTCAACGGCCTGTTCGCCTTCGAGAACGGCGGCGGCTTCCTGACCGACCACTTCCCCGAGGCGAAGAAGTCCTGTTGGGACTTCCACGGCATCTACACCTCCTCGCGCCACATCCCGAACGTGCAGTTCGCCGGCGTGATGCATCCCGGCCTGATCGGCTGCCTGCCCTCGCACGAGCTGCTCGCCGAGTGGAATAAGCGCGAGGCCGAACTGGTCGCCACCGACCCCGAGCGCGTGCCGCCGCTGGCCGCACTGCCCTACGAGGACACCGCGCTGATGGGACGCCTGACCGGCGACGCGGCGGCCAAGGCGGCCAAGGAGGGCGCGCGCACCGTGCCGCCCCGCGAGCACGGCGGCAACTGCGACATCAAGGATCTGACCAAGGGCTCCAAGGTCTATTTCCCCGTCTACGTGGACGGGGCCGGGCTGTCCATGGGCGACATCCACTTCTCCCAGGGTGACGGCGAGATCTCCTTCTGCGGCGCCATCGAGATGGCCGGCTACCTCGATTTGCGCGTCAGCCTGATCAAGGGCGGCGTGGCCAAGTACGGCATCAAGAACCCGGTGTTCAAGCCGAGCCCGCTGTCGCCCAAGTACGAGGACTACCTGATCTTCGAGGGCATTTCCGTCGACGAGAAGGGCAAGCAGTACTACCTCGACGCGCACGTGTCCTACAAGCAGGCCTGCCTCAACGCCATCGAATACATGAAGAAGTTCGGCTACTCCGGCGAGCAGGCTTACGCGATCCTGGGCACCGCGCCGGTGCAGGGCCACATCAGCGGCATCGTCGACATTCCCAACGCCTGCGCCACGCTGTGGCTGCCGACCGGGATCTTCGACTTCGACATCAACCCCGACGCCGAAGGACCGAAGCTGCTGGTCGATCCGGGCGTCAGCCTGGCCTCCACCAGCTGAGGGAGGTCGCGACGATGCCTCTGTACGACTACGCGTGCCCCGGCTGCGGGGATTTCTCGGCGTTCGCGCCCATCGCGCACGCGTCGGCGCCCGCGGCCTGTCCGGCGTGCGGCGAGGATGCCCCGCGGGTGATTACCGCGCCCGCGCTGGCGCTGATGCCGTCCGCGCTGCGTCAGGCCCATGCGCGCAGCGAGAAGAGCGCGCACGAGCCGCGGCGGGCATCGAAGCGCAGCTGCGGCTGCCACGGCTCGCATACCTGCGGTACCGGCGCGGCCAAGCCCGCGCTCAAGACCGCAGCTGCCTCCGCCGCCCGCCCGTGGATGCTCGGGCACTAGCGGCGGCATTGCTGACCCGGCGGCCGCTTCCCGCGGTCGCCGGCCAGTCCCCCGAACGGGGATTCAACACTGATCCGGAGAGTTTTCACCCATGAGACATGGAGACATTTCGTCCAGCGCGGATACCGTCGGCGTCGCCGTCGTGAACTACAAGATGCCGCGCCTGCACACCAAGGCCGAGGTGCTGGAGAACGCCCGCAAGATCGCCGACATGGTGGTGGGCATGAAGCAGGGCCTGCCCGGCATGGACCTCGTCATCTTCCCCGAGTACAGCACCCACGGGATCATGTACGACGCCAAGGAGATGTACGAGACCGCCTCCGAAGTGCCGGGCGCCGAGACGGAGATCTTCTCCGCGGCCTGCCGCAAGGCCAAGACCTGGGGCGTGTTCTCGCTGACCGGCGAGCGCCACGAGGAGCATCCCAACAAGGCGCCGTACAACACCCTGATCCTGATCAACGATCAGGGCGAGATCGTGCAGAAGTATCGCAAGATCATGCCCTGGTGCCCCATCGAGGGCTGGTATCCGGGCGGCAAGACCTATGTCACCGAAGGGCCGAAGGGTCTGATGGTGAGCCTGATCATCTGTGACGACGGCAACTACCCCGAAATCTGGCGCGACTGCGCGATGAAGGGCGCCGAGCTGATCGTGCGCTGTCAGGGCTACATGTATCCGTCCAAGGACCAGCAGGTGGTGGTCGCCAAGGCGATGGCCTGGATGAACAACAGCTACGTCGCCGTGGCCAATGCCACCGGCTTCGACGGCGTGTACTCCTACTTCGGCCACTCGGCCATCGTCGGCTTCGACGGCCGCACCCTCGGCGAATGCGGCGAGGAGGAATATGGCATCCAGTACGCCGAGCTGTCCGTCTCGCAGATCCGCGATGCGCGCAAGCACGGCCAGTCCGAGAACCACCTGTACAAGCTGCTGCACCGCGGCTACACCGGCATGATCAACTCCGGCGACGACGTCAACGGCGCCCTGGAATGCCCCTACGAGTTCTACAAGACCTGGATCACCGATCCGGCCCAGGCTCGCGAGAACGTGGAGAAGATCACCCGCGCGACCCCCGGCACCGCCGAGTGCCCGATTCCGGGCATTCCCAACGAGGCCACCCCGGGCGGTCACAAGTAGGCGTGCCATGAGCGGCCTGCGGGCCGTTCCGCTTGGGCTCCGGCGGCGGGGTGCGCGAACGCGCCCCGCCGCACGGGCAGGGAGTGCGCATGTTGGCCCGTAGACATGACGAGGTGCCCGCCGTGGCGGCGGGAGAAAACGGGGACGCCGTCGCCCTCGCCGACGTGCGTCGCCGACTGACGCTTTATCTCACCGCATTGTGGGGGCAGGGTTTCGAGGTCGAGGCCTTGCCCGACGACCAGGACGCGACGCGGCCGATCCTGCGCGAGCGGACCATCCTGCTGCCGGCGCGCATGCGTCCGGCCGGCGGGTTGCCGGCCATCACCCACTATCGCGCTGCGGCGGTGCATGCCGCCGCCCATGCGCTCTATTCGACCCCATTCGATCCCGAAGCGCTCAAGCCGCGCCAACGTCTGCTGGTCGAGCTGATCGAGGATGCGCGGGTGGAGTGGCTGGCTGCGGCGCGCTTCCCGCGCCTGCGTGCCTATTGGCTGGCGCTGCATCCGCCGTTCACCGACGACGGCATGCCCTTCGCGCGTCTGATCGGTCAGCTGGCGCGGGCGCTGGCGGCGCCGCACGCGGCCTACCGCGACGATTACTGGGTGGACAAGGGGGTGTCCCTGTTCCTGGAACGTCTGCCCCGCCTGCACGAACCGGCGGTCTCGCGCGAGATCGGGCTTCGGCTCGCGCACGATCTCGGCCAGATGCGCCTGTCCATGGACGAGAGCGGTGCACCGCCGCCGCTGGCGAGCTACCGCGACGACAACCGCCATCTCTGGCGCGAGGTGCGCGAGATGCTGTCCGGCGAGACCGAGGAGGCGGCGCCGCAGGAGCCGCAGGCGACGCACCCCGAGGCGTTTCTGGAAGAGTCCGAACAGGGCAGGCGCTTCGCCTTTGCCGAGAACGGTGAGACGGGCGGCGACGCGGGCGCTGGCTACCGCGTCGAGGTCGATCCGGAGCGAGCCCGGCTGTCCTTCAAGGTCAGTGCGGAGGCGGAAGCCGAATCCGCGGCCGTGCGCTATCCCGAGTGGTTCGAACATCTGGGCCTTGCGCGCCCGGACTGGTGCACCCTGCGCGAGCGTGCGGCCGCGGTGGGGGACGCCGAGGCGGCCGAACGGCTGCTCGCGGCGCGCGCACCGCTGCTGCGCCGCCTGCGCGGCGTGGTCGGTGCGCTGCGCGCGCGCCGGGTGGTACGCCTGCGCGCGCAGGAAAGCGGCGACGATCTCGATCTCGATGCCGCCATCCGCATTCTTGCCGATATCCGCAACGGCGAGGTGCCGGACGCCTTCGTGTACGAACGCCGGCAGACGCTGCACGATCCGGCCTTCACCGCGACCCTGTTGCTGGATCTGTCGGAATCGGTCAATGCCGCGGACCCGGCGAGCGGCCGCAGCGTGCTCGAACTCGCGCGCGAGGCAGCGCTGCTGCTGGGTCAGGTGATGAGCGGTCTGGGCCACGCGCTGGCGATCGCCGGCTTCCGCTCCAACGGGCGTCACGAGATCGACTACGTGCGGGTCAAGGGTTTCGCCGAGGGCTTCGGCGAGCGCGTGCGCGGCCGGCTGTGCGCGCTCGAAGGCGGCGGCTCGACACGCATGGGTGCGGCGATCCGCCATGCCGCCGACGAGCTGGCGCGGGAGGCGGCGCACCGCCGGGTGCTAATGGTGGTGACCGACGGCGAACCCTCGGACATCGATGTGTTCGACGAGGCGCATTTGGTGCATGACGCGCGCCGGGCCGTACTGGAGGCGCGTGCGCGAGGGGTGCAGACCTTCTGCGTGAGCCTCGATCCGCGCGCCGACGCCTATGTCGAACGCATCTTCGGAGCTGCCCATTTTCTGGTGCTGGACCGGATGGAGGCCTTGCCGGAGCGCCTGACGCAACTGTTTCTGAGGTTCGCGCGTGCGGCACGCTGAGCTGCCGCAGCCATGCGGGGGTGTGCGATGATGCGCCGCGAGCGCCTGATCGCACATCCGTCCGGGCAGCGCCGACCTCGCCGATTCCATCGTCGAGCGTAGAGACACGCCGATTAAATGAGCGAGCGGGATGAGATGCAAGGCGCACGCGGCCCAGCGATCGAGACATATCGAATGGATAGGCGAGGGAGCGAGCAGCGCGCAACGCAGCAGATCGCGCGCGCAGCCATTTAATCGGCGTGTCCTTGGGGAGCAGAAGGATGTCAGGCTATCAGGAGGCTGCAGACTACATCGCCGCACAGATCGGCGACGGGCAGCTCAAACCCGGCGAGCAACTCATTTCGGAGCGCCAGCTGAGCGAAACGGTGAAGGTTTCGCGCCAGACCCTGCGCGCGGCGCTGCTCAAGCTGGAGGCCGACGGCCTGATCTACGGGGTCAGCCGGCGCGGCTGGTTCGTCAGCCCGCCGCGCTTCGTCTACGACCTCGAACGCCGCGCCAACTACAAGGCGATGGCCGAGGCCCAGGGCCGGCGGCCCGAAATCCGTCTGCTCGAAAGCGGCCGCGTACGCCTGCGCGAAGTGCCCACAGCGGCACGCGATAGGCTGGGGTCATCGGTCTGCCGATTGCGCCGCGTGCGTTTCCTGGACGGGCGTGCGGTGATGTCAGAAACCATCTACCTCGCCGCCGAAGTGCTGCCCGGCGTGCTGGGCCGCAACCTCGCCGATTCGGTCACCGCGCTGCTCAAGGACGGCTACGGCATCGACATCGACCGCGAGGAAACCCAGGTCCGTTCGACCCTGCTCGACGCGACCCAGGCGGCCGCCCTCGGCGTCGCTCCGGCGACCCACTGCCTGTCCATCGAACGCGCCCGCTACTCCGGCGAAGCCTTGATCGAGTTCGACGTGGAGTGCTGGCTGCCGGGCGCCATCGAAATCCGCCTCACCTCCACAGCCTGATCCCACTGCCAGCGGTGCATTTGTGTGCGCATTTGCGATGTCGCGCACACAAAATGTGCGCTCGGCTGTCTGCTATCCGTGTTTGGTCCATGGATATTATTTCAATTAACTAGATGATATCTAATTAAAAAAATCTTCAATACCGAGGGTGGCACGTTTTTTCCTAGATGGTCTGGTATAGACCAGAAAGCCGGCCCGAAGAGCGGCGTTCTGGAAGGGGCGGCGGGTCGCGTGGCAATGCGTGACGGCCGGCTTGTGAATCCACGATCCTCTGGGAGAACGGCATGCGCAGTCGCACGGTACTGGTGACGGGGGGCAGCCTCGGCATCGGCAAGGGCATCGCGAGCGTGTTCGCGAAAAACGGGTACAACGTGGCGATCAGCGCCCGCGACGCCGAGCAGGGCGCCAAGGCGGAGGGCGAGTTGCGCGCCCTGGGCGGCGGCAAGGTGCTGTTCGTGCCCGGCGACGTGACCCTGAAATCGTCCATGCAGGAGGTCGTCGCCGCCACGGTGGAGCATTTCGGCGGTCTCGACGTGCTCTGCGCCAACGCCGGCATGTTCCCATCGGCCAAGCTCGACGCGATGAGCGAGGACGACTGGGACGCGATCTTCGACGTCAACGTCAAGGGCATGCTGTTCAGCATCCAGGCCGCACTCGAACCGCTGCGCCGTAGCCCGGCCGGCCGCATCGTCATCACCTCGTCGATCACCGGACCGATCACGGGCTATCCCGGCTGGTCGCACTACGGTGGGACCAAAGCGGCGCAGCTCGGTTTCATGCGCACCGCCGCCATCGAGCTGGCACGCGACGGCATCACGGTCAACGCGGTGCTCCCGGGCAACATCTACACCGAGGGACTGGCAGGCATGGGCGAGGAATACCTCGAAAGCATGCGTGCCTCGATTCCCATGAAGCGTCTCGGCGACGTCGAGGACATCGGTCACGCGGCGCTGTTCTTCGCACAGGAGAACGCCGGCTACGTCACCGGGCAGTCGCTGGTGGTCGACGGCGGTCAGATCCTGCCGGAAACCCTGGGGGCGGTCGATGCGTAAGTTCGCGACCGGTCATCGCGGGATGAAGGGGCCGGCCCATGCTTGAGACCGGACTCGCCGCCAGCGTGGCCCAGCTCGGTCAGGCGACCGAGCGCAGCACGCGCAAGCAGGACACGCTCGACAAGTCGATCCGCTTCTGGAATCCCGGCAAGACGCGCTTCTGGCAGTCCGTCGGCATCGATCTCGTGATCGGCAAGCGCGAGGGCTATTGCCTCTACGACATGGACGGCAAGCGCCTGATCGACATGCATCTCAACGGGGGGACCTACAACCTGGGTCACCGCAATCCCGAACTGGTGCAGACGCTGATCGATTCCCTGCAGGAATACGACATCGGCAACCATCATTTCCCGTCGATCGCGCGCGCCGAACTGGCCGAACAGCTGGCGGCGCTGGCGCCTGAAGGCATCGATCACGCGATCTATGCGAGCGGCGGCGGCGAGGCGATCGACATCGCGCTGAAGTCGGCGCGTTACGCCACCGGGCGACGCAAGATCGTATCGCTGGAGAAGTGCTACCACGGGCACACCGGCCTCGCGGTGGCGACTGGCGATCCGCGTTTTTCCGAGCTGTTTCTGTCCAACGGCGCCGCCGGCGAATTCGTCAAGATACCGTTCAACGATCTCGATGCGATGGCGCGTGCGCTGGCCGGCGACGACGTGGCCGCGGTGATCATCGAAACCATTCCCGCGACCTACGGCTTCCCGCTGCCGGAGCCGGGCTATCTGCAGGGCGTGCGCGAGCTGTGTGCCCGCCACGGCGCGATGTACGTGGCCGACGAGGTGCAGACCGGGCTCGGCCGCACCGGCGAACTGTGGTGCGTGGACACCTACGGCGTGACGCCGGACATCCTGGTGACCGCCAAGGGCCTGGGCGGCGGGCTGTATCCGATCGGCGCGGTACTGGTCAACGATGCGGCCGCGGGCTGGATGGAACAGGACGGTTTCGGTCACATCTCCACCTTCGGCGGCTCGGAACTGGGTTGCCGGGTCGCCTCCAAGGTGCTCGAGATCAGCACGCGTCCGGCCGTGGTCGAGAACGTGCGGGCGATGAGCGCGTACTTCGCCGCGAAACTCGCGATCCTGCACGAGGAAAGCGACGGTTTCCTGGCCGAGGTGCGCCAGCAGGGTCTGGTGATGGGGCTGCGCTTCGCCCATCCGCAGGGCGCGGTATTCGTCAGCAATGCGCTCTATGCGCACGGCGTGTGGGCGATCTTCTCCGGCCTCGATCCCAGCGTGCTGCAGTTCAAGCCGGGCATGCTGATCGACCAGGGGCTGGCCGACGAGGTGCTGGAGGCGCTGCGTCTGAGCCTGCGCCAGGCGCGCGCGGTGGCGGGGATCTGAGGCGATGGCCTACGCCGCGACCGTATCCGATAGCGATCTGGGCGCGATCGGCGAGGCCGTGGCCGGCAACCTGTGGCGCTGGGGGCTGCCCGACGACACGCAGGTTTCCCTGCTCAATCATTCCGAGAACACTACCTACGCGCTGCAGGCCGGCGGTCGCCGCTACGTGCTGCGCGTACATCGCCTCGGCTACCACAGCGCGGAGGCCATCGCCATCGAGCTCGACTGGCTGGCCGCGGTCAGCCGCGACACCGCGATCCGCACCGCGGCACCGGTCGCGGGTGCGGACGGCGCGCTGGTGCAGCCGTTTGCGACCCGGCAGCCGGAGGCGCGTCACAGCGTGCTGTTCGAATTCCTCGACGGCGAGGAACCGGACGAATCGGGCGACCTCGCCGCCGCGTTCGAGCAACTCGGCGGCATCACCGCGGAACTGCATGCGCACAGCCGGCGCTGGACTGCCGGCCGGCCGCGGCTCGCACGCCCGGTGTGGGACTTCGAGCATACCCTGGGCAGCCGCCCGATCTGGGGCGAGCCGCGTCAGGGCATCGGCGTGACCGCGGTGGTCGCGGCGCAACTTGAGCGCGGCATCCGCGAGGTGCGCGCGCGCCTGGAAGCCTACGGCGCCGACGCGCAGCGCTTCGGCCTGATCCATGCCGACCTGCGCCTGGCCAACCTGCTGGTGCACGAGGGCAGGGTGAGCGTGATCGATTTCGACGACTGCGGCTACGGCTGGTTTCTGTACGACCTCGGCAGCGCGCTCAGCTTCATCGAGCACCGCGACTACGTGCCCGCGCTGGTCGACGCCTGGGTGCGCGGCTATGAACGGCAGGCGCCGCTGGACGAGGCGGACATCGCCATGATTCCGACCTTCGTGATGATGCGCCGGCTGCTGCTGACCGGCTGGCTGGGCTCGCATCGCGAAACCGATCTTGCCCGCGTGATCGGGCGTGAATACACCCCGCAGACCTGCGACATGATCGACCGCTATCTGCAAGGCCGGCTGTTTGCCTAGGGCCTGTTTACATGATTGATCGGCATGCCGTTGTGTCTGAAAAGGCGCCAATCAAGGCGCGAGGAGTGCCGTTTGGTTATTCCAAATAAACGACGGGCAACGCCGAGTGGCGGCCTTTCAGCCGCAACCCGTAGGGTCGGGCCAGTTTTCGCGTCTCGCGGTGTTGCCGCTCGCTTATGTAGCCCGGCTACACCGCGCTCGCGGCTCCGGCAGCAGTCGCTCAGTCGTGTAAACAGGCCCTAGCGCCAGCACATTCCTGGAGACCCATGAACACGCTACCCGAATCGAAACCCGAACCCCGCTACCGCGACCGCTTGTTCATCGACGGCGAATGGGTCGAGCCGGCGGCGGGCGGCCGCCTGCCGGTGGTCAATCCGGCCACCGAGCGTGTGTTCCATGAGGTGGCCGCGGCCACCGCGGAGGACGTGGACCGCGCCGTCGCCGCCGCCCGGGCCGCATTCGCGACCTGGGGAACCACCACGGGCGCCGAGCGTGCCGTCTACCTGCGCGCGATGGCTGCCGAGGTGCGTGCGCGGCGCGACGAGCTGGCGTACATGGAGGTGCTGGACAACGGCAAGCCGCTGCCGGAGGCGCAGTGGGACATCGACGACGTCGCCGGCTGTTTCGACTATTACGCCGACCTGGCCGAGGAACTCGACGAGCGCCAGAACGAGCGGCTCGAACTCGGCGCCGACGGTTTCCGCGGCAGCGTGTGCTACGAGCCGGTGGGCGTGGCCGGGCTGATCGTGCCCTGGAACTACCCCATGCTGATGGCGGCATGGAAGGTCGCGCCGGCGCTTGCCGCGGGCGCCACCTGCGTGCTCAAGCCTTCCGAATACACCCCGTTGACCGCGCTGGAATACGGTGCCGTGGCCGAGGCTGCCGGGTTGCCGCCCGGGGTGCTCAACGTGCTTACCGGCACGGGACCCGAGGCCGGCGCGCCGCTCGCCGATCACCCCGGCGTCGACAAGCTCGCGTTCACCGGCAGCGTGCCCACCGGCATCAAGGTGATGCACGCCGCGGCCCAGCACGTGAAGGCGGTCAGCCTGGAACTCGGCGGCAAGTCACCCTTCATCGTGTTCGAGGACGCGGACGTCGAGAAGGCCGTGGAATGGATCATGTTCGGCATCTTCTGGAACCAGGGCGAGGTGTGCAGCGCCACTTCGCGCCTGCTGGTGCACGAGGACATCGCGCCGCGGGTGCTCGAGCGCCTGCGCGAGGCCGCACGCGAGATCAAGGTCGGCGACGGCCAGGAAGCGGGCACGCTGCTCGGTCCGCTGGTCAGTGAGACGCAGTATCAGCGCGTGCTCGGCTACATCGACATCGGTCTGGCCGAGGGCGCGACCCTGCTTACCGGCGGCCGCCGACCCACGGGGCTGGATCAGGGCTACTTTCTGGAGCCCACGGTCTTCGTGGACGTGCATCGCGAGATGCGCATCTGGCGCGAGGAGATCTTCGGCCCGGTGCTGGCGGTGATGACCTTCGGCGACGAGGCCGAGGCGCTGGCGCTCGCCAACGACAGCGACTTCGGCCTCGCCGCCGCGGTGATGTCCGCCGACCTGGAGCGCTGCGAGCGCGTCAGCCGTGCGCTGCGCGCGGGCATCGTGTGGATCAACTGTTCTCAGCCGACCTTCACCCAGGCGCCGTGGGGCGGCTTCAAGCTGAGCGGCATCGGCCGCGAGCTCGGCCGCTGGGGGCTGCAGAACTATCTCGAAGTCAAACAAATAACACGCTACGAAAGCGGCCGGGCATGGGGGTGGTACCTCAAATGAGAAAACACCTGTCCACATCAACCATCGTCCACTTGCGGGTGTTTATTACGGCGGTCCATGAGGCCGCGGAGCGATGAGGAGTCGTTCGAGTGGGTAACAACCGGAATTACAACGGATCCTGGGGTTGTGTTCTGCGCGGGGTACGACGTTCCGACGTATTGGCCCTGCAGGTCTGTGGGGGTTTTCGTCTATTCGCTTTTCTCATTATCAGAGGGTAATTGCATGAGCAAGGTACAAAGTGATATCGGCCTGGGTGGCGCCGGGCAAAGTTCCGGCGTCGGCCTGAAGTCCGACAACCTGACCTTCGTGGAAACCATCGGTCAGTCGATCGCCAACGTGTCGCCGACCTTCATGCCGGCACTGGCCGTCGCGGTGGTGGTGGGCATGGCCGGCCACGCGACGTGGCTGGTGTACGCGCTGGCGACGGTCAGCCTGATGCTGGTGGGCTGGAACCTGAGTCGACTGGCCAGTCGTTACGCCACCGCCGGTTCCTTCTTCGTCTATATCTCGCGCAGCCTGGGGCCGATCACCGGCGGCATCGTCGGCTGGGGACTCATCGTGGCCTATCTGGGCACGGCCATGGCGGTCACCGTCGGCGTCAAGGTGTTCCTCGACAGCGTGCTGCAACCGGTCGGCATCAAGTTGCCGGCTCTTTTGGTCTACGCGGTCACGGTCGCACTGGTATGGCTGCTGGCCTATCGCGACATCAAGATCTCGTCGCGCGTGGGCCTGACCCTGGAAGGCCTGTCGATCTGCGTCATCCTGTTCCTGCTGGGCGCCATCGTCATGAAGCACACCGGCAGCCTGGTCGACGTCAATCAGCTCGCGCTGAAGGGTTCGAGCGCCGGCAGCGTGGCACAGGCCGCGGTGTTCGCGATCTTCTCCTTCGTCGGCTTCGAGAGCGCGGCCAGCCTGGGCCAGGAAACGCGCAATCCGCTCAAGACCGTGCCGCGCGCGATCCTCAGCAGCACCCTGATGGTCGGCACCTTCTTCGTGATCGTGACCTACATCATCCTGATCGGTTTCGGCGACAACGTCGGCGCGCTGGCCAAGGACGGCGCCCCGCTCGACACCCTGGCCGCGGCCGCCGGCGTGCCCTGGCTCGGCACCTTCATCTACATCGGTGCCGCGATCAGCGCCTTCGCCTGCGCCCTGGCCTCGGTCAACGCCGCTTCGCGTCTGCTCTTCTCCATGGGTCGCTATCAGTTCGTGCATAGCTCGATGGGCTTCGTGCATGCCAAGCACCGCACGCCGCACATCGCGGTGACCATCAGCGCGGTGCTGACCTTCATCGTGCCCACGCTGATGCTGAAGATGGATTACCTGACCGCGTTCGGCATTCTCGGCACCATCGCGACCTTCGGCTTCGTGCTCGGCTATTTCATGATCTCCGTGGCCGCGCCCATCTACATCAAGAAAATGGGCGAACTCAAGCCCGTCGACGTCATCGTCGGCGTGGTGGCCGCGCTGGCCATGCTCGGCGCGTTCGTCGGCAGCGTCTACCCGGTGCCGGACTACCCGTACAACATCCTGCCCTACCTGTTCATCGGCTATCTCGCGGTGGGCCTGGTCTGGCTGCTGATGCTGAAGAAGAAATCTCCGCAGATCCTGCTGAACATCGAGAAGGATCTTGAGGTTTCCGAATCCGAAATCATCGTCGGCAAGAAGTGATCGCCGGCATGCGTACCAGTTTCTGGAAAGAGGGAAATTGAAATGCCTGGCATTGATGAAAGAATTGCCGAGGAGGGTGCTGTGACCGCCGCACTCCACCCTCTGGAACCGCTGTCGGTCGAGGAAGTCCGGCAGGCGGTCGCTGTCCTGAAGCAGGGCAAGGCCGAAGCCGAGTCGATGCGTTTCATGTCGGTGACGCTCAAGGAACCGAGCAAGTACGCGGTCACCGCGTACGAGGCGGGCGAGTCCCAGCCGCGCGAGGTGCACTTCATCATGCTCGACAACCGCGACGGCCAGACCTACGAGGCCGTCGTCTCGCTGAGCGAATCGGCGGTCAAGTCCTGGGCCCACGTGCCCGGGGTGCAGCCGCCGATCCACCTCGACGAGTTCATGGAGTGCGAGAACGCGGTCAAGGCCTCGCCGGAGTGGCAGGAAGCCTTGCGCCGTCGCGGCATCACCAACTTCGAAGACGCCATCGTCGACCCGTGGTCGGCGGGTTACTACGGCGAGGAGGAGTACAGCGGGCATCGCCTCTCGCGCGCGCTGACCTGGATTCGCGAGAGCCACGACGACGTCGGCTACGGACGGCCGGTCGAAGGCGTGATCGCCATCGTCGATCTCAACGAGATGCGCGTGCTCAAGGTGGAAGACAACGGCATCGTGCCGCTGCCGCCCCCCTCGGGCAACTACACCGTGAACTCGGTCGGTCCGCTGCGCGACGACCTGAAGTCGCTGGACATCGTCCAGCTCGACGGTCCGAGCTTCTCGGTCGACGGTCACGAGATCTCGTGGCAGCGCTGGAAGTTCCGCATCGGCTTCACGCCGCGCGAGGGTCTGGTGCTGTACCAGATCGGCTACGGCGAGGACGGCAGCGAGCGCCCGATCATCTACCGCGCCTCGCTGTCCGAAATGGTGGTGCCCTACGGCGATCCCGGCCCGAACCACAACCGCAAGAACGCCTTCGACGTGGGCGAATACGGCATCGGTCTTCTGGCCAACAGCCTGGAACTGGGCTGCGACTGCCTGGGCACGATCAAGTACTTCGACGCGGTGATGACCAACAGCCGTGGCGAGCCGGTCAAGATCCCGAAGGCGGTGTGCCTGCACGAGGAGGACTACGGCACCCTGTGGAAGCACAGCGACTGGCGCACCAACCATACCGAGGTGCGGCGTTCGCGGCGCCTGGTGGTGTCGTTCATCGCCACGGTGGGCAACTACGACTACGGCTTCTTCTGGTACTTCTACCAGACCGGCGACATCCAGCTCGAGGTCAAGCTCACCGGCTGTCTGTCCGTCGGCGCCTTCCCGCCCGGCGAGATGCCCAAGTACGGGAGCCTGGTATCGGAGCAGTTGTATGCGCCGATCCACCAGCACTTCTTCAACTTCCGGCTGCACTTCAACGTGGACGGCGACGAGAACGCCATCTACGAGGTCAACACGGTGTCGGAAGAGGCTGGGCCGGCCAATCCGCTGGGCAACGGTTGCTATCCCGTTTCCACGCTGCTCAAGAGCGAGGCCGACGCGCAGCGTCCGATCGCGCCGATGTTCGCGCGCTACTGGAAGATCGTCAACCGCAAGAAGCTCAATCGGCTGGGTCAACCGGTCGGCTACAAGCTGGTCCACGGCGAAAACGTGCTGTCCTTCGCCACCACGGGCGCCAGCGTGGTCAACCGCGCAGGCTTCATGCGCAACCACCTGTGGGTGACGCCCTATGCGCCGGAGGAGATGTTCGCGGCGGGCATGTACGTCAACCAGAGCCACGGCGATACCGGGCTGCCGGTCTATACCGCCGCCAACCGTTCCCTGGAGGATCAGGAACTGGTGGTCTGGTACACCTGCGGACACAACCACATCCCGCGTCCGGAGGACTGGCCGGTGATGCCCGTGGCCTACGTGGGCTTCCACCTCAAGCCGGTCGGGTTCTTCGACATGAACCCGAGCATGGACGTGGCCCCGCCCGAGTTGCGGGCGAGCAGCGAGGTTTGAGGGTGGGCGCGCCCGAGCCGGCACAGGACACGTGCGCCGTGTGCCGGCTGCACCTGGGTCGCCGGCCGGTCGTGCGGCTGGTGGACGGCGCCGAGCGGCGCTACTGCTGCACGGCCTGCGCCAGCACCGACTATCTGATCGCGCTGTTGCGCGAAAGGCAGCCGGCGCGGCGCGAGGGCGACGCGGCCTGAGCACCGCATGCCGACGCGGGCTAAGATGCGAGGCAATGATCCGCGGGCGCCGGAGTTCACCGGCGCCCGCGGCGATTTCGGCGAGGACGGGAACGCCATGATCGTGATCGAGCCGAACGGCGTCGGACCGGGACTGGAAATCGGATTCGTCTCGGTGGCCGGCCGGCGGGCGGTCAACGAGGATTACGCCGGCATAGCGCTCGGCGAGGCCGCCGGTGCCGCAACCCGCGGCGTGGTCGTCGCGCTGGCCGACGGCATGGGCGGCGCGGCTGCCGGTGCGGTGGCCGCCGAACTGGCCGTGCGCAGCTTTCTCGAAGGTTACTATCAGTTGCCGGAAACCCTGGGTCCGGAACGGGCGGCCGCCCGCGCGCTGGATGCGGCCAATGCCTGGGTGCATGCCCAGGGACGGGTGGACCCCCGGCTTACCGCCATGGCCGCGACCTTCGCGGCACTCATTCTTCGCGGGCGCCAGGCGTATTTCCTGCGCGCCGGCGACATTCGGCTCTACCGCCTGCGCGAAGGCCGCCTGCGGCGCATCGGTGCGGACCATTACGAGCCCGCGGTGATCGGCGGCGTGGTACTCCGCGCGGTCGGTCTGGAGCGGGCCATCGCCGCCGACTGGGACGTACTCGACCTGGCCGAAGGGGATCGTTATCTGCTGTGCAGCGACGGCCTGCACCGCACTCTGTCCGATGCACGCCTCGCGCCGCTGCTGGCCGAGGCGGATGCGCAGACCGCCGCGCAGCGCCTGATCGAGGCCGCGGTCGCCTTCGGGCGGGATAACGCCAGCGCCGTGGTGCTCGACGTGATGGCGCTGCCCGTGCTCGATCTGCATTATCTCGAACGGGTCATCGGCCCGCTGCCGATCGGCGACCTGCCGCGCAGCGGCGACAAGGTCGACGGCTACCTACTCGAATCGGTGCTCTATTCGGGACATTACAGCCGCCTGTTCGTGGCCCGGTCCGCGGACCAGCCTCAGGGCGACCCGGTGATCGTCAAGTTTCCGCTGCCGCGGGCGGAGCACGACGAGAACATCCGCCGCTCGTTCCTGCGCGAGACCTGGATTTCCGGGCGGGTGAAGAGTCAGTACCTCATCGATTACCTGCCGCCCGAGCCCGGCCGGCAGACGCGGCTGTACGCGGTCAGCCCGTATTACGACGGCGAGACGCTGGAGACGCGGCTGCAGCGCAGTCCGGTCGGTCTGCATGAGGGGATCGAGATCGCCGGCCGCCTGGCGAAGGCGATCGACACCTTGAATCGGCGCGAGATATTCCACCGCGACATCAAGCCGGAGAACGTGATGTTGCTGCGCGACGGCGGTCTGCGGCTGCTCGATCTCGGTTTCTCGGCCATGCCGGGCGTGCTCGATCCGGCGCCCGCGGAGGTGCCGGGCACGCCGGCCTACATGGCCCCGGAGCTGTTCGCCGGCGGCAGCGGCGACGCCCGTTCCGACGTGTTCGCCTTCGGCGTCACGCTGTACCGCATGTTCAGCGGCGGCAAGTCGCCCTACGGGCTGCGTCAGTCCGTCCCGCTGCACCGCCACCGGCCCGAGCTGCCGGCGTATCTGAGCCGGGTGTTGGAGAAGGGTATGGCGCGCGATCCTGACGAGCGCTATCAGGACGTGCTCGAACTGCTTTACGAACTCGAATACGCAGGCCGCACGGGCGCGCCGGCCGGGGTGGCGCGGCGACGCAGCCTGTACGAGCGCAATCCGCTACTGTTCTGGCAGGTGACCGCCTGGACGGCGATCGCGGTGGCCTTCGGGCTGCTGGTCGCCCTGATAAAACCCTGGACCTGATCAAGGAGGCTCACTCCATGTATCGACACACGGTAGGCGACACGCGCTACGCCTTCGCGGACCTTCGGACGCTGCTCGCCAAGGCCTCGCCGCTGCGTTCCGGCGATCAGCTCGCCGGACTGGCGGCCGAATCGGCGGTGGAACGGGTGGCGGCGCAGCGCGCACTGGCCGACGTGCCGCTCAGGGCGTTTCTCGACGAGACGCTGATTCCCTACGAGGACGACGAGGTCACGCGGCTGATCCTCGACACGCACGACGCGGCCGCCTTTGCCCCGGTCGCGCATCTCACCGTCGGCGGTTTCCGCGACTGGCTGCTGGCCTACGAAACCGACGCAGCGGTGCTGGCGCGGCTCGCACCGGGGCTGACCCCGGAAATGGTCGCCGCGGTGTCCAAGTTGATGAGTCTGCAGGACCTGGTGCTGGTGGCGGGCAAGTGCGAGGTGATCACGCGCTTTCGTAACACCATCGGCCTCAAGGGGCGGCTGGCCACGCGGCTGCAGCCGAACCATCCGACCGACGACCCGCGCGGGGTGGCGGCGAGCGTGCTCGACGGCCTCCTTTACGGCAGCGGCGACGCGGTCATCGGCATCAATCCGGCCAGCGACCACCTGGGCGCGCTGACCACGCTGCTCGAACTCATCGACGAGGTGCGCGAAACCTACCGCATCCCCACGCAGTCCTGCGTGCTGGCCCACGTCACCAGCCAGATCGAGGTGATTGCGCGCGGCGCGCCTGTGGACCTCGTGTTCCAGTCGATCGCCGGCACCGAGGCCGCCAACGCCGGCTTCGGCATCAACCTCGCGCTGTTGGGCGAGGCGCGCGAGGCCGCGCTGTCGCTGGGACGCGGCACGCTCGGCGACAACGTGATGTACTTCGAGACAGGGCAGGGCAGCGCGCTGTCGGCGAACGCGCACCACGGCGTCGACCAGCAGACCTGCGAGGCGCGCGCCTATGCCGTGGCGCGGGCGTTCTCGCCGCTGCTGGTCAACACGGTGGTCGGCTTCATCGGCCCGGAATACCTCTACGACGGCAAGCAGATCGTACGCGCCGGGCTGGAGGATCACTTCTGCGGCAAGCTGCTCGGCCTGCCGATGGGCTGCGACGTGTGCTACACCAATCACGCCGAGGCCGACCAGGACGACATGGACGCGCTGCTCACCCTGCTCGGCGCGGCCGGCTGCACCTACATCATGGGCATCCCCGGCGCCGACGACGTCATGCTCAACTACCAGAGCACCTCGTTCCACGATGCGCTGTATCTGCGCCAGGTGCTCGGCCTGCGTCCGGCGCCGGAGTTCGAGGCCTGGCTGGAGGCCATGGGCATCGTCGAGGACGGCCGCCGGCTGCGTCCTGCCGAGCCGGCGCATCCCCTGCTGACCCATCCGCTGGCGGTCGGCGAATGAGCGGCGAAGGGCGCAGACTGCCGGGGCAGGCCGATCCGTGGCGCGGTCTGCGGCGATTTACCGATGCGCGCATCGCGCTGGGCCGCGTCGGCGGCAGCCAGCCGACCGAGGCGGTGCTCGATTTTCGTCTGGCGCACGCCAAGGCGCGCGATGCCGTGCACCGGCCGCTGGACGCCGACGCGCTGTGCGCGCGTCTGGCGCCGCTGGGGCTGCCGGTGCTGCGCGCGGCCAGCCGTGCGCCCGATCGCGCGACCTACCTGCAGCGTCCCGATCTCGGCCGTGCGCTCGCGCCGGAAGCCGCCGCGCGCCTGGCCGGCGAACCTTCCGCCGGTTACGACGTCGTCTTCGTGTTGGGCGACGGACTCTCGGCCCTCGCGGTCGAACGCCACGCGCCGTCCTTGCTGGAGGCCGTGCTGACGCCGTTGCGGGCGCAGGGCTGGCGCATCGGTCCGCTGGTCGTCGCCGAGCAGGCGCGCGTCGCGCTGGGCGACGAGGCCGGGCAGGCGCTCAACGCATCGCTCGTGGTCGTGCTCATCGGCGAACGCCCCGGCCTGAGTTCGCCCGACAGCCTGGGCATCTATCTCACCTACGCTCCGCGACCGGGGCGTCTGAACTCCGAACGCAACTGCATCAGCAACGTCCGCCCCGAAGGGCTGCCCTGCAGCACAGCCGCGCACAAGCTGGTTTATCTGATGTCGGCCGCGAAGCGACGGGCCTTGAGCGGTATCGCACTCAAGGACGAATCGGTCAAACAACCGGAAATGGAAACCGATCCGCAAGTGCCGGATGCTCGGCGTTTGAAAGGCGATGCCTGATGGGGCGATGCCGAAGGGCGGGTTTGAATGGTCGGCTGAATGAGAATTGTAACTGTTACGTAAGTGCCGACGCGCAATAAAACCTGTTGTTGACAGTAAAATATCGAGATGGTTCGTGAACATTTTTTTATTTTTCGCTATCCACTGGATTTAGTTTTTGGTTAATCAGTTTTTAACGAATATTTAACGATCGTTCGAATACCATCGCCGCCTACTTTGCGACGGCTTTCGCTTGCCGTCACGACTCATGGCGATGGAGGTTCGAGGTGGATATCAAGGGCAAGGGGATTTTACGTGATGCCATCAGGGTGGCGATCGGTTGCGTGGTGATGGGGGCGGCCATTTCCACGGCCTATGCGCAAGATTCAGATTCGGGAGCGGTTACGCAGGTCAAGAAAGTCGTCGAGACCGTGCCGCCGGAAAAGGCGGTCGCCACGGTGAACAAAACCAAGGTAGAGCATGCCAGCCCATCGAGTAATTTGCTGTCGATCCTGAAAAATATACCGGGCTTCAATGTTTTGAGTTCAGGCCCCGGCAATCTGCTGTCGAGCGACACCGCGTTTACCTTGAATGGCTTCAGCAGCTCCCAGGTGGGCGCGACCTTCGACGGCGTGCCGATCATCAATACCTTCCTGGGCGGCGTATATGGCCAGGGCGACGATCATGCGGTCACGCCGATGACCACCGGCCAGATTGCCGGCGTGCAGGTGTACAGCGGCGCGAATACGCCGCAGCAGAATTCGATGAATTCTCTGGGTGGCACAATCAATTTCTCGCCGAAGCTGCCTGCGAAGGCGTCCGGGTTGGATATCGGCGTCAGTGGCGGCGCCTATGCCCGGCATGGGGGGACCAACTCGGTGCATGTGGAGGCCAATAGCGGCTCGATCAAGTCGCTGGACGGTTTCCGTGTGCTTGCGCGATACGGCCATACCAACGAGGCGGGGTTCCAGCAGCATGTTTATGCGCATCTCGACTCGTATTATCTAGCCGCCCTGCAGCCGTTCAACGACGGCTTGTCGAAGCTGAGCCTGATCTTGATACACAACGACGAAAAGGCGCGCATGCCCGACACTATTCCGCTGGCGCTGATCGAGCAATACGGCAGGAACTATCAGTATCCGAGGGGTGTGGTTGACAATTGGGTGCAGTCCCATGCCACACACATGATTCTGGGCGTCAAGTCGCTGCTCAATCCGATTGCCGTGGGCAGTCTGAAGTTTTTCTACAACGACACTCAGAACGATCGTACCGCCTATGCCAACGCGGTATACAACAACAGTTATATGGGTTATGCGCTGCCGACCACGCTGAAGAGCTCCTCGGCGCTCGACGGCTACGGTTCCAATTTCAATGTTTACAACAACGCCCTCGCAACCCAGATGTTCGGGTCGGCGCATGCCGGGACGCAATATCAGCGTTATATCGACAACTACAACAATGTGGGCAGCAAAGCGCACATCACCCTGTTGTTGCCGTCCAATACCGTGACGCTCGGCAGCATGATCCTGCACGCCAAGGACTACTCGACCGAAGGCTGGTACGGCAGCTCCCCGGTGCCGATGATCATGGGCTACAACGATGCCTGGCTGGAACACGACGGCAAGGATTACTGGGACGGCTACGCGCAGGACGATATTTCCCTGATGGGCGGGCGCCTGCACATCTATCCCGGCGTCAAGTATGTCCACGTATCGATGTTTTCGGAGGATGCGCAGGGTTATTACTACAGCTACAGCGGCGCCGTCGGCAAGACCTTCACTTGGGCCGAACCGTCGCTGGGCGCGACTTTCAGCCCGATCAAGCCGGTTGAGATCTACGCCAATTACGGACGTACCTACAAAGCGCCGAATATCAGTGCGTTGTATAGCGTGATTGGCAGCTCGCCGATTCCATCGCCGGTTACGGTCGAGCCGGAGTATGTCGACAGCGTCGATGCGGGCATCCGCTACAGCAGCTCTTTCGGTAAGGCCTCGATCGCCGTCTTCGATCGTATTTTCAACAAGGTGTTCAGCTATTCGTACAGCAACGTGACCGGTGTGACCACCGAGTATAATTCTGGAACGGCTGACTACAAGGGCTTTACCCTGGCGGCTGAAAAGCCGTTGTTCGATCATTTCTCCATCGATGGCAACTATGGCTATACCGACGCCAAGTACACCAAGGACTTCAAGGGCAACAACGGCACGGTGAAGGCGGGTATGTGGCGCCCGGACGTTCCCGTTTATACGGCCAATCTCGGTGTCAGCTATCGCCGTGCCGGCTGGTATGCGAATCTGAGCTCGCATTTCGTCGGTCGGCAATACATTGCCTATCAGAGCGGCGCGACCAGTAATGTCACGATTCCGTCATATTCCGTGATCGATCTGACGGCGTCCTATACCTGGCAGCCGCATGGCAGCTATTTCAAGAAGATCAAGCTGTCCGCCTATCTGGATAACGTTGCCGATACCCAGTACATCGCATACGCCTACGTGCACGGCAGCCAGACTTCCGGCGGAAATTACGAGCTGGTGCAGGAGGGGGCGCCGCGATTCATGGGCGTGGCCCTCAATGCGTCGTTTTAACAATATATTCACAGAACAAATCCAGGCTGCCTGGGTCTTAGCTTCGAGCATTTCCCACCGCCTGCGTCGATATGACGCAGGCGGTGGGCGTTGAAAATCGCTTGTATATGCCTGTCGGCTTGTGGTCAAAATTTATGAGGGTAATCTGGAAATGGAACTGATCGTTCATCTGATCAAGCTGTCGGGCGGTTTGCCGATCATCATGGCGCTGCTGTTGCTGGTGGCGGTGGCGGTGATTTTTGACCGGCTGTGGTTTTACTACCGGGTGCTGGGTGCGGGCGGTCGGGTGGAGGAATCGCTCAAGGCGCTGGGCTACCGCGACGTGCGCGGTCTCAAGGCGCTGGGCGAGGATTATTCGCACACCCTGCAGGGGCGCCTGATCCTGCAGGCGGTGGCGTCCAAGGCCGAGACGCCGGACGCACTGTCGCAGCACCTCGACGAGGAAGTGCTGTGGTCGATGCCGCGGCTGGACCAGTACCTGTGGCTGCTGGACACGGCGGCGACCTTAGGTCCGCTGCTGGGCCTGTTCGGCACCATCATCGGCATGATCGACACCTTCAACGTGCTGGGCAGCTCCGGGGCTGCGGTCAAGGCCACCGGGGGCATCGCCGACGCGCTGGTGTCGACCGGGATGGGTCTTTTCATCGCGATCATCTCGGTGCTGTTCCTGAACCTGCTGAACAAGCGCCTGCGTCTTGCGATGCACCAGCTCGACCTGATCCGCCTGCTGCTGATCAACCGCCTGCACGGCGAGGGCGTCAAGGCGCACGGCGAGGCCGGCGCGGAACACTTCGAGACGCGCAGCGCGCTGGGCGCGCACCTGGGGCTGGGCGACACGCGCAAGGCCGAGGGCGTGTGAGATGGATCGCTCCCGCTACTTCGAGCATCAGGAACCGCGGCTGAACATCATCCCGATGATCGACATCATGATGTTCCTGCTGGTGTTCTTCGTGCTGATGGTGCTGCACATGATCCCCAACACCGGGGTGAAGCTGCACCTGCCGAGCGCGAGCACGGCGACCAAGCTGCCGCACAAGAGCGTGATCGTCGGCGTGACCGACAAGGGCGCGGTGCGCTACCAGGACCACACGGTGACCCTGGACGCGCTCAAGCAGGCGCTGTCGGCGCTCAAGGACAAGGCCACGGTGAGCGTGATCATCGCCAGCGACGGCAAGGCCACGGTGAAGGAGCTGACCGGGGTGATGAACGCGGTGCGCGAGCTCGGGATCAGCAAGATCGGCCTGGCCACGCGCGCGGGATCTCCGGCGGGCGCCGGCAAGACCGCCCCGGCCGCCGCGCCGCCGACGGGTAGCGCGGCGCCATGAGCGCGCTGGCGCCGTCGCTCGGGCCGTGGTCGCCGCCGCGGCTGGGCCTGCCGCGGGCGTTCGTGCTGGCGCTCGCGTTCGAGGTGCTGATCGCGGTGCTGCTGCTGTGGCCGTGGCACCACGCGCCGGCGCCGCCGCCGCCGGCGAAGCCGCAGCAGGTGACCACGGTGCAGTTCGTCAAGCTGCCGCCGCCTCCGCCGCCGCAGCCGGTGGTGCAGCCCAGGATCGTGCCGCCGCCGCCGATCCCCAAGCCGCAGATCGTGATCCCGAAGAAGCCCAAGCCCAAGCCGGTGGTGCACCACAAGCCCAAGCCCGTGCATCACGTGATCCACAAGCCGCGGCCGGTGCATCACAGGCCCAAGCCGATCGTGCATCACAAACCCAAGCCGGTGCCCAAGCCCAAGCCCGCGCCGCATCCGCACGTGGTGCCGCACCCGGCGCCGCAGGCGGTCAAGTCGCCGCTGCCGGCACCGAAGGTGGCGCCCGTGTCCGGGCCCAGCCCGTCGGCGATCGCCGCCTACAGCCAGGCCCTGCACGTGCTGATCCAGAACAACGTGCAGGTCGGCGAGATGGTGCGCCAGCTCGGCCTGTCCGGCAGCGTGCGGGTGCGCTTCGTGCTCGGCCCCCAGGGCGGCGCCGCGCAGGACGTGCACATCATCTCCGGCGGCGCCAATCCCCTCATCCGCCACGACGCGCTCAAGACCGTCGGACAGCTCAGCTACCCACCGTTCCCCAAGGCCTTCGGCAAAGCACACCGTACCTTCGAGGTCGTCGTGCAGATCAATTCCGGTAATTAAGCGGTAAGGAGACCGCCATGTCGTCCATGTGCCAACGGTTTTCTTCCCGCCGTCGATGGCTGATTCCACTGATCGTGACGGTGCTGCTGTCGCATGCCGCATGGGCCGACGATGAGGCGGGGGCGGAAGATGACGCGCCGGCCGTGCCGATGGTCGGACGTCTCGGCGATCTGGCGGCGGTCACGCACGAGATTGCCACGGGCAGGCGTATCAGCCCGGTCGGTACGTTGCTCGGGACGTCCAATTTCGTGACCGCTGTGGTTGTCGACGACGGCCGCGCCTACGTGTTGTCCAGCGGCGCCACGCATGCGCAGACGGTTGCGGCCTATCAGGCCCACGATTTGCGGGCATCGGGGCAGGTGCAGGGATACAGGCGCGAAATCGCGGCCGGGGCGCCGGATGCCGGCGTGCTGCGCATCGCCCGTCAGGACTTCTTCCAGGGGCTCGCCGCCGGCCCCGGCGGGCACGTCTATGCCGCGGGCGGTGTCAGCGACGTGCTGCTGGCGCTGCGCCACGACCGGCAGGGCTTCCATGAACTGCGGCGCTATCGCCTCGCCTTCCACCCTTTCCCGCGGGATCAGTATCCGTATCACTATCAGGGTTCGCGCGGCGGCGCGTACCACTTCTATCCGGACGGGGTGACGCTCGATCACGAGGGGCGCCATGCTTACGTCACCGGCTTGCTCAGCAATGCGGTGGCGCGTATCGATCTCGCAACCGGCGCCACCCAATACGCCAACGCGGGACCGTATCCTTTTGCTCCCGTGCTCGCCGACCACGGCCAGCTACTGGTCGTCAGCGACTGGGGCGGATGCGGCGTGAGCGTACTCGACGCTCGCAGCCTCAAGCCCCTGGGGCAGGTTTGCGTGGGTCCCAGGACGGGGCCGGACAACGCCGACCCTGGCATCCACCCCACCGGCCTCGTCGCCGTGCCCGGCACGGCCAAGGTGGTATTCGCGGCGGCGAATCTGGACGAGGCCGTGGAAATCGACGCGCGCAGCCTCAAGGTCGTGCGTACCTTCGACGACGCACCCTATCCCGGCGCGCCCCCGGGGAGTTATCCGGATGCCGTCGCCGTTCACGGCGGACGGCTGTTCGTCGCCAATGCCGGCAACAACGACGTCGCCATATTCGATCTCGCCAGCGGGCGGCGGTTGGGCCTGGTCCCCACCGCCTGGTATCCCACCGGGCTCGCCGCCGGTCCCGATGCGCTCTACGTGGTGGCCGCCAAGGGTATGGGCAGCGGGCCGAACCTCAAGCACCAGTGGGTCGGCACGATGATGCATGGCGTGCTCCAGCGCATCGACTACACGCACCTGAACGCCGAGTTGCCGCGCCTGACCTCGCTCGCGCTGCGCGACAATGGTTTCGATCAGGCGCGGCGCGATGCGCTGGCGCATGCCAATCGGGAGACGGCGACCTGGCTGCGCCGGCATATTCGCCACGTGGTCTTCATCCTGCGCGAGAACAAGACCTTCGACGAGGAACTCGGCGACTACCGGCCCGCCGGTCGCTGGGCCGACCCCAAGCTCGCCCTCTACGGCCCGCGCCAGCTGCCCAACCTCTACGCCTGGGCCGACCGCTACGCCCTGTTCGACAACTTCTACGCCGACGGCGAGGTCACCGCCCAGGGCCACCAGTGGGTCACCGGCGCCTCCGACTCCGACTTCGTGCAGCGCACCTGGCCGCAGTACTACTCCGGCCGCGGCCTCGTGCCCAACCCCGGCTGGACCCAGTCGCTGGTGCCCGCCAAGCTCGCCGACGGCACCGGCGGCATCCCCGGCGGGGCCGCCAACCCCTACGCCATCTACACCGATCTGCCCAAGCTCGGGCGCTGGTCCAATCCCTGGATCGCCTACCCGCAGCGGCTGTACCTGTTCAACGACCTGCTGGCGCATCGGGTCAGCTTCGAGGATTTCGGCGAGTTCGTATCGCGCAACGAGGCCGGCGTCATCGCCCCGGCCATGCGGGCGCATCTGGCCGTCGACTTCCCCGGCTGGGACCGCATGATCCTCGACACCCACCGCGCGCACGTGGCCATCGACTGGATGCGTCGTCATGCCGCCGACCTGCCCCGGTTCACCTACATCTGGCTGCCCGATGATCACACCGCCGGACGCAGTCCCTGCTACTACACGCCTGATTACTATGTCGCCAATAACGACCGCGCAACCGCGCAGATCGTGCACTATCTGAGCACCACGCCGCAGTGGAAGCACACCCTGGTGATCGTGACCGAGGACGATGCGCAATCAGGCGCCGATCACATCGACGCCCATCGCACCTTCGCGATCGCCCTGGGGCCGTGGGTGCGCCACACGCAGGTCACCACGCGTTATTCCCAGGTCAATCTCGTGCGCACCATCGAGGCCATTCTCGGTTTGCCACCGATGTCGCAGTGGGATGCCAATGCCGCGGTGATCCGCGGCATCTGGCGCGACCGTCCGGACGCCGCCGAGGTGCCGGTGCAGCCGCTGCGCACGCCGGTGGCCTACAACACTGGCAGCTGTCCCGACGGCAAGTTGCTGCGTCGCATCGCGGGCGCTAGCGGCCAGACCGTGACCGCATCCTGGATTCGCGCTCATCTCCACCCGGATGGCGCCACAGTGTCTCCGAAGGCCGACAACCGCTATACGCCGACCAGCTTGCTCAAGATTCCCGGTCCCGAGCAGATGCGTCAGGAATGGATCGCCAGCAAGGGCCAGGCGAGTTACGAGAAAACCCTGCGCTACCTCAAGGCCATGGCCCACGAGCAGCATGCGCCGCTCAGCCACTTCATGGCGAGTGACGACGGCGATTGATATCCGGCGCGGCGGCCGGCGCGAAGCGACCGCCGCGGGTGCGGCAGAAATGGCGGGGGGTCAGCGCCGCCAGACGGCGATTCGGCGTCGGCATTCGGCCCCGAGGGGGCAATCCAGCTTGCGGCAGGCGTAACGTGCGTCGGTGCGGAAGCACGCGGCTTCGCCGCGTGCGAGCTGGATGCGGTGAATCTGGTTGGGGGAATACAGCGCGACCTCGTCGCCTTCCGGGAGCAGCGGCAGTTCGGTGGGATATTCAGTCCGTGCATGCGGGCGTTGCAGATTGGCAGGCATCGTGGCGCTCCGGTGGGATGGGTGCTCCGTTGAGTGTAGAAGAAATATCAGCAATGTCATGCGCCGATGGCGGACGACTTGACTTCCCTCAAGTGCAACCCGTGGCCGCGTGCTTCGCATGCCGCTCCAATGCCCAGTGCACATGCTCGCGCACCAGGGCGGAAGCATGATCCGTGCGTGCCTGCAGGGCCGCGACGATGGCGGTGCTGCCCGGTGCGTTGCCCAGTGCGACGGCGATGTTGCGAAGCCATCGCACATGGCCGATGCGGCGAATGGCGGAACCTTCGGTACGCGCCAGGAAATCCGCTTCGCTCCAGGCAAACAGTTCGACTAGTCGAACGGCGTCCAGACCGTGCCGGGGGGCGAAATCGGGTGCTTCGGCAGGGTGGGCAAAGCGATTCCATGGACACACGAGCTGGCAGTCGTCGCAGCCGTAGATGCGGTTACCGATCAACGGGCGCAGCGGTTCGGGAATCGAGCCCTTGAGTTCGATGGTCAGGTACGAGATGCAGCGGCGGGCGTCAAGCCGATAGGGCGCGACGATGGCCTGCGTCGGGCAGATGTCGATGCAGGCGCTGCAACTGCCGCAATGGGCGGCGACCGGTCCATCCACGGGCAGCGGCAGGTCGGTATAGAGCTCGCCGAGAAAAAACCAGGAGCCGGCCTCGCGCGCGAGCAGGTTGGTGTGCTTGCCGATCCAGCCGAGTCCGGCCTGCTGCGCCAAGGGTTTTTCCAGAACGGGGGCGCTGTCGACGAAGGCGCGGTAGCCGAAGGCGCCGATCTCGGCTTCGATGCGGTCGGCGAGGCGCTGCAGGCGGCGGCGCATCACCTTGTGATAATCGCGGCCCAGCGCGTAGCGCGAGATGTAGGCCGCCGTCGGTACATTGAGCACCGTTTCGGGGTCCGCCCCCGCCGGCGGCAGATAATCCATGCGTACCGAGATGACCCGCACCGTCCCCGGCACCAGCTCCGCCGGCCGGCTGCGCTTGCGGCCGTGGCGGGCCATGTAGTCCATGTCGCCGTGAAAGCCGCGTGCCAGCCAGTCGAGCAGATGAGCTTCCGCGCGCTCCAGTTCGATGCCGGCGATGCCCACTGCGCCGAAGCCGAGCGTGCGACCCCAGGCCTTGATGCGGGTCGCGAGGGCGGCGGGATCGGGTAGGGCTGCATTCATGCTGAGGGTAGTCGGCGCGCGTGGACTCCGGCGGTATACTGACACGCATGTGTGCGCAGCGTCTCCCCCTCCATACCGCCGAACAGGCGCGCCGGATCGACCGGCGTGCCGCTGAGGAATTCGGCCTGTCGGGGCCGGCGCTGATGGCGCGTGCGGGGACGGCGGCCTTCAGGCATCTGCGACGCCGCTGGCCCCAGGCACAGCGATTGTGCGTGGTCTGCGGCAGTGGCAACAATGGGGGCGACGGGCTGGTGCTCGCGCGACTGGCCAAGGCGGCTGGATTGGCGGTATCCGTCCATCTTGTGGGCCACGGCCCGCGCGCGGGCAGCGAAGCCGCCGCGGCCCTGGCCGACTGGCAGGCCGCGGATGGCCGCGTCGAACCGCTGCCGTCCAGGCTGCCGGCGGCGGATGTGTATGTCGATGCCGTTTTCGGCATCGGCCTCAAGCGCGCGCCGGAAGGCGCCGCCGCCGAAGCCGTGGCGCGGCTGGCGGACGTTGCGCCGGTACTCGCTTTGGATGTGCCTTCCGGTGTGGACGCCGACACCGGCGCATGTCCGGGCGTTGCCGTGCGCGCGGTCGAAACGGTCAGTTTCATCGTGCGCAAGCGCGGACTGTACACCGGGCGCGCGCGCGATCACGTCGGCGAACTGTATCTCGAAGATCTCGACCTGCCCGCAGCCTTGCTGGCCAGCGAGAAGCCGTCCGCCTGGTTGCGCGGCGAGGCGGTCGCCCTGCCGCCGCGCCGACCGGACAGCCACAAAGGCGATCACGGCCGGGTGCTGGTGATCGGCGGCGCTCCAGGATTCGCGGGTGCCGCACGCATGGCGGGCGAGGCGGCCCTGCGCACGGGCGCGGGCCTGGTGACCGTGGCCACGCATCCGACGCACGCCGCCATGCTCAACGTGGGCCGCTGGGAGTTGATGGTGCGGGGCGTGGAGTCGGGCGGCGCGTTGCGCGAGGCGGTCGCGGCTGCGGACGTGATCGCCATCGGGCCGGGCCTGTCGACGCAGGCCTGGGGGCGAGAGCTGTGGCAGGCTGCGCTGGCGGCGACCTGCCCCCTGGTGGTCGATGCCGATGCGCTGAATCTGCTCGCGGCCAGCCCCTATCGTCGCGATGCCTGGGTGCTGACGCCACATCCGGGCGAGGCGGGGCGCCTGCTCGGCCTGCCCACTCAGGCCGTGCAGGCCGATCGTTTCGCCGCCGCCGGGCGGCTTGCCGATCGCTACGGCGGCGCGACCGTACTCAAGGGTGCCGGTACGCTGGTACGGGTGGGCGACGACGTCGAGTTGTGTGGCGCCGGCAATCCCGGCATGGCCTCCGCCGGCATGGGCGATATCCTGACGGGCGTGATCGCAGGCCTGATCGCGCAGGGGCTTGCGGTCGAGGAAGCGGCCCGTGCCGGCGTCTGCCTGCATGCCGCGGCGGGCGATCGCGCTGCGCGAGACGGTGAGCGTGGCCTCCTGGCGACCGATTTGCTGCCCTGGCTGCGCCGCCTTGCGAACGGAATCGGCGCATGAACGGAAGACCGGCATCGACACACGTGCGGACGCTTGAATTATCCGACGAAGCCGCGACCCAGCGTCTTGGCAGTGCGTTGGCGCGAGCCTTGCCGCATAGTGCGCTGGTTTTCCTGCACGGCGATCTGGGGGCAGGCAAGACCACGCTGGCGCGCGCGCTGCTGCGCGCCCTCGGGCATGAGGGTGCGGTCAAGAGTCCGACCTACACACTGGTCGAACCCTATGAGATCGGCGATCGGCGGGTGTTCCACTTCGATCTTTACCGGCTGGCTGACCCGGAGGAACTGGAGGCGATCGGCCTGCGCGACTATCTCGATGGCGATGCCCTATGCCTGATCGAATGGCCGGAGCGGGGTACGGGAATGCTGCCGTCCGCGGACCTGGAGATCGCCCTGCGGGCGGCGGGCGCAGGCCGCAGGGCGCGCTTGTGGGCCAACAGCGAGCGGGGCGAGACGGCGGTGGCGGCGATTGATTAATGTAAGAATGTAGATATATCGCCTATCTACATAAAAAATATAACTTTTGCTCTTGCAATCTGCGTTTCGATGGCAAATGATAGGCACCTATCGGCTCCGTGCCGTTGTCCGTCCAGTCGCCATGCGGAATGTAGGAGAGCAATCATGAGCCACTCGACCGAAGACGCCGATCGCCGCGATTTCCTTCGTCGGATGCTGGGCCTGTCCGGGATGGCCGCCATGACCGTGATCAGCCCCAGCGCCTTCGCGAGCACCGCCGTCGCGGTCAAGGGCGTGCGCCTGAGCGAATCCGGCGGCAAGACCCGCGTGATTTTCGATCTCAGCGGGCCGGTGCATCATTCGTTGTTCACGTTGAGTCACCCTGATCGGGTGGTGATCGATTTCGACAATGCCCGCGCAACCCGTGCGCTGCATCTCTCGCCGACTCCGCTGCTCAGAGATATCCGTCATGCGCCGCGCGGTCATTCCGATCTGCGCGTGGTGCTTGATCTCAAGTCGGACGCGGATGCCAGCAGCACGTTGATCAAGGCCGGCGGTGCCCGCCATTACCAGCTGGTGGTGGATCTGTCGTCGGTTTCGGTGGGCAAGCCGCAGCCGGTGATCACCGCGGCGCAGGCGCAGCCGCATCGTCCGCTGCGCGACGTGGTCGTGTGCATCGATCCTGGGCACGGCGGCAAGGATCCGGGCGCGATCGGCAAGCGCGGCACCTATGAGAAGACCGTGGTGCTGGATATCGCGCGCCGGCTCGAAAAGCTGATCAACCGCGAGCCGGGCATGCAGGCCTTCATGACCCGCGACAGCGATTATTTCGTGACCCTGCGCGGACGCCTGGCCAAGGCCCGCAAGCGGCGCGCCGACCTGTTCGTGTCGATTCACGCCGATGCCTCGCCGTACCGCTATCCCAAGGGTTCGACCGTCTACGTGCTGTCCGAACACGGCGCCTCCTCGGAGGCGGCTCGGCTGCTGGCCGAGCGCCAGAACGATGTCGACCGCGTGGCCGGCGTGAATCTGTCCAACAAGGACAATCTGGTGGCTTCGGTGCTGGTCGATCTGGCGCAGTCGGCTACGCGTGAAGCCAGCTTCAAGCTGGGCGACAAGCTCAAGGGCAGCATCGACCGCGTGATCCGCATGCACTCCAATACCGTGGAGCGCGCGGCCTTCGTGGTGCTCAAGTCGCCCGACATCCCCTCCGCGCTGATCGAGACGGCCTTCATCTCCAATCCGGCCGAGGAACGTCGCTTGCGTACCCCGCGATTCCGCGCCAGCATGGCCGGCGCGTTGCTGGGTGGAATCAAGGACTATTTTGAGCACCATGCGCCGCCCGGCACGATCCTCGCCGAACGCGGCCGGGTGCTGCGCGAATTCGGCTGATCCGATTGCCGTGGACGGCGCCAGGCAGGCGCCGGAGCGGCATGGCATAATGCGCGGCGTATTCGCACGCCCCGCCGCAGACGCCGATGCCGATCCGCAGACTTCCGCCGCAACTCATCAACCAGATCGCTGCCGGCGAGGTGGTCGATCGCCCGGCTTCGGTGATCAAGGAACTGCTGGAAAACAGCCTGGACGCCGGCGCGGACCGCATAGAGCTCGATATCGAGCAGGGTGGACAGCGCCTGATGCGCATCCGCGACAACGGCAGCGGCATCCCGCGCGAAGAACTGGCGCTCGCGCTATCGCGTCACGCCACCAGCAAGATCGCTTCCCTCGATGATCTCGAACAGGTGCGTAGCCTCGGTTTTCGGGGCGAGGCGCTGCCGAGCATCGCCTCGGTATCGCGTCTGACGATCACTTCCTGCACCGCGGGCGAAGCCGCCGGCTGGCGTCTGCGCGGGGATGGACGCGAGCAATTCACCACGCCCGAGCCGGCGGCACACCCGCAGGGCACCACGGTGGAAGTGCGCGACCTGTTCTTCAATGTGCCGGCGCGTCGCAAATTCCTGCGTACCGAGCGTACCGAGTACCAGCATATCGAAGAGGTCGTGCGGCGATTGGCGCTGAGCCGTTTCGACGTGGCCGTGCGCATGAATCACAACGGCAAGGCGCAGTTCGATCTGCGCAGGGCCGACTCGGCCGAGGCCCAGGGGCAGCGGGTGGCGGCTGTCTGCAGCGAAGCGTTTTTGAACCAGTCGAGCCTGATGGAGCACGAAGGGGCCGGCCTGCGGCTATGGGGCTGGCTGGGCGCTCCGACGTTCTCGCGCGCACAGGCCGATCAGCAGTATTTCTATGTCAACGGCCGCATGGTGCGCGACAAGCTGGTCTCGCATGCCGTGCGGCTGGCCTATCAGGACGTGCTGTACCATGGCCGCCACCCGGCCTTCGTACTGTTCCTGGAAATGGACCCGGCCGGAGTCGACGTCAACGCGCATCCCGCCAAGGCCGAAGTGCGTTTCCGCGATTCGAGACTGGTGCACGATTACCTGCACCGAACCCTCAAGGAGGCGATCGCCGGCGCACGGGCAGGGGCGGATGCCGGCGCTGGCGCCGGGGTGCAGCCGCCGACAACCGTGACAGGGCTGCACGTTCAAGCATCCGCCGGCCTGCGTCCAGGTCCCGGTTTCGATCTGGGCACGCCGACGACCACGGTCTACCGCCCCGCAGGCACGGTACCCGCCGCTGGCGTACGCGAGCAACTGGCCGCATTCAGCCGTCTCTACGCGGCGCCGAATACCACCGAGAGGGCTGGCGGTGATGTGCCGCCGCTGGGGTTCGCGCTCGCCCAGCTCGGCGGGGTGTACGTGCTGGCGGAAAACGCCAACGGCCTGGTGCTGGTCGATATGCATGCCGCCCATGAGCGCATCACCTACGAACGTCTCAAGACGGCCTACGGCATTGAGGGCGTGCGTCGGCAGCCGTTGCTGCTGCCGGCCACCGTCGCCGTCAGTCGTCGCGAGGCGGACGCGGCGGAATCGGCCGGCGATCTGTTGATCAGGCTTGGCCTGGAGGTGGACCGGGTCGGCCCGGAGTCGTTGCGTGTGCGCGCTGTGCCTGCGTTGCTGGCCGGTGCCGACGTCACCCAGCTGCTGCGCGACGTTTTGGGCGACGTTGTCGAATACGGCGACAGTCTGCGCGTCGAGGCCGAGGTCAACGAGGTGCTGTCGACCATGGCCTGTCACGGATCGGTGCGAGCCAATCGTCGCCTGACGTTGGACGAGATGAACAGCCTGCTGCGCGATATGGAGCGAACCGAACGCAGCGACCAGTGCAATCACGGGCGGCCCACCTGGGTGCAGATGAGCCTGGGCGAACTCGACCGCCTGTTCCTGCGCGGGCGCTGAGCCGTGAAACAGCCGAAGCCGCATGCACATCGCCTGCCACCGGCGGTGCTGCTGATGGGGCCCACCGCGAGTGGCAAGACCGCGCTTGCGATGTCGCTGGTGCGTCGTTTTCCGTTCGAGATCGTGAGCGTCGATTCGGCCCTTGTTTATCGCGAGATGGATATCGGCACCGCGAAGCCCACGGCCGAGCAGTTGGCCGAGGCGCCGCACCGCCTGATCGACATACTTGATCCGGCCGAGACCTATTCGGCCGCGCGCTTTCGGGAGGATGCCCTGCGCGAAATGGCGGACATCACCGCCGCGTGCCGCGTGCCGCTGCTTACCGGCGGCACGCTGCTGTATTTCCGGGCGCTGGAGTATGGTCTGTCGGAGCTGCCGCCTGCCGATCCGGCAGTGCGCGCACGCATCGAGGCGGAGGCCGCCGAGCGAGGCTGGGAGGCGTTGCATGGCGATCTGGCCCGTCTCGATCCCGCGGCAGCGTTACGCATACATCCCAACGACCCGCAGCGTCTGCAGCGCGCGCTCGAAGTGATCCGGCTGACCGGCCGCCCGCTTTCAGTCCTGCAGGCGGGCGGTCGCGCGAACCTGCCATACCGCCTGCTGCGCCTTGGCCTGCTGCCTCAGGATCGGGAGCAGCTGCATCGCCGGATATGTCAACGTTTCGAAAAGATGTTGGCGGACGGCTTGATAAACGAAGTGGCGCACCTATATCAGAGGGGCGATCTGAATCCGGCGCTGCCGTCGATGCGCGCCGTCGGTTACCGCCAGGTCTGGCGCTATCTGGCAGGCGAGTGGGATCGGCAGACGATGATCGAAAAGGCCGTCGTGGCGACGCGGCAACTGGCCAAGCGACAACTGACCTGGCTGCGCGGGGATCGCGCGTTGATACGCGTGAACGCCGAGGCCGTCGAGCTGTCGAAGCTCAGCGCGCGGGTCGCGCAGTTTCTCGAGGGAGACGATTGAGCTGCAGCAAAGCCGCCATGTGCGACGAAGCCGCATGCTAAGATTATCCACCGAAGGGCCGAGTGGACTTGCGCCATCGGTAGCCAACAACAAGGAGCCAGTTTAATGTCTAAAGGGCATACCCTGCAGGAACCGTTTTTGAATCTGTTGCGCAAGGAGCGCGTGCCGGTCGCGATCTTCCTCGTCAACGGTATCAGGCTGCAAGGACAGATCGAGTCCTTTGACCAGTTTGTGGTCTTGCTCAAGAACAGTGTCAGTCAGATGGTCTACAAGCATGCCATTTCGACCATCGTGCCCTCGCGTCCGGTGCGTTTGCCCATCGAGGACGACGAGGACGAAGGCGGTGCCGAATAAGCGGAGCGATAAACACGTTGTTTGAAAGACCACGTAGTGGCGAGACGGCGATCCTGGTTCAGGTCGATATCGCCGGTCTCGCCGAACCGGGCGAGCGCGATGAGTTCATCGAGCTCGCCCGTTCCGCCGGCGCAACCATCGCCCGCGTGATTGACGTGCGCCGCCACAGCCCCGATCCGAAGTACTTCATCGGTACCGGCAAGGCGGACGAAATCGCCGAGGCGGTTATTGCCGAAGGTGCCGAACTCGTCATATTCAGCCGTGTGCTCAGCCCGAGCCAGGAGCGCAATCTCGAAGCAAAATTCAAGGCGCGAGTGCTCGATCGTACCGGGCTCATACTCGATATCTTCGCCCAGCGCGCCCGTTCCCACGAGGGCAAGCTGCAGGTCGAGCTGGCGCAACTCAACCACTTGTCGACCCGACTGGTTCGGGGCTGGACCCACCTTGAGCGTCAGAAGGGCGGCATCGGGCTGCGTGGACCGGGCGAAACCCAGCTCGAAACCGATCGCCGTCTCCTCGGCGACCGCATCAAGCAGATCCTGCGCCGGCTCGACAAGGTGCGACGTCAACGCCAGCAGGGACGCCAGGCGCGCATGAAGGCCGAGTTGCCGAGCGTGGCGCTGGTCGGCTACACCAATGCCGGCAAATCGACCCTGTTCAACCGCCTGAGTCAGGCTGGGGTCTATGCCGCTGATCAGCTGTTCGCGACACTGGATCCCACGCTGCGGCGGCTTGAGCTTGATGCCGCCAACGCCGTGGTGCTGGCGGACACCGTCGGTTTCGTGCGCGAGCTGCCGCACGAGCTGGTGGCCGCGTTTCATGCCACACTCCAGGAAACACGTGAGGCCGATCTGCTGTTGCATGTGATCGACGCGAGCAATCCGGAGCACGACCGTACCGAGACGGATGTCGATCAGGTGTTGGCCGAGGTCGGTGCAAGCGAGGTGCCGATGCTGCGTATTTTCAATAAGATCGATTGCATCGAGGCAGCCCCGCGCATCGACCGCGACGCCGAGGGGCGGCCGGTGAGGGCCTGGGTCTCGGCGCAGACCGGGGCTGGTATCGACGAGCTGTTGACGGCGCTGAAGGAATATTTCATGCCCGACGTGGTGCATGGCTGGGTGCACCTGCCGGCATCGGCCGGGCGGCTGCGCGCGCGCCTGTTCGGCCTGGGAGCGGTGCTGGACGAGCGCGTGGACGACTGCGGGGGCAGCGAACTGGAGGTGCGATTGCCGCGCAGGCGTTACGACGCCTGGCTCAGCGAGACCGCAGACCCGGAGGCGCTGCGCTTGCGACCCCTGTGAGGGCCACCTACAATGCGTCGCTCCGGCCAGGGTGCCGGCCGGCGCCGTTCCGTCGCTACGCAAGAGACATTCGACCATCCAATCTGGAGTGATCAATGCCCTGGAACGAGCCAGGTAAGAATAATTCGGGCAATCAGGATCCATGGGGAAGCGGCCGGCGGAGCGGGGGAGGCTCCTCCAATCCGCTGGATCTCGAGAAGTGGCTGAGGCGCCTGATCGACAGGCTGCGGACCGGCGGTGATGGCGGCGGCAGCCCCGCGCCGGCCATCCTGCTGGCGGCCGCGGTCGCCATCGTGGCCTGGCTGGCCTCCGGTTTCTATATCGTCGGGCCGGGCGAGCGTGGCGTGGTGTTGCGTTTCGGCGCCTACACCGAAACCAGCATGCCGGGACCGCACTGGCATCTGCCCTATCCCGTCGAGCAGGTCCATGTGGTCGATATCGACCAGAATCGCAGTGCCCAGAGCAAGGCGGTGATGCTCACCCAGGACGAGAACATCGTCGATGTCGACGTTTCCGCGCAGTATCGCGTGAAGAACGCCGAGGAGTACCTGTTCAACGTCCGCGACCCGAACCAGACCTTGCGCGACGTGCTGATCAGCGCGATCCGCGAGATCGTCGGCAAGAGCAAGATGGACTACGTGGTCGGCGAAGGGCGTGCGGACATCGCGTTGCGGACCCAGGCGCTGATGCAGCACATCCTCGACGGCTACAAGATCGGGCTGGAGGTGATCAAGGTGAACCTGCAGGATGCGCAGCCGCCCGAACAGGTGCAGAGCGCCTTCGCCGATGCCATCAAGGCGCGCGAGGACGAGGTCCGCTATCGCAACGAGGCCGAGGCCTACGCCAATACCGTGATTCCGCAGGCGCGCGGCAAGGCCGCACGCGAGTTGGAAGAGGCCGAAGGCTACAAGCAGCAGGTCGTAGCCCGTGCGCAGGGCGATGCATCGCGCTTCGATCAGTTGCTCAAGGAGTACGAGAAGGCGCCCAAGGTGACCCGCGAACGTCTGTACCTCGATACCATGCAGTCGGTATTGTCGAACAGCTCCAAGGTGCTGATCGACAGCAAGGGCAAGAACATCCTGTATCTGCCGATCGACAATCTGACCAAGGGCGCGAGCCAGGGTGGCGACGCGCAGAATCCGGCGGCGATAGCTTCCAGTGCGGCTGCCGCGGACGCCGATCCGATGCAGGCGGAACGCATGAGACGCGATCTGCGCAACCGGGAGGCCCGCTGACATGAAACTACGCATTTTCGGTATCATCGTCGTCGTCGCCGCCCTGCTCGCCTATATGTCGGCCTACACCGTGCAACAGGATCAGCGCGCGATGCTGTTCAAGCTTGGTGAGATCAAAAAGAGCGACATCAAGCCTGGCCTGCATTTCAAGTGGCCGTTGATCGAGACGGTACGCAAGTTCGACGCGCGCCTGCTGACGCTCAATTCCCAGCCCGAGCGTTTCCTGACCAGCGAGAAGAAAAACGTCATGGTCGACTTCTTCGTCAAATGGCGTATCGCGAATCTCGATCAGTATTACCGTTCGACGCGCGGCGACGAGCAGCGCGCGCTGACGCGGCTTTCGCAGATCATGAAGGACGGCCTGCGCAGCGAATTCGGCAAGCGCACCATTCAGGAGGCGGTGTCTGGCGAGCGCAGCGAAATCATGAACACGCTGAACGTCGACGCCAACAAGGCGGCCAAGCAGCTGGGCATCCAGGTCAAGGATGTGCGCATCGTCAGCATCGATCTGCCCTCCGAAGTGGCAAGCTCCGTCTACAAGCGCATGGAGGCCGAGCGCGCGCGCGTTGCCGCCGACTTCCGGGCGCGCGGCAAGGAGGCTGCGGAACGTATCCGCGCCAACGCCGACCGCGAGCGCTCGGTGATCCTGGCCAATGCGTATCGTCAGGCGCAGATGCTGCGTGGGCAGGGTGATGCATCGGCGGCCGAAATTTATGCCAAGGCCTACGATCAGAATCCGAATTTCTACGCCTTCTATCGTAGCCTGCAGGCTTACCGGCAAAGTTTCGATGGCAAGGACAACGTGCTCGTGCTCGAGCCGGATTCCCAGTTCTTCCGCTTCTTCAATCAGGCCGAAGATACCGGCAAGCGATAGGCGTAGGTACGTGACGACCGGTATGCATGCCAGGGCGGGCCGGCGCACATTCGTGCGCCGGCCCGCGGACAACCCCATCGTTTAAGGCCTGAACATGTGGACTCACCTGCTCGTGGCCCTGGGCTTGGTATTGGTGCTGGAAGGTATTTTGCCTTTCATCAATCCCAATGGATTGCGCCGCACCCTCCTGCAAATGGTCCAGTTGCCCGATCGGGTGCTGCGTATTATCGGTCTGTCCAGTATGCTTTCCGGCCTGTTGATCATCTATCTCTTCCATCGCTGAGTGGCTGACTTGGCGCAGGATCGGTCGTACGAGGACATGGCATGAAGGACCCCGCATACTGGCTGTTGCCGGAGGGCATCGAGGAAACACTGCCGCCGGCGGCGGCGCGGTTGGAGAACGTGCGCCGCGAGCTGCTCGATCTTTACCGCGTGTGGGGTTACGAGCTGGTGATCCCGCCGCTGATCGAATACCTCGAATCGCTGCTGACGGGCGCCGGCCGCGAACTCGACCTCGAAACCTTCAAGTTGACCGACCAGCTCAACGGTCGCCTGATGGGTGTGCGTGCAGACATCACGCCGCAGGTGGCGCGCATCGACGCGCACCGCCTGCGCCGCGAGGGGCCGACGCGCCTGTGTTATATGGCACGCGTCCTGCGTACGCGACCCCAGGGCCAGGGCGGTACGCGCAGTCCGCTGCAGGTGGGCGCCGAACTCTACGGACATGCCGGACCCGACAGCGACATTGAAATCATCCGCCTGATGCTCGCCACCCTGCAGGTTTGCGGGGTGGGGCAGATACACCTCGATCTGGGCCATATCGATATTTTCCGCTGCTTGATCGAGGCCGCGGGCATGGACGCAGATGCTGAGGCCGAACTGTTCGAGCTGCTGCAGCGCAAGGCCGCGACCGAAATGGCCGAGCGTCTGCGGGCCGGCGGGCTGAACGGCCTGCATCGCCAGCGTTTCCTGGATCTCGTCGGGCTCAATGGCGGCCTCGAGGTGTTGGCGGAGGCGCGTTCCCGTTATGCCGGCGTGGATGCGCGAATCGACGCGGCCCTCGACTATCTCGACCAAGTCGCCGATGTGATTGCGCGCGAGGCGCCGCAGGTCGAACTCTGCTTCGATCTGGGCGAACTGCGCGGATATCACTATCATTCCGGCCTGGTTTACGCCGCTTACGTGCCCGGGCGCGGACAGGAGCTGGCGCGAGGTGGGCGTTACGACGGTATCGGCAAGGCTTTCGGGCGTGCGCGCCCGGCCACCGGTTTCAGCGCCGACCTCGAAAGCCTGCTGGAGGTCGGTGCGCGCGAGGAGCCATCCCAGACGGGGCGGATCTATGCGCCCGCACAGGGCGATGAAGCCTTGAGCCGGCGAATTCGACAGCTGCGCGACGAAGGGCGCATCGTGGTGCGCGCGCTGAGTGGGCAGGAAGACGATGCGAGTGCCATGGGTTGCGACCAGATGCTGGTCCGACATGGCGATCAATGGCTGCTGATGGAAGCGTATTAATGGGCAAGTTCGTTGTTGTATTGGGCAGTCAGTGGGGCGACGAAGGCAAGGGCAAGATCGTCGATCTTCTGACCGATGAGGTGGCCGCCGTCGCGCGTTTCCAGGGTGGGCACAACGCCGGTCATACCCTGGTGATCGATGGCGAAAAGACCGTCCTCCACCTGATTCCTTCCGGTATCCTGCGTGAAGGCGTGGAATGCCTGATCGGCAATGGCGTGGTGCTGTCGCCAACCGCCCTGCTGGAGGAGATGGCCATGCTCGGCGCGCGCGACGTGCCAGTGGCCGAGCGCCTGAGGATTTCCGATGCGGCGCAGCTGATTCTGCCATATCACGTTTCCCTCGATCTGGCGCGCGAGCAGGCGCGCGGCAGTGCCGCCATCGGCACCACCGGCCGTGGCATCGGGCCGGCCTACGAAGACAAGGTCGCCCGACGCGGACTACGTGTCAGCGACCTGTTCCACCGCGAGCGGTTGGCGGCCAAGCTGGGCGAAGTGCTCGACTATCACAACTTTGTACTCAAGCACTATTTCAAGACCGATGGGCTGGATTTCCAGCGCATCCTCGACGACTGCCTGGCGCAGGCCGAAATCATCCGTCCGCTGGTGATCGATGTCTCCAAACGGCTGTTCGAGTTGCGTGATGCCGGGCGCAACGTGCTGTTCGAGGGCGCGCAGGGCACATTGCTGGACATCGATCACGGCACCTATCCCTTCGTGACCTCGTCCAATACCACCGCCGGTGGCGCGAGTACCGGCACGGGTGTCGGGCCGCTGGCGCTCGACTACGTGCTCGGCATCACCAAGGCCTACACTACCCGCGTCGGTGCAGGCCCGTTCCCGACCGAGCTGATGGATGAAATGGGCGAACATCTGGCTCGTCGCGGTCATGAATTTGGCGCCACCACCGGTCGTGCCCGCCGCTGTGGCTGGTTCGACGCGGTGGCGCTGCGCCGGGCCATCCAGATCAACAGCATCTCCGGACTTTGCATCACCAAGCTCGACGTCCTCGATGGCCTGGAATCGCTGCGGGTCTGCGTCGGCTACCACTGTGACGGCGAACGTTACGAACTGCCGCCGAGCGGTGCGGAATCGCTGGCCGTCTGCCAGCCGATCTACGAGGAACTCCCCGGCTGGCAAAGCTCCACCGTTGGCATTACGCGTTACGACGACCTGCCGCAGGCGGCCAAGATCTATCTCGAACGCATCCAGTCGCTGGCGGGCATTCCGGTGGATCTGATTTCCACCGGCCCCGACCGCGAGCAGAACATCGTGCTGCGCAATCCGCTCGACGCCGACTGAACGCCCGCGCCATGGGTGCTGGCAAGCATCCTGCTAGACACCTGGCAGGGTGAACGCGAGTCGGAGGGTCACATGGCGCTGTCGAGCAATGTCAAAGAGCGGGCAACCGAGTTGCTGGGCGCACTATATGGGTGCGAGGGCGCCAAGGAGACGCTCGCCGGGCTGGAGCGCCTGCTGACGGAGGTGCTGGGCAGCCCCTCCATGAAACGTCCGCGTCCCGCTCTGTCGGAGCGCGACGCCCTGCTGATCACCTACGGCAACACCTTCAGCGCGCCCGGCGAGGCGCCTCTTGCGACCCTGCTGCGATTCCTGAAGCAGCATGTCGGCGATGCGATCAGCCTGGTGCACCTGCTGCCGATTTTCCCGTATAGCTCCGACGACGGATTTTCCGTGGTCAACTACCGCGAGGTGAATGCCGAGCTGGGCGGCTGGCAGGATGTGGAGCAAATCGCCGAGCACTACGGGCTGGCACTCGATCTCGTGCTCAACCACTGCTCGCGCAGCCACCTCTGGTTTCAGGACTACATCCGCGGCGAAACGCCGGGCCGCGACTATTTCGTCGAGGCCGACCCGGCCGACCCGCGCCTGGCGTTGGTCACGCGGCCGCGTAACAGCCCGTTGATGACGCCGGTCGAGGTGCGCGACCAGGGCTCGCGCTGGGTATGGACCACCTTCAGCGCCGATCAGGTCGACCTCAACTTCGCAAATCCCGCGGTGTTGCTGGAATTCGCCGCTATTCTCATGGACTACATCCGTCGCGGCGCGCGCGTGGTGCGCCTGGACGCGGTGGCCTACCTGTGGAAGACCCTGGGTACGCCCTGCATCAATCTGCCCGAGACGCACGCGGTGGTGAAGTGCCTGCGCCTGCTGGTGGACGAGGCCGCGCCCGGCACGCTGCTGCTGACCGAGACCAATGTGCCGCAGACGGAGAACCTGAGCTATTTCGGCGACGGCGACGAGGCCCATTTGATCTACCAGTTCAGCCTGGCGCCCCTGCTGCTGTACGCACTGACGCTCGGGCGCACCGCCGCGCTGCAGGCCTGGGCGGTTTCGCTGCCACCGCCTCCGCCCGGTGGCGGCTACGTAAATTTCACCGCCTCGCACGATGGTGTCGGGCTGCGTCCGCTGGAGGGGTTGGTGTCGGAGGCCGATCGCGACGCCCTGCTCAGGCGCATGCGCGAGCGTGGCGGCTATGTTTCCATGCGTCGCCTGCCGGATGGCCGCGACGCGCCCTATGAGCTCAATATCAGCTACTACTCGGCGCTGGCCGGCGACGACGGCGAAGCTGCGCAATTGTCGCGTTTTCTGCTGGCGCAGACCGTGGCCCTGTCGATGCAGGGCGTGCCGGCGCTCTACGTACAGTCGCTGATCGCCACCGAGAGCGATCTGCTTGGCGTCGAACGCAGCGGACAGACGCGCGCAATCAATCGCCGCCGCTGGGACTACGGCGAACTCAGCGCGCTGCTGGCGCGCGAAGGTTCGGTGCAGATGCGCTGCCTGAGCGAAATCGTGCGCCGGCTCAAGTTGCGACGCGCGCACCCGGCCTTCCATCCCGAGGCTGCGCAGGAGATTCTGGAAACCGAGGACGGCGTGTTCGCGGTGTTGCGCACGCCGCCGCCCTCGCCCGGCAGCCAGGCGGTGCCGATGCTGTGCCTGTTCAATTTCACGCCGGAGACGCGCGAGGCCGACGTGACGCCGCTGTGCGACGAGGATGGCAGGCAGAGCCTGGTGGACGTGATCGGCAATCGCCGCATCGCCTGCCCGCGTGGACTCATGCGCCTGCCGGCCTACGCGGCGCTTTGGCTCAAGGCGGTATAGCAGTGCCGCCTGTTTGCGGCGTATGGCCTGGAGGAACTAGGGCAGGGCGAACCCGTTGTCCTCGGCCACGGCCTGGGCCAGCGCTGCAGGAATATCCGGGTGGGCGCTGCTCACCCGGCTCCAGCTCGGGATGTAGGGCGGTTCGAAGGGGCTGGCGAGGAAGGTATCGCCAGCCTCTATCACGGCGCGGGTGAAGGTCTCGACCGCGGCCTCCTCGGCGTGAATGTTGAAGTCGAGGCCGTTGAGGGCCGCATCGGCCTGGTAGCGCTGCACCAGATCCAGCGCGTTGCGCAGATAGGCTGCCTTGAGCGTGCGGAACGTCTCCGGCGCGAGCACCACGCCCTCGGTCGCCAGCTTGCGGAACACGGACACCGCGATCTCGCGGCTCATGCGCGCCAGCCCGCTGCTGGCGTCGCTTTCCGACATCGGCTGATGCTTGTGGTCGTAGCGCGCGGCGATGTCGACCTGACAGACCCTGCGGCTGTTGAGGTTGCGGTAGATTTCCGACAGCAGACCCACTTCCAGCCCCCAGTCCGGCGGAATGCGCAGGCGAGGGATTTCGTCCGTGTGCAGCGCGAACTCGCCCGACAGCGGATAACGGAAGGCGTCGAGGAATTCGAGATAGCTGGTCGGGCCGAGAATCTGCGCCAGGCTGCGGATCAGCGGCGTGAAGAACAGCCGCGATACGCGTCCGCCGAGGCGATCGTCGGCCACGCGCGGATAATAGCCCTTGCAGAAACGGAAGCCGAAATCGGGCGCCGCGATCGGATACAGCAGGCGCGCGGGCAGCATGCGGTCGTAGGTCAGGATGTCGGCATCGTGCAGCGCGACCACCTCGGCGAGACCGGTGGCCGCGATATAGCCGAGGCAGTACCACACGTTGCGGCCCTTGCCCGGCTGATTGGGCGCGAGGTCGTCGGCATCGAGACGGTCGTGAATGGCGCGCAGGCGCGGTCCGTCGTTCCACAGCAGATGCAAGGGCTGCGGCAGGCGGGAAAAAAACGCCTTGGCGGCGTGGAACTGGGCTTCGTCGGCCTGGTCCAGGCCGATGACCACCGCCGAGAGATAGGGGATCTTGGCGATATGCTCGACGATGTTCGACAGCGCCGGACCCTCAAGCTCCGAATACAGCGCGGGAATCAGCAAGGCCAGCGGCCGTTTTTCGTTGAAGCGGCACAAGGTGCGCTCCAGATCCCCGAGGCTGCGCGTCCCGAGATCGTGCAGTGTGGCGATGGTGCCGCCCTGGTGAAAGTCCGCCATGGTTCACGCCACTCCCAAACGTGTGAGCGCCTCGATCCAGCCGGCGGGTCCGGCGTTGCGGGCGCGTAGACAGGGTACCTCGTCGGACAGCGGCCTGGGGCCGGGCAGGCAGGCCGCTCGATCCGCCATTTCGAGCAGACGGCGGTCGTTGGGCGCATCGCCCAAGGCAATCACGCGCGGCCAGTTGCCGTCGGCGCGCAGGTGATTCAAGAGTACGGCGGCGCCCCAGGCCTTGTCGATCGTGGCCGGCTGCACGGTGAGAAAACGGCCACCCTGTAACGCGGTCAGGCCCGCTTCGTGGAGGCGCTCGTCCAGGCGTTCGTCGACCGGGCCCTCCCAGCGCAGGGGTTCCGAGGCCATGCGCGTGCGCGCGGCCAGCGCATTGATCGGCGATAGCCCGGTCAGGCGACAGATGGTTTCCAGCGACCAGTCACCGAAGCCCTCCAGCGGCAGGTCCAGGGGTGCGCGCCACCCGCGCAGCAGGGCGCGGATGCTGGCGTACCGCCAGGACGTGAGCCGGTGAATGCGCCAGCCGCCGCGATCGCGTCGCGGCAGGCACAGCGCGGCGCCATTCTCGACCACGGCGGGTCCGTGCAGGCTCCAGCGCCGCCAGAGATTCAACACCTCGGCCGCCGTCTTGCTGGTGGCAGGGATGACCGGGATGCCGCGGGCCGCCAGGCGGCGGATGAACGGCGCGGCCTTGCCCAGCCCGCCGCGGGCGTCGAGCAGGGTGTGGTCGAGGTCGGTGAAGATTACGGTGTGGCGGTGAGTCATCAGAGACAATCGTCGCTCGGCCTGGTCCAGCATGGGAGTGTACCCCATGCAGGGAGTGTGCCGGGCGGATGCGGGGGATTCGTCAGTCCGCGGATACCCTCATTTGAGCCGGTACAGTAGTTCCCTCTCCCCATCGAGGTTCAGTTCGTCGACATGTCCTATGGCCGTGCGCCCGCACGGCCGAGTAATGTCTGCATGGGGATGTTGGACTGTTCGCTCGTTGCGTATAGCCGAGGGTGCCGCGCATCGTGCATTGCGGCCTCGACCAGGCGAAGGCCGAGACCGCATCGGCGATGCTCCGGATGCACGCGGATCCGAGCCAGCAGCGGCCAACCGAGAAAGGCAGCGCTCTCGATATGCATGTAGGCCACGGCTATTTGCCCGTCCTGGTCGGCGACCGTGATCCCGCCGGCCTGAAAATCCTGGCGGCGGTCGCCGATGAACTCGTCGTATGCGACGAGCTGCGGGTAATCGGTCAGTTTTCCGGGGCGTATTTCAGTCATCGGGATCGCGATGATCAACTCCGGGCTGGGTCAGCCATGGCACCGACGCAGGTTCGCCAAATCGCGTCTAAGCGCCCAATACGAACGCCTTGATGTCATCCGAGAAACGGTTTTTGACTTCGGGCCAGGAGTAGAACATGTGGCCTCCGTCGTAGAGTTTCTCGCTGATGCGCGCTGCGACAGACGCGTCCAGGTTCGACTGGAGCAGCAGGCGTTTGCTGGCGAAATACGGCGTGACCGTGTCGAATCGGCCGTGCACGATCAGCGCACGCTGCTGCGTGTTGGCGGCCATGCCGGCACGAAAATCGTCGACCGCGGAAGTCATCTCGAACAGGTCGTATTTCTTCTCGTCGTTTTTCCAGTGCTTGAATGCTTCTTCGCTGAGCACCGTGTATTCCAGCGGCGTTTCGACCCCGAGCACCTCGAAATACCATTGATGGAGTGCGTTCTGGAACAGGTGGCTATCGATGAACAGCGACTCGCTGATGGCATGCTCGTTATTGGTCCGGTGCGGGAAGGGGTCGAGCGAGTAGAGGCTGCCGTCGTACAGATCGGTGATTTCATCATGGTTCTTGCGCGCCAAGCGGGCGTAGTCGCTGATTCTTATCCGGCCGCTCGAGCGTTTGACGAAATCGGCGTCCAGGCCGATCAGGTCCGCCGTCTTGCCCAACACCGCTTCGCGCTGCTCGGCGGGCATGAGGCTTCCGGAGACCAGCATTTGCGCGAATTCGCTGACGCTGAAGCGTTCGCTTTCCGCGAGTACCTCGTCCATCGCGGCTTCCTGATCGAAATGGCGGCCGATGCCGTGGCGATGCGCGATCGCGGCATACGTCGGCAGCTGATTGACCCACTGGCCGGCGCTGTAGTCGGAATCCAGAACGTCGCTGAATTGCCAGATCGGCGAAATGCTGATGATGCCGGCCATGCCCAGCCCGTATTCCTTGTTCAGCAGCTTTGCCAGTCGACAGGCGCGATAACCGCCATAACTCTCGCCGGCGTAGTACAGGGGGCGCTGCCAGAGCTTGTGCTGGCGCAGGAAGCGACGCATGAACTGTCCGATGGAATCCAGGTCCTTTTTCGTCGCCCAGTAGGGGTTTTTATCGTCTTCCGCCTTCTTTTCCGATTTGTCTTCGTCGTCCTTTTTCTTGGGCTTGATCAGATGACTGAAACCGGTGCCGACCGGGTCGATGAACACGAGATCGGCGAAATTAAGCCAGGACTCGGGGTTGTCGGCCAGCGTCCGGCTGGCGAGATCGAGTTTGCCCTCGTCCGTGCGTGACAGGCTTTTGGGCCCGGCGCAGGCAAAATGCAGGAACAGCGAGGAAGCGCCGGGGCCGCCGTTCATGCAGAAGATGACCGGCCGTTCGGCGTCGGCGTTCTGTGCCAGATAGGCGGTATGGAACATCCGTGCCTTCGGCTCGTCCTGATCGTAAATCTCCAGCCAGTCGGCGACCACGTTCACGTCGAGTGAGCCATCCGCCAGTTCGAATCGCTGGTGTTGCAGTGCGCCTTTATGCGGGTTTTCCGTTTTCGTCTGATCCGTGTCGGTCATCGGGACTTTCCTTGTTGATTCATTGACGGTAGAGGGTGATCCAAATCCTGCGTGACATACCTGGCCGCAGATGGTGGGTCACAGGAAGGGGCGAGGGTTCGAGAGCCGGTTTTGCCATATGGCATGCTCAATTTGGGTTTCGAAGGCTCAGCGCACCAATTTGCAGCGTTATTGCCATGTTGTGGACGAACAACATGGCGAGCAACTTGAGTATTTCTATGCACCCGGATTGGGTGTGTTTCATGCGCAAGACCTGGCCGCGTGCGATCGACGTCGGTGATGAAGTCGGGGTGGCGGTGGGACATAGAGGCGAAGCCGCATGAGGGGGGGCGAGACCAGCTGGTATGCAATGAATATGCCGTTCGGTTCGCTGCATTTGATGGGCTCCTTACGTGACAGCGATGCAGGGGCCGTGCGGCGTTATAGCGGATAGTGCCGGGTCGCTGGCCACGTGCCGGCTAGATTGTGGATCCTTGCATAGGGGCAAGCACGTAGTATTTCGAGCTGGCCTATGCACACACATCACGTCCACCTACAGACCATCCATGCGGGCCATATGGATGCTCGGAAATGCTGGTGCGGGTATTGGCAAATAGGGAGTGCTCCAGCCAGATCGAATTTGCAATGCCATCGTGGCATTAAGCTGATGCGGATTTCATCATTTCACGTACCCCCGATCATCGTGCGGTGCATCAATGTGATAAACATCATGGTTGTCAGCCCAATGGTGATGACCAGTAGCGGCAGCGTGAGCACCAGCGAAACGGTATGCCAAATCCGGTGTTCGGACAGGTTGAGCTTGAAGAAGGCATAAAGCTGTACGGCGATTACGATGAGTGCGATGGCTAGGATCAGGATCAACAATGCAGGACCGTTCAGCCAGTGGGTGTTGAGCAGCCAGACACAGGCCGCCATTGCTAAGTATTCGAGAATAAACACGAACAGATATCCTGCGCCATTGGCGACCTGGACCTCGGGATGTTCAATCGGATTGAAGTGTGAGTGCGACATCGACATGTCTCCGTAGGTTTGCAGTGATCAGATGGCAGCCAATGAGGTCGAACCCATGAGGTAGACGAGGGTGAATACGCAGACCCAGATCACGGCCTGAAACAGCCAGAATATTTTGAGGTTGAGCAAGCGATACACCACGTCCTCAGTGAATCCCTCAAGCGCCACCTGAATGAACATGGCTGCCAACCAGAGCAGGCCAAAGGCAACGTGCACGGCGTGAACCAGCACGATGACCCAGTAATCGGACAGGAAGCCGCTCTTTTCGGGAATTGCACCCATCGCGTATAGATCGCTGAATTCGTGCCATTCCATGCCCAGGAAAGCGATGCCCAGGACGAATGCCATGGCAATGCCGAGGAGTACGCCACTGCGATTGGCCTTCTTGAGAGAGACCATGGCATATCCATAGGCGAGAACGCTGGCAAAGATGAATGCCGTCGACCACAGGGCGGGGCCCGGATGGATGACCTGACCTGCAGTAAAGGCTCCTGCATAGTGCATCCCGTCGGCGTAGATGCCGAAGGTGGCGAACAATCCGGCAAAGATCATCAGGTCGCTCATCATGTACAACCAGAAGCCGAGTGTTCGCGTGCCAATGGCATCGTGTGGGTGATCCTCGTATTGCCACATGTCGCTGGTGTCTTGGTATGTATTCATCAGTCGTGAACTCCAGAAATCAGGCTTGAGTCGTTCTGGCTGAAGCGGTGTTCCCGCATGAAATCAATAATCCGGATGTCTGGCCGCGGGAGCGCCATGGTTGGGCATGGATCCGCCGCCGGTTCCCATAGAAACGGGGTTCTCGATTTCTTCGGTTTGGCGATGCGGCCGCGATGTGCGTTCCAGTTCCCCGATTTCCTCGGCCGTGATGACATACCCGGGGTGCTTGGTGAAGGAGCGAATCAGCACCAGTGCGATGATCGCAATGAAGCTGACCAGGGCCAGCAAGTAAATGCGCCATACCATGGAGAAACCGCAGATCAGGGTGAAACCGCTGATGATGATCGGCATGCCAGTGTTGTTCGGCATGTGTATGTCTGTGTAGCGTTCGGGCTGCCGATCAAGAGTACCCTGTTCGCGTCGCCAGGCGACCTCATCCAGTGCATGCACGATCGGAGTCACGGCGAAGTTGTAGAACGGAACCGGCGTATGGGTCAGCCACTCAAGGCTCCGCGAAGTACCCCAGGCATCATCGGCCGTGACGGCATTGCTGGCGCGGTCACGGTAACTGACGTAGATCATGCCTAGAAACACGAATACCGAAACCAGATAGAAGCCGATGCCGCACAGTTCGATCAGCAGCAGGGGCCACCACGAAGGGTGGGAGATGTAGTCGAGACGACGCGTCATGCCCATGAGGCCGAGCGTATACATCGGCAGGAAAACCAGGGCGGTGCCGGTCGAGAATAACCAGAAGAACATGCGTCCAAGGCGTTCATCGAGCTTGAAGCCGAACACCTTGGGCCACCAAAAGACGATCGCGCCGAAAGCGGCGTAGGTAATCACCATGAACATGTTGTGAAAGTGGGCAACCACAAAAACACTGTTGTGCACGATGTAGTTGATCGCCGGAATGGATAGCATCATGCCCGTCATTCCGCCGATGATGAGCAGAAAGACCGATGTCACCGCCCATAGCATCGGTGCCTCCATCCGGATGCGGCCTCGATACATCGTGAATACCCAGTTGAACACCTTCACGCCTGTCGGAATGCCGACCAGCATGGTGGTGATGCTGTAGAAGGCCAGTACCTTTGGGCTGGCGCCCATGGTGAAGAAATGGTGCAGCCAGACCAGCCAGGACACACCGGCGATACTGAATGAAGCCAGTACCATGGTGGTGTAGCCAAACAACGGTTTGCGAGAAAAGGTTGGAATGATTTCAGACAGAAATCCGAAAGCCGGCAGTACGACGAAGTACACTTCCGGGTGACCCCAGATCCAGAACAGGTTGGTGTACATCATGAGATCACCGCCAAGGCCAGCGGTGAAGAAGTGCGTGCCAAGGTAGCGATCGAAGGTCAAAAGGCTGAGTGCAACGCCAAGTACCGGGAACGAGGTCAGCCCGATGATGCTGGTGGCCATCGAAGTCCAGGTGAATATCGGCAGTCGAAACCATTTCATACCTGGGGCGCGCATCTTGATGATCGTGGCGATGATGTTGATTGAGCCCAGCGTCGTGCCGATGCTGCCGATCTGTATCGACCATAGCCAGTAATCCACGCCCACTCCTGGGCTGTATGCAAGTTCGGTAAGAGGTGCGAGGCCGACCCAGCCGGCGTGCGAGAAATCGCCGACGAACAGCGCGATCATGACCAATGCGGCCGACACGGCGGTCAACCAAAGTCCGAGAGCATTTAAATACGGATAAGCCATGTCGCGCGCGCCTATCTGCAGCGGCACGATCAAGTTCATCATGCCGATAAGAATCGGTGTGACCGCCAACAAGATCATGATCATTCCGTGCGCGGTCCAAACCTGATCAAGGTGGAAAGGTGGGAGATATCCGTGCAAGGCGCCGAGCACGCCAGGGGAATTTGGTCCAACGGCTAAGGCTTGTTGAGAACGGATCATGAGCGCGTCGAAAAAACCACGGAACAGCATGATCAGGCCGATCAGCACATACATGATGCCGATTTTCTTGTGGTCTACCGTGGTCAACCAGTCGCGCCACAGCCAGCCCCAGCGGCCAAGAATCGTTAGCGTCGTGAGGACGGCTGTGCCCCCGACTGTGACCAGCATGAAGGCGAAAAATATGACGGGGTTGTTGTAGTGCGGGATCAGCAGCAGGCCAAGGCGGCCGAACAGTTCATTCCATGGACCTTGTAGATGAACAGGCATCGCGTGGGCTCCTGAGTCAGTTGGAGTGAGTGCGGAAGATTTTGGCGTGCATGTTTTCCGTCATGGCCATCGGGGTGACATAGTGAAGGCGTTGCGAACGTACTGCTTTTATGACTTTGGCGAACAAGCCGGTTTTTACATCGGAAAAATAATGTATTTTTCTTTCGATATTGACAGTCGGCTCGGCAAACCTAGAGAAGCTTGCATAGTTCAAGGTGTTTTTAGAGGTCCCGGCTTTTTTTATCCAGGCTGTGAATTTCGCCGGCGGAACAGCTTTGACCTTGAAATCCATCCAAGAGAAACCGGGGCCGCTGAATGCCGCTGAAAACCCATGATAGCGACCTGGATGGTCAACTTCGAAAGATTGTTTTGTGCGCATACCGGGCATTGCGTAAATCTGCCCAACGATCTGCGGGATATAGAAGCTGTTGACCACAGACGTCGAGGTCAACTTCAAATGCAGTTTCGTCCCGGTCGGCACAACGAGCTCGTTGGCTACTGCAATATGTTTATTCGGGTAAACAAAGAGCCACTGCCAATCTGTGGTTATGACATCGACCGTGAGTGGTTTATGGGAACGGGCTGTGCTGGCGCCGTGGCTATTAAGTGCATGTGGATTGTAGGGGTTGACGGCTTGAATGCCGCGCCATGAGTAATATGACAGCACGCCAACGATCAGCAGTGGTATCCCCCATACCACAACCTCTATCACATTTGAGTGCGACCATTCTGGTGCAAATGCCGATCTGCGCTTTTCTCGGTAGCGCCAGACTACCCATATCAGCAGGAAAGTCGTTGGTACGATCACGATTGCCATCAAGGTCACATCGATAATCATGTAGTGCAATTCGGTGTCAGCGATGAGTCCTTTGGGATTGAACAGCCAAAAATGGGTGTCGCTACAGCCACTCAGAAGCAGCAAGGGTGAATACGCTAGGTAACGAAAATATAAAACGTACCGTTTCGCCCATTTCATAGTCGACAGGCCTCCTGAAAGCGGGTGAATCAGAATTTTCTGTCTATAAAAAACAGAAAATAATAAGATCTAATTAATAAGATGCGCTTGAAAAAACACCTTAATGACAAGGTATTTTTTTGAGTGAGGAGTGTTGCTCGATGTTATGTGTGAATAAGACCACGTAAAAAAGTTTCTTAATATCTGTTTATTTTAAAATAGATGATATTTATGCTTATATTTTAGGGGGATGAAATGCACTTGGCGTGGGATGAGATATAATTGAATGTTTGAAGGAGTAAAGCTGTAGCAGAGTTGCCTCGATACATGGGCTGACATGCGTGGGGGAATATTGACTATTAGCTGGCATTCGAATGCTAGTGTATGTTGTCACTAGATATCGTAGATGTGCTAAGCGAATATTGGTGTATGGAGGGGTGGTGCGGGAGGTGATGCGTTCCACGGTAACGCGCTTATAATTTGTTTTTATTTTAACCCATTTAATGTATCTAAATTATCTTTTTTATGGTGGGAGCCTGGCTGCTGATGGGCGCGTGAGTCCAGGCAATGCCCAGGCATTAACCGGCGGTATCGACATTCAGTTACCTCGAACTCGCTGTGTTGTTTCCTTTGCATGGGCTTCGAGGTCGGGACCAGAGAGGCGAAAATACAGCTTGTCTGCAACACATGTGCCCCAGGCTTTCGATGAAATTCAAATGCGTTGGCGGCGTCGATCGTCCAGTCGAAGCGGATGCAGTTCTTCTCCAATGCGAAATTGGCTATCCATCCCATACTTCTGGTTGCCATCCCAAAGCAGTCCTCAGCAGATCCGTGGCAGCGGGTCGTCTTCCAGTTCTTCCAGCACGCGTTCGCCGCCGAGCGGAGTGCGCAGGATGGCGCGGGCGCGGTTCCGGGTTTCGCTGAGCGTGCCGATCAGTGCGGCTTCGGTGCCGCCGGGCAGTTCGCGCCAGGCGGCGAGGGCGCCCTCGGTCGCTTCGGGGGCGACGACCGCGACCACGCGGCCTTCGCAGGCGAGGTAGAGCGGGTCGTAGCCGAGCATTTCGCAGACCGCGCGCACAGGCTCGCGCACCGGGATCAGCGCTTCGTCGAGGTGCAGGTCGAGACCCGTGGCGCGGACGATTTCATTGGCCACGGTGGCGAGACCGCCGCGGGTGGGGTCGCGCATGAAGCGCAGGCCGTCGATGCCGAGCAGGGCCTCGGTCAGCGGCAGCACGGTGGCGGCGTCGGAGCGCAGGTCGCCGCGCAGGCCGAACTGCTCGCGCGCGAGCATCACCGCCACGCCGTGGTCGCCTACCGGGCCGCTGACCAGCACGCGGTCGCCGGCGCGGACCTCGCGCAGGCCGAGACGCCGTCCCGGTTCGCGGATGCCGACGCCGGTGGTGGCGAGATACAGGCCGCCGCCCTCGCCGCGGCGCAGCACCTTGGTGTCGCCCGCCGCCACCGCCACGCCGGCCTCGCGCGTGGCGCGCGCCAGGCTGGCCACGATGCGTTCGAGGGCGGCGATCTCGAAACCCTCCTCGACGAACACGTTGAGCGTGAGGTAGTGCGGCCGCGCGCCGGCCACGGCGAGGTCGTTGACCGTGCCGTGCACCGCCAGCGCGCCGATGTCCCCGCCCGGGAACTCCAGCGGCTGTACGGTGAAGCCGTCGGTGGTCACCAGCACATCGCCGGGCGGCAGCGGAATCGCCACCGCGTCGGCGTCCACGTCGAGGCGTGGGTTGGCGAGGTGCCGCGCGAACAGTTCCTCGATCAGTTCGCGCATGTAGCGTCCGCCGTTGCCGTGGGCGAGGGAGACGTGGGTGTCCTGCATGACGGTGTGTCCTTTCGTTCTGTTTCGCAAAAGTTTCCTAACGCAATGTTTTAAGGGATCAAAGTTTCGCGAGTTAAGACGGATTCGAGGTCGCGGCCGCGTATTCGACGACCTGTCCGAAGCTCAGTCCCGCGTCGTTGCAGGGAATGCGTTCGCCGAGGTGCGCGGCGAAGCCCTCGGCATCGAGCAGGGCCAGCGTGCGCTCGGCGAGCAGGCGGTTCTGGAACACGCCGCCGCTCAGGGCGACGGCATCGACCGGCTCGCGTTCGCGCAGGGTCACCGCCTGGGCGAGGATGGCCCGGGCCAGGCTTTCATGCGCGGATGCAGCCTTCTCGACAGGCGCGCGCGCAGGGTCGTCGAGCAGGGCTAGCAGCGGCGCCCAGTCGGTGATCCATAGGCCTGCGTCGTCCTGCGCCAGCGGCAGCGCGACGGCCTCGGTCGTTCCGGCATGGGCCGCCAGGGCTTCGAGGTACATCGGGCCCTGACCCTCGAAGCTCACCTCGCGGACCAGATCGAGCAGCGCGGCGACGGCGTCGAAGACGCGGCCGGCGGCGCTGCTGCGATGGCAGTTGAGATCGCGCTCCCAGGCGCTGCGCAGGAGCGCGGCATCGCCTTCCGCCATTTCGCTGTCGAGCGGCCACGGCATGCCCGCCTCCCAGCGCAGGGCGGCGGCGCTGCGCCAGGGTTCGCGCCCGGCGCGCCCTGCACCCGGCAGGCGAAACGGGCGCAGGCTGCCGACGCGTCTCCAATGGCCCGGCGCGCCGTACAGCGCCTCGCCGCCCCACAGCGCACCGTCGGGGCCGAGGCCGATGCCGTCCCAGGCGAAGGCCAGCCAGCGGCGGTGCGCGGGATGTTCGCCGGCGACGGCGGAGGCGTGTGCGTGGTGATGCCAGACGCGGTGCACCGGCAGCGCCTGAGCGGCGGCCCAGCGGGTGCTGGCGTAATCCGGGTGCGCGTCGCAGGCCACGGCCTCGGCGCGCACGCCGTAGAGCCGCTGCAGGTCGGCGATGGTGCGCGCAAAGAGGTCGCGGGCGCGCGGGCCGTCCAGGTCGCCGAGGTGCGGCGAGATGACGACGCGGTTTTCCCAGGCCAGCGCGACGGTGTTCTTCAGGTGGCCGCCGACGGCGAGCAGCGGGCGGGACAGCGGCTGCGGCAGTTCGAGTTCGAGCGGCGTCAGCCCGCGGCCGAGGCGCAGCGGACGCGCGCGCCCTGCGACGACGCGCAGCACCGAATCGTCGGCCGGCCGCTCGATGGGGCGGTTGTGGTGCACAAAGGCGTCGGCCACGTCCGCGAGCCGGTTTTCGGCTTCGGCCTCGTCGGTGAGCACCGGTTCGCCGCTGGGATTGGCCGAGGTGGCGACCAGCGGCCCGTCGAAATCGGCCGCGAGCAGATGGTGCAGCGGGCTGTAGGGCAGCAGGACGCCGAGTTCGTTCAGGCCGGGGCAGACGGAGGGCGCGAGGCCGTGCCCATCGCGTAGCGGCACGAGCACGATGGGGCGTTCCGGCGCGCGCAGCGCCGCCTCGTGCGCGGGCGAGAGATCGGCGACGCGGTGCAGGTCGCGCAGGTCCTCGGCGAACAGCACGGCCAGCGGTTTGTGCGGGCGCGGCTTGCGCGCGCGCAGCCGGGCGACGGCGGTTTCGTTGCGTGCGTCGCACAGCAGGTGGTAGCCGCCGATGCCCTTGACCGCGACGGTGGCCCCGGCGCGCAGCATGCCGACGGCGGCGGTCAATGCGGCCTCGTTGCCCGCGACGCGTTCGTCGCCGCCGACAAACGCCAGTTGCGGCCCGCAGGTGGGGCAGGCCACCGGTTCGGCGTGGAAGCGGCGGTCGAGCGGGTCCTCGTATTCGCGACGACACTCGGGGCACAGCGTGAAGCCCGCCATGGTGGTGGCCGCGCGGTCGTAGGGCAGGGCGCGGATCAGGGTGTAGCGGGGTCCGCACTGGGCGCAGTTGATGAAGGGGTAGCGGTAGCGCCGGTTGCCCGGGTCGGCGAGCTCGGCGAGGCAGTCGGGGCAGGTGAAATAGTCCGGCGGCACGTGGTTGCGTGGGGCTTCGCCGGCGCGGCTGGGCAGGATGCGAAAGCCCTCGTCGATGTCGTCAGCCGCGGTCGGCGCGCCGCGTTCGAGCAGTTGCGGGCGGGCGATGGCGGGGGCCTCGGCGATCAGCGCCTCGGCGAAGGCCGCCAGCGCGTCGTCGTCGCCGTGGGCCTCGATCTCCACCACGCCGGCGCCGTTGCGCACCGTGCCGGCGACGCCGAGGCGGTGCGCGAGGCGGTAGACGAAGGGGCGATAGCCGACGCCCTGCACGCGACCACCCACCACCCATCTGACGGCCGCCATCGCTGAGCTCAGGCGCTGCGCGCCTCGCGCAGCCCCGACGACCACCAGATGCGGCAGGCGCCCTCGTCGGAGACCATGCAGGGGCCGATGGGGTTGCGCGGGGTGCAGGCGCGGCCGTAAAGGCGGCACTGGTCCGGAAAGATCCGGCCCAGCACCACCGAGGCGCAGTCGCAGCCGGGCGGCATCTCGCCGGCGCGGCGCCGCGTGTCCTCCGGCGCGGGGAACACGCGCCGTGCGTCGAGGTGCTGCCAGGCCGGACGCAGGGCGAAGCCGGAATCGGGGATGATGCCGATGCCGCGCCAGTTGGCGTCCTCGACCTGCATCACCTCGCTCAGCCAGCGTCGGGCCGTGGGGTTGCCGCCGGGGCGCACCAGCTCGGGGTAGCAGTTGTCGAGGAAGGGCCTGTCTTCGATGGTCTGGCGCAGCACCGAGTAGGTGGCGGCGAGCAGGCTCTCCGGGGTGAAGCCGGCGATCGCCGCGGGCATGCGGTGACGCTCGACCACGAAGGACCATTCCTCGGGACCCATCACGGTGGCGACGTGGCCGGGGGCGATCAGCGCGTCGAAGGCCGCCTCGCCCGAATCCAGCAGCATGGCCACGGCCGGCCAGGTCAGCCGCGCGGCGAGCAGGATCAGCAGGTTGTCGGGCACGCCCTCGGCCAGCATCGCAGCGACCGGCGCGGTGGTCGTCTCGAAGCCGGCGACGAAGAACACCACCGGTTTGTCGGGTTCGGCGCGGGCGATGGAGGCGGCCTCCTGCGGCGAGGCGACCGGGCGCACGTCCGCACCCGCGGCGCGGGCCTGTTCCAGCGAGCGGGGTTCGCCCTTGGGCACGTTGGCCGGCACGCGCAGCATGTCGCCGAAGGCGACCAGCACCACGTCCTCCTCGAGGCTCAGGCGGATGGCCTCGTACAGGTCCTCCTCGGGGCAGACGCAGACCGGGCAGCCGGGGCCGGGAATGATCTCGATGCCGGGCGGCAGCGCGCCGCGGATGCCGGAGAAGCTGATGCTGCGCTCGTGGCCGCCGCAGACGTTCATCAGCCTGATGGGGCGCGGCAGCGCCAGTTCGCGGATGCGGGCCAGCCAGGTCTGCGCGATGGTCTGGGCGGGCACGGTCAGTCCGCCTGGCTCGGCAGGCAGGCCGCGCGGCGGGTCCTCAGCCAGTCCAGCCAGGGTGCCATGCCGATATCGTGTTTCGCGGACAGCGGCATCACCGGTGCGGTGTTGGCCAGCGCGCGCAGTGCCGTCTCGGCGCGCGCCGGGGCGAAATCGTCCATCAGGGGCAGCAGGTCGATCTTGCTCAGCAGCAACAGGTCGGCGGCACGAAACATCACCGGATATTTGGCCGGCTTGTCGTCGCCTTCGGTGACGGACAACAGCACGACGTTGGCGTGCTGGCCGAGGTCGAAACTCGCCGGACAGACGAGGTTGCCGACATTCTCGATGAACACGATGTCGAGCGCCGTCAGCGGCAGCGCGTGCAGGGCATCGTGGATCATGTGGGCATCGAGGTGGCAGGCGCTGCCGGTGGTGATCTGCACCGCAGGCACGCCATGGGCGCGGATGCGGCGGGCGTCGTTTTCGGTTTCCAGGTCACCTTCGATGACGCCGACCCGCAGCGTTCCCGTCAATGTGTCGAGGGTGCGTTCGAGCAGCGCGGTCTTGCCGGCGCCGGGGGCGGACATCAGGTTGACCGCCAGTACCCCGTGGCGATCGAAATGCGCGCGGTTGTGGGCGGCCTCGCGGTCGTTGGCCGAGAGCAGGCCCTCCAATATTTCGATCGCGCCGGCGCCCTCGGCGGGTGGGCGGTCGAGAAGATGCCGGTTGCCGGAGGTGACGTTGCAGCCGCAGGTGTCGCACATGATGAGGGAGCCTCCAGATTCAGCGGGCGATGGCTTCGTCGCCGGCCGGCGCGAGCAATTCCACGCTCACCAGCAACAGTTCGTCGCCGCCGGTCAATTGCGTGCTGGCATCGCCGCAATGGCTGCAGATCAGCCGATTGGGCGGACATTCGCTTTCCGCGCCGCATCGTTCGCAGCGTACGCGGACAGCGCTACGCTGCACGACCAGTTCGGCCCGTGCGGCCGCCGTGCCTGTGCGGGCGATGGCGAAGGCCTCTCGCAGCAGTCCGGGCTCAACGCCTGACAGCGGGCCGATGCGGACGACCAGACGGCCGATCGATGCCGCCTCATGCGTTGCGGCCACGGCCAACGCCCGGTCGAGCAGTGCGCGGCAGACGGACAGTTCGTGCATGGCTTAGCGCGTCGCCCCGGCCTGCAAGGCGGCGAACAGCGCCTGACGGGCGGCCGCATCCTCGTGCGTGAGCGTCTGCAGCGCGTAGCCGACGTGCACGATGACGTGCTCGCCCACGGACGGCGGCGCGTGCTGCAGCAGGAACAAGCTGACATTGCGGCGGATGCCCCCGGCCTCGCACACGGCCGTATCCCCGTCGATCTCCAGAATGCGCATCGGTATGCCCAGGCACATGATGACGTTTCCTCGTCCGGCGTACAGGCATAAGCATGGACCAGAATAGCGCCGTTCGGGTTGAGCGACATCAAACCGAGCCAGCCCATCGCGTGCTATACCTTCACGGGTCGGCCCCGCGTGGAGCGCCGGCCAGGCGGAATCTCGGGGAGTGAGTATCGTGACGACCGAGCAGGGATTTCTGGCGCGCGCCGGTCTGGATCGTCTGATCGACGCGTTGCGCGCGCGCGATTACGCCGTGATCGGCCCGCGCGTGCGCGATGGGGCCATCGTCTATGGCTCAATCGGTGCCGCCGCCGACCTGCCAACGGGCGTGCGCGACGCGCAGTCGCCGGGGCGCTACGCGCTGGAGCCGTCGCCGCTGGCCCGTCAGTTCGCCTGGGCGAATGGACCGCAGGCGCTCAAGCCGCTGGTATTCAGGCCGCGCGAGCGTCTGTGGGCAAGCTGGCGCACGCCCACGGGCGAACTGCATTTCGGCGCCGCCGCCGAAGCGATCGAGCCGACCGCGGTGATCGGCGTGCGTGCCTGCGACTTGGCCGCGCTCGAGCTTCAGGACCGTCACTTCCTGCGCGAGCCGTTTCCCGATCCCGCCTACCGCGCGCGGCGCGATGCGCTGTTTCTGGTGGCGGTGCACTGTACGCATCCGGCCGACACCTGCTTCTGCGCCTCCACCGGCGACGGGCCCGAGGCCGAGTCGGGTTTCGACCTCGCGCTGCACGAGATCGACGACGGTTTCATCGTCGCCGCCGGCAGCGATGTCGGCGCCGCGGTGCTGGCCGGGCTCGATCTGCCGGCGGCGGATCAGGCCCGGATGGACGCGGCGCGCGCGGGCGTCGCGGCGGCCGCGGCGGCGCAGAGCCGAGCATTGCCGTCGCAGGACCTGCGCGCCACTTTACTGGAACGCCTGGAGTCGCCGCACTGGGATGCGGTGGCCGAGCGCTGCCTGTCCTGCGGTAACTGCACCGCCGTCTGCCCGACCTGCTTCTGTCATGCCGAGTTCGACGAGCCGGCCAGCGACGGAATCGTCAGCGAACACTACCGCCAGTGGGATTCCTGCTTCACCGCCGGGCACAGCTATCTGCACGGTATCGTGATCCGCGCGGAGACCCGCGCGCGCTACCGCCAGTGGCTGACCCACAAGCTGGCGCACTGGCACGACCAGTACGGGCGCTCCGGCTGCGTGGGTTGCGGGCGCTGCATCTCATGGTGCCCGGTGGGCATCGATCTGACCGCGGAAGTCGTCGCGCTGGCTGGCGAGGGGAAGGCATGACGCTGCACGAACTGCCCGCGCCGGCCGAGATCGTCGAACGCACGGAGGAGTCGGCCAGCATCTTCACCCTGCACCTGCGCTTCGTCGATCCGGCGCGTCAGGCCGCGTTCCGCAGCAGCCCGGGCCAGTTCAACATGCTCGGCATGCACGGGGTCGGCGAGGTGCCGATCTCAATTTCCTCCGACCCGGACGAGACCGGTTTAATCGGTCACACGATCCGCGCGGTGGGGCGGGTGACGCACGCGCTCGCCACCCTGCGCCCGGGCGATCGGGTCGGGCTGCGCGGTCCCTACGGGCGCGGCTGGCCGCTGCAGGAGGCCGAGGGCGGCGACGTGGTGCTGGTGACCGGCGGTCTGGGTTGCGCCCCGGTGGTGTCGGTGATCGATTACATCATGCGCCGGCGCGCGCGCTTCGGGCGGCTGGTCATCATCCAGGGCGTCAAGCATGCCGAGGACCTGATCTGGCGCCAGCGCTACGAGGCCTGGGCCTGCGCGCCGGACACCCAGGTGTGGCTGGCGGCGGACGTCGGCGGGCCGCACTGGGCCTGGGACGTGGGCCCGGTCACGGTGCTGCTCGATCACGCCGAATTCGATCATTCCAAGGCGCACGCGCTGATGTGCGGGCCCGAGCCGATGATGAAAGCGGTCGCCGAGCGGCTGCTGGCCGACGGCATGCCGCCCGAGCGGGTGTGGCTGAGCATGGAACGCAACATGCACTGCGCGGTGGGCCACTGCGGCCACTGCCAGCTCGGGCCGCTGTTCGTATGCCGCGACGGCCCGGTGTTTCCCTATCCCGTGTTGGCGCCGTGGCTGCGGCACCGGAGTCTGTGATGAGCGAGGTATCCGCAAGCAACGCCGCCGCGCCGCCGCGCAAGCCGCGCGTGGCGGTGCACAAGTTCAGCTCCTGCGACGGCTGTCAGCTCGCCCTGCTCAATGCCGGCGAGGCGCTGCTGGCGCTGGCCGAGCGGGTCGATCTGGTGCACTTCGCGGAAGCCGGCCCCATGGACCCGGAGGCGGAGGTCGACATCGCCTTCGTCGAGGGCAGCGTGTCCACGCCGGAGGACCGCGCGCGCATCGTACGTATCCGCGCCAACAGCCGCTTTCTCGTCACCCTCGGCGCCTGCGCCACCGCCGGCGGTATTCAGGCGCTGCGCAACTTGGCCGACGGCGACGGCTGGCTGGGCACGGTCTACGCCAGCCCCGAGTTCGTCTCCAGCCTGGCGCAGGTGTCGCCGATCCGCGAACACGTGCACGTCGACCTGGAACTCTGGGGCTGCCCGGTCAGCGGCCGGCAGGTGTTGATCGCCGTCGGCAGCCTGCTCGCCGGCGCACCGCCTGCGGTGCCGGACGAGCGCGTGTGCCTCGAATGCAAGCGCCAGCAGGCGGTGTGCGTGATGGTCACCCGCGGCGCGCCGTGCATGGGTCCGGTCACGCGCACCGGCTGCGGCGCGCTGTGCCCACGCTTCGAGCGCGATTGCTACGGCTGCTACGGCCCGGCCGAGCGCCCCAACACGCAGGCGCTGGGCCGCCGTTTCGCCGGGATCGGCCTGGTCGACGAGGCGATCGTGCGACGCTTCCATTTCATCAACAGCCAGGCGCCCGCATTCCTCGAGGCCGGGCAGCGGGCGCGGGGACATGCCGATGACTGAACGCCGCGACGTGCGCATTGAGGTGCCCGTGCTGGCGCGGGTGGAGGGCGAGGGCGCGCTTTCGCTGGAAGTGCGCGAGGGCCGCATCGAACGCCTGCAACTGCGCATCTACGAGCCGCCGCGGCTGTTCGAAAAGCTGCTGGAGGGACGCGGCTACGAGGAGATTCCGGACGCGGTGGCGCGCATCTGCGGCATCTGCCCGGTGGCCTACCAGATGAGCGCGGTCGCGGCCCTGGAACAGGCCATGGGCGTCGCCGTCGACGACTGGGTGCGTCGCATGCGCCGGGTGTTCTATTGCGGCGAATGGCTGCAGAGCCATGCATTGCACATCCACCTGCTCGCGGCGCCCGATTTCCTCGGTTACGACAGCGTCGTCGAGATGGCCAAGGGGCATCCCGAGCTGGTCCGCCGGGGGCTGCGTCTGCAGGCGTTGGGCAACGACCTGATCGCCCTGTTCGGCGGTCGCTCGGTGCATCCCGTGGGCGCCTGCGTGGGCGGCTTCCATCACGCCCCGACCGTGGCGGCGGTGGCGGTCATGCGCGCACGCCTGAACGATGCACAGGAGGACGCGCTGGCCCTGCTCGACTGGGCGCTGGCCCTGCCCGTGCCGGACTCCGACCAGGACTTCGTCAGCGTCGCCCTTCGCCATCCGCAGGACTATGCGATGGCCGAGGGGCGCATCGTCAGCGATCGCGGCCTGGATATCGGCGCCGAGGCCTTCGAGGCGCATTTCCGCGAACTGCAGGTGCCGCATTCCACCGCGCTGCACGCGCTGCTGCACGACGAGCCCTACATGGTCGGCCCGCTGGCACGCCTGAATCTCAACCACGAGCGCCTGCCGCAGGCGCTGCGCGAGCGGCTGCTCGCGGGGGGGCTGCGGCTGCCCAGCAGAAACCCGTTCCACAGCCTGATCGCCCGTGCGGCGGAAATCGCCTTCATCGTCGGCGAGGCCGAGCGCCTGCTCGCGGACTATGCCGAGCCGCCGCTGCCCGCCGCGGCGGTGACGCCGCGTGCCGGGGTGGGCTTCGGTGCCACCGAGGCGCCGCGCGGGCTGCTCTGGCATCGCTACGAGATGAACGAGGCCGGTCACGTATGCCGTGCGCGCATCGTGCCGCCGACCAGCCAGAATCAGGCGCGCATCGAGGCCGATCTGCGCCAGTCGCTGGAACTCCTCGGGTTGGACCAGCCGGACGAGGCCCTGCGCCTGCGCGGCGAGCAGGTCATCCGCAGCTACGACCCCTGCATCTCCTGCGCCACGCACTTCCTGCGTCTGGACGTGCGCCGCGAATGACGCGACTCGCGATTCTCGGTATCGGCTCGCCCTTCGGCGGCGACCGCATCGCCTGGATTCTGGTCGAGCGCCTGCGGCGCAGTCGCTTTGCTCCCGCCCATGATGTGATCGTCGAGACCCTGGACCGCCCCGGCCCGGCCCTGCTCGAACGTCTGCAGTGCGTCGAGCGCGCGATCTTGGTCGATGCCGTCGCCGGCGGCTGCGAACCAGCCGCCTGGTATGCCGAGGATACCTTCGCGCGTTTCGCGTCGCCGCTGTCCGGACACGCCATCGGTCTTGCCGAAACGCTCGATCTCGGCCGTGCGCTCGGCGATTTGCCGGCGCTCGAGCTCCTCGGCCTGCGTCTGCGCGCCGACGGCACCGCCGATCCGCATGCCTGTACGGCCGGCCTGCGCCTGCTCATCCGCCGTCTGCGCAGCCTTTCCCGGTAGGCCTCCGCGGCCGCGTGCACGCCCGAAATCGGGGCGGGCACGGAACCATCGCAGTGCATCCGCGCCAGGATGGCGCCGCAACATGTTTAATTCGCCTCGATCAGGCGGCATCTATCACTAATTCTAATCAAAACAAGTGCTTGTATTCTATGGATGGATGCATGTCAGGGGTGGCCGGGCCGCGCAACACCCATGAAACGGTATGGCTATTGCAATTGTCCATGTCGATAGACGGCGACAAGGGGGGCCGTCGCCGCACGTTGGTGCGGCGACATCACTCGATTGTGGAGGTACCTGCTATGGCCGTGACACACGATGCGATGCGCGTCAGTACCGGAGCCGGCAAGCTGCGGCGCGAGGCGGGCATCCTGAGCCTGTTGTTTGCCTGCCTCGGCGGCATGATCGGATCGGGCTGGCTGTTCGGCCCGCTCAATGCCGCCAAGGCCGCTGGCCCCGCCAGTCTGTTGTCATGGGTGATCGGCGGCGCCGCGATCCTGCTGCTGGCTTTCGTCTACGCCGAGCTCGCGACCGCCTTCCCGCGCGCCGGGGCGGTGGTGGCCTTCCCCAAGCTCAGTCACGGCAACCTGATGGCGATGGTGATGAGCTGGGTGGTGTTCCTCGGCTACGTTTCGGTGCCGCCGGTGGAGGTGATGGCGGTGCTCAGCTATGCGAACAATTACCTCCATGGCCTTGTCTCGCCGCATACCGGCGTGCTGACCACCGCCGGCTTCTTCGTGGCGGCGGCCATGCTGGGCGGCTTCGTGCTGCTCAACGGTTTCGGCATCCGCTGGCTGCTGCGCATCAACACCACGCTGGTGTGGTGGAAGCTGGCCGTTCCGGCGCTCACGATTCTCGCCCTGCTGCTGTTTTCCTTCCACGCGGGCAACGGCAGCGTGCAGGGCTTCGCGCCCTACGGTTCGCAGGGCGTGCTCTCGGCGGTGGCCACCTCCGGCATCGTGTTCAGCTATCTCGGTTTCCGTCAGGCGGTCGAGCTGGCCGGCGAATCGCGCGATCCGAAACGCACCATTCCCAAGGCGGTGATCGGCTCGGTGGTGCTCGCGCTGGGGCTTTACCTGCTACTGCAGCTGGCGATGATCTACGGCGTCGCGCCGGGCAGCATCGCCCACGGCTGGGCCAATCTGCACTTCGCGGGCATCGCCGGACCCTTCGCCGGCATGGCGGCACTGGCAGGGCTCGGCTGGCTGGCCCTGCTGCTTTATATCGATGCGGTGATCTCGCCCGGCGGCACCGGCATCATCTACAGCACCACGGCCTCGCGCGTGGTCTACGCCACCGGCAATGAAGGCCTGATGAGCGCGTTGATGAGCCGGGTAACGGACAAGGGCGTGCCCTGGGTGGGCCTGCTGGTGACCTATGCCTTCGGCGTATTCTTCTTCTTCCCCTTCCCGTCCTGGCAGAAGCTGGTCGGTTACATCTCGTCGGTGACCGTGCTTTCCTACGGCATCGGCCCGGTGGTGCTGCTCAGCCTGCGCAAGACCCTGCCGGTGGCCGACCACGGCCGCCCGTTCCTGCTGCGCTGGCCGTGGCTGATCGCGCCGATCGCCTTCATCGTCTCCAACTACATCATCTACTGGAGCGGAGCGGGCACCGACGACTTCCTGTTCGGCATGCTGGCGGTGTTCTTCCTGATCTATCTCGGGTACGAACTGGCCACGCGCCGCAGTCTGGCGCACCTGGAGTGGCGCGGTGCGTGGTGGCTGCTGCCGTACTTCGTCGGCATGTGGCTGATCACCTACCTCGGTCCCAAGTCGCTGACCGGCGGGCTGGGCGACATCGTCTACCCGTGGGGCATGGTGATCATCGCGGTATTCAGCCTCGCCATCATCTTCCTGGCGCGTGCCAGCGCGATGCTCGATCCCGAGGAGGCGCGCGCGACGCTGCTCGGCGGCGAGCCGGGCGTATCCGATCAGAGAGGCGGCTGAGCGCCGGCCGGCAAATGCAGAAACTGGGCGATCCCGCTCAGCAGCATCTGCACCGCGATGACGGTCAGGATCAGGCCCATCAAACGCTCCAGGGCGGCCAGGCCGCGCGCGCCGAGGTGACGCGAAAGCCGCGTGGCTGCCAGCAGGATGAGGCCGCTGGCGGCCCAGGCGATGAGCAGCGCGCCGGTCCACAGCGGCCATTCGCCGGGTTCGCGGCTGGCCATCAGCATGGCCGCGGAGATCGCCGAGGGCCCGGCGATCAGCGGTACGGCAAGCGGCACCACCAGGGGTTCGCCCTCGATCTTCTCGTGTAACCCGCCGGCATCCGGAAACACCATCTTCAACGCGATCAGGAACAGCACCACGCCGCCGGCCACGCCAAGCGCCGCGGGCGAGACCTGCAGCAGGTCCATCAGCTGCCGGCCGAAGAACATGAACGCCAGCAGGATGACCAGCGCGATCAGCATTTCGCGCACGATCACCACCGGCTGACGCTCGCGCGGCGTCTGCTTGAGCGCGCTCAGGAACAGGGGGATGTTGCCGAAGGGGTCCATCACCAGAAAGAACAGCAGCGCGGCGGAGAACAGGGTCATCAGGGGTCCGTGGGTCATGGGGAGCTTAATGATACGGCCCCGCGGGGCGGGGCCGTAAAGGGTCGATCATTTCCCGCCCGGCATTGCCGCCGGGTGGGGCTGGAATCACTTGTGCACGGGCATCTGGAATTCGCTGCCCGTGGCGCGCGAGGGCCAGCGCGAGGTCACCGTCTTGAGGTGGGTGTAGAAGCGCACGCCCTCGGGGCCGTGCATGTGCATGTCGCCGAACAGCGATTGCTTCCAGCCGCCGAAGCTGTGGAAGGCCATGGGTACGGGGATCGGCACGTTGATGCCGACCATGCCGGCCTGCACGGCGTGGCTGAAGCGTCGCGCGGTGCCGCCGTCGCGGGTGAAGATCGCGGTGCCGTTGCCGAAGGCGTGATCGTCGATCAGGCGCAGGCCGCTGTCGAAATCGGGCACGCGCACCACCGCGAGCACCGGGCCGAAGATCTCCTCGCGGTAGATGCGCATCTCGGGAGTGACGCGGTCGAACAGGCAGCCGCCGAGAAAGTGGCCGTCCTCATGGCCGGGCACGCGGCAGTCGCGGCCGTCGACCACGAGTTCCGCGCCTTCCTCCACGCCCAGGCCGACATACCACTTCACGCGCTCGCAGTGCTCGCGGGTGACCAGCGGCCCCATCTCCACCTCATCGGCGTCGCCTGGGCCGACCTTGAGCGCGCGGGTGCGTTCGGCCAGGCGCTCGACCAGCGGGTCGGCGATGTCGCCGACCGCGACCGCCACGGAGATCGCCATGCAACGCTCGCCGGCGGAGCCGTAGGCCGAGCCGATCAGCGCGTCCACGGTCTGATCGAGGTCCGCGTCGGGCATCACCAGCATGTGGTTCTTGGCCCCGCCGAGGGCCTGCACGCGCTTGCCGTGGGCGGTGCCGGTCTCGTAGATGTAGCGTGCCACCGGGGTCGAGCCGACGAAGCTCACTGCCGCGACGCGGCTGTCGGTGAGCAAGGTGTCGACCGCCGCCTTGTCGCCGTTGACGACGGAAAAGACACCATCGGGCAGGCCGGCCTCGGTGAGCAGTTCGGCCACGCGCAGCGGGCAGCTCGGGTCCTTCTCGGAGGGCTTGAGGATGAAGGCGTTGCCGGCGGCGAGGGCGACCGGGAACATCCACATCGGCACCATCGCCGGGAAGTTGAACGGGGTGATGCCGGCGACCACGCCGAGGGGTTGGCGCAGCGACCAGCTGTCGACGCCGGTGCCGACGTCCTCGCTCATCTCGCCCTTGAGCAGATGCGGGATGCCGCAGGCGAATTCGACCACCTCGATGCCGCGGGTCAGCTCGCCGAGGGCGTCGGGCACGGTCTTGCCGTGTTCGCGCGAGATCAGTCGCGCGAGTTCGTCGGCATGCGCCTCCAGCAGGGCCTTGAAGCGGAACAGCACGCGCGCGCGGCGCAGCGGCGTGGTGGCGGCCCAGCCGGGTGCCGCGGCGGCGGCGCTGGCGATGGCGCGCTCGGTTTCCGCCGCGTCGGCCAGCGCGACGCGGGCCTGCACCTGTCCGGTCGCCGGGTTGTACACGTCGCCGAGGCGGCCGCTGGTACCGGCGACGTGGGTGCCGTCGATAAAATGGCCGAGCACGGTGTTGTCGGCGTGGGTGGCGGGGGTTGGATTCATGTCAGCCTCATGGTGTAGGGCGAAGGGGCGAGCGGCGCCAGGTCTGCCGTGCCGGCGTCAGGCCACGAGGGCCTCGGCCGCGGGACGGTAGGCGTAGCCGAGGTCGCGGGCCACGGCGGGGTGGGTGATGTCGCCGCGGTGCACGTTGAGTCCGGCGCGCAGGTGCGGGTCGTCGTGCAGTGCCTGACGATAGCCCTTGTCGGCCAGCGCCAGCACATGCGGCAGGGTGGCCTGCGTGAGCGCGAAGGTGGCGGTGCGCGCCACGCCCCCGGGCATGTTGGCCACACAGTAGTGCACCACGCCGTCGACCGTGTACGTGGGATCCTGGTGGGTGGTCGGATGGCTGGTCTCGAAACAGCCGCCCTGGTCGATGGCGACGTCGACCACGACCGCGCCGGGGCGCATGCGCGAGAGCATGTCGCGGGTCACCAGCTTGGGTGCGGCGGCGCCGGGGATCAGGACCGCGCCGATGACGAGGTCCGCCTGGAACACGGCGCTTTCCAATGCATCGGTGGTGGAGTACAGGGTCTTGAGGCGCGGGCCGTATTGGGCATCGAGCTGCTTGAGGCGGTTCAGGTCCCGGTCCAGTACGGTGACGTCGGCGCCGAGGCCGAGCGCCATGCGCGCCGCGTTCACGCCGACCACGCCGCCGCCGATCACGGCTACGTTGCCCGGCAGGACGCCCGGAACTCCGCCGAGCAGTATGCCGCGTCCGCCCTGGGCCTTTTCCAGTGCGTGCGCGCCGGCCTGCACGGCCATGCGCCCGGCCACTTCACTCATCGGCGCGAGCAGCGGCAGGCCGCCTTGCGCATCGGTGACGGTTTCGTAGGCGATGGCGACGGCGTCCGAATCCACCAGCAGGCGGGCCTGCTCGGGATCGGGCGCGAGGTGCAGATAGGTGAACAGGATCTGCCCGGGGCGCAGCATGGCGCACTCGTTTGGCTGTGGCTCCTTGACCTTGACGATCATCTCGGCCTTGGCGAACACGCTCTCGGCGCCCTCGACCATCTGCGACCCGGCCTGCACATAGGCGGCATCGTCGAGGCCGACGCCCGCGCCGGCACCGCGTTCGACCAGTACCCGATGGCCGCGCGCGGTCAGTTCGCGCACGCCGGTGGGCGTCAGGCCAACGCGGTATTCGTGGTTTTTGATTTCCCTGGGCAGACCGATGATCATGTCGCTTCTCCTCTTGCTGCTTCGCCTGCGAAGTTCAGGCGGTGTCGCGGATGGCCGCGGCGACGATGTCGACCAGTTCCCCGATCTGCGTCGGGTTGATGATCAGCGGGGGCGACAGCGCGATGATGTCCCCGGTGTAGCGCACCAGCGCGCCGTTGTCGAAGCAACGGCGGTGCACCTCGAAGCCGCGGGCGCCCGGCGCGCCGGGGCGCGGTTCCAGCTCGATGCCGGCCACCAGGCCGAGATTGCGCACATCGATCACGTGCGGCAGCTCCCGGAGTCCGTGCGCGGCGTCTTCCAGGTGCGGCGCCATCGCCGCGCCACGGGTGAGCAGCCCTTCCTCGGTGTAGATGTCGAGTGTGGCAAGCGCTGCGGCGCAGGCGACCGGGTGGCCGGAGTAAGTGTAGCCGTGCGCGAATTCGATGAGCGACTCTGGGCCCTGCATGAAGGCCTCGTAGATGTGCGGGCGGACGAATACCGCACCCATCGGCACATTGCCGTTGGTCAGGCCCTTGGCGGTGGTCATGATGTCGGGCAGCACGTCGAAGTAATGGGCCGCGAAGGGCGTGCCGAGGCGGCCGTAGCCGGTGATCACCTCGTCGAAAATCAGCAGGATGCCGTGACGGTCGCAGATCTCGCGCAGGCGGCGCAGATAGCCCTTGGGCGGCAGCAGCACGCCGGCGGAGCCGGCCACCGGCTCGACGATCACGGCGGCGATGGTGGAGGCGTCGTGCAGGCCGATCAGGCGTTCCAGACCGTCGGCCAGCTCCTCGCCGCCCTCGACGGGCAGGCCGCGGGTGAAGGCGTTGGCCTTGATGTTCAGGGTATGTGGCAGGTGGTCGATACCAGGCAGCAGAGTGCCGAACTGCTTGCGGTTGCCGACGATGCCGCCGACCGAGGAACCGCCGAAGTTGACGCCGTGGTAGCCGCGCTCGCGACCGATCAGGCGCTGCCGGCCGCCGTCGCCGCGTGCGCGGTGGTAGCCGATCGCGATCTTCAGTGCGGTGTCGACGGATTCCGAGCCGGAGTTGGTGAAGAAGCTGTAGTTGAGGTCGCCGGGCGTGATTTCGGCCAGCCGGTTGGCCAGTTCGAAGGGCAGCGGATGCCCCATGTTGAATGATGGCGCGAAATCGAGTTCGGTCATCTGGCGCTGCACGGCGTCGGCGATACGCGTGCGCCCGTGGCCCGCGTTGACGCACCACAGCCCGGCCTGGCCGTCGAGTATGCGGCGGCCGTCGGCAGTGGTGTAATGGACGCCTTCGGCGGCGACCAGCAGGCGCGGGTTGTCCTTGAACTGGCGGTTAGCGGTAAAGGGCATCCAGAAGGCTTCGCGCTGCTGGCGGTCCCGGGCGACGGTCGGACGTTGATCGGGCGAATTCATGCCGTGTTTCCTCGCTGGCGTTAAGTATCGTTGGATTCTAGGGCATGTTAAATAAAATAAACAATGCCGCCCGATATGGTTCGAATACGGGATTTTCTGATAGCATCGTGTTTATTATTTTGTTAGCCATGTGTGGCTGAGGTGGCAGCATGGAGGTAGGAGGGCGCCTGCGCGCGTTGCGCGAGCTGTATGGCCTGTCGCAGCGCGAGCTGGCCAAACGCGCGGGCGTGACCAACGGCATGATCTCGCAGATCGAGCAGGACCGCGTCAGCCCGTCCATCGGTTCGCTCAAGAAGATTCTTGACGGACTGTCCATCTCCATCGCCGATTTCTTCACCCAGGACATCGGTAGCCCCGTGCAGGCGTTCTTCGATCGCGATGAGATGCCGGACCTGGGCAGCGGCCCGGTGAATCTGTTTCTGGTCGCGGCCGGCCGCAAGAACCGCCAGATGTCGATGCTGCGCGAGGTCTACGCCCCCGGCGCCGATACCGGCGAGGACATGTTGCAGCACGAAGGCGAGGAGGCCGGAGTGGTGGTGCGCGGCTGCATGGAGATCACCGTCGGCAGCGAGACGCGTCTGTTGCGCCCCGGCGACGCCTATTATTTCGAGAGCCGGATTCCGCATCGTTTTCGCAATCCGGGCGAGGTCGAGGCCGAGATCGTCAGCGCCAACAGCCCGCCGACCTTCTGATCCCCTAACCGGACGCCGAGGCCCTGTGGCGCGACGTCATCGCGTAGTTTCGAAGGAGCACATCATGAGCAGCAAGCACACATATGCAGAGTGGCGCGCCCGGGCGGCGGCGCTGTCGATCGAGGGGCGGGCCTTCATCGACGGAGGTTATGTCGACGCCGTCTCGGGCAAGACCTTCGACTGCATCAACCCGGCCAACGGCGCGGTGCTGGCGCGCATCGCCGAATGCGACGCGGAGGATGCCGAGTACGCCGTCGCGGCGGCGAGACATGCGTTCGAGGCAGGGGTGTGGTCGCGCATGGCGCCGCGCGAGCGCAAGACGGTGCTGATCCGCTTCGCGCAGCTCATCGAGGACCATACCGAGGAGCTGTCGCTGCTGGAATCGCTCGATGCCGGCAAGCCGATCGGCGACACCACGCGGATCGACATCCCCGCCGCAGTGCGCTGCGTGCGATTCAACGGCGAGGCCGTGGACAAGCTCTACGACGAGGTTGCGCCTACCCCGGACGATGCCCTCGGCCTGGTCACGCGCGAGCCGGTCGGCGTGGTCGCCGCCATCGTGCCCTGGAACTTCCCCATCCTGATGGCCTCCTGGAAATTCGCCCCTGCGCTCGCGGCCGGCAACTCGGTGATCCTCAAGCCCTCCGAGAAGGCGCCCTTGACCGCCATCCGCATCGCCAGGCTGGCGCAGCAGGCGGGTATCCCCAACGGCGTGTTCAACGTGCTGCCCGGCTTCGGCGGTACGGTGGGCAAAGCGCTCGCCCTGCACATGGATGTCGACTGCGTGGCCTTCACCGGATCGACCGCGGTCGGCAAGCAGATCATGCAGTACGCCGGCCAGTCCAACCTCAAGCGCGCCTGGATGGAGTGCGGCGGCAAGACGCCGAACATCGTCTTCGCCGATTGCCCGGACCTCGACGCCGCCGCGCGCGCCGCAGCCTTCGGCATCTTCTACAACCAGGGTGAGATGTGCACCGCCGGTTCGCGCCTGCTGGTCGCGGCCTCGATCAAGGACGCCTTCCTGGAGAAGGTGATCGCGGCCGGCGAGGCCATGCAGCCGGGCGACCCGCTGGACCCCGCCACGCGCATGGGCGCCATCGTCGACGACATCCAGCTCGACCGCGTGATGGGCTACATCGAGGCCGGCCGGGCCGGCGGCGCGACCCTGCGCCTGGGCGGCGAGCGCGTGATGAACGAGACCGGCGGCTACTTTATCGCGCCGACCATCTTCGACAACGTGACCAACGACATGAAGATCGCGCGCGAGGAGATCTTCGGGCCGGTGCTGTCGACCATCGCCTTCACCGACGAGGCCGAGGCGATCCGCATCGCCAACGACTCGCCCTACGGCCTGGCCGCCGCGGTGTGGACCTCCAACCTCAGCCGCGGTCACCGCGTCGCCCGCCGCCTGCGCGCCGGCAGCGTGTGGGTCAACTGCTTCGACGAAGGCGACATGACCGTGCCCTTCGGCGGTTACAAGCAATCCGGCAACGGCCGCGACAAGTCGCTGCACGCGATCGACAAATACGTCGAACTCAAGGCGACCTGGATCGACCTGAGCCGCTGAGCGCCGCCCCGCCGCTCGCCGCGCTTGGGTGCGGCGGGCGGCTGGCGGATAATGCCGCCCATCCATCACTCCCGGGGAAACGACATGCGAACCGTGACCGTCGCGGCCACCCAGATGGCCTGCAGCGAAGACCGCGAGGCCAACATCGAGCGTGCCGAAGGCCTGATCCGCGAGGCCGCGGGCCGGGGCGCGCAGATCGTGCTCATCCAGGAACTGTTCGAGGGGCCGTACTTCTGCAAGGACCAGCTGCCGGAGCATTTCTCTTTGGCGCGGCCCGTTGCGGACAACCCGATGATCGCGCGCATGAGCGCGCTGGCCGCCGAGCTGGGCGTGGTGCTCCCGCTGTCCTTTTTCGAGCGTGCGGGCAATGCATTCTTCAATTCGCTGGCCATGGTCGACGCGGACGGGCGCGTGCTCGGGCGCTATCGCAAGTCGCACATTCCGGACGGACCCGGCTACCAGGAGAAGTTCTATTTCTCGCCCGGCGACACCGGGTTCAAGGTCTGGCAGACCCGCTACGGGGTGCTCGGCGTCGGCATCTGCTGGGATCAGTGGTTCCCCGAGGCCGCGCGCAGCATGGCGCTGATGGGCGCCGAACTCCTGCTCTATCCCACTGCCATCGGTTCCGAACCCCAGGAACCCGAACTCGACTCGCGCGACCACTGGCAACGCGTGATGCAGGGACACGCCGGCGCGAACATCGTGCCGCTGATCGCCTCCAACCGCATCGGCGTCGAGCGCGGGCAGAGCTGCGAGCTGACCTTCTACGGCTCGTCCTTCATCGCCGACCACCTCGGCGCCAAGGTCGCCGAGGCCGGTCGTTCCGACCAGACCATTCTCACCGCCAGCTTCGATCTCGATGCCATCGGCGAGGCCCGCCGCGCCTGGGGCGTGTTCCGCGACCGCCGTCCGGAACTTTATGGCGCCTTGTGTACCTACGATGGTGGCTTATAGGCAGCGAGCCACCCGGGCAAGCCTGATCCTCAAAGCAGGTAGGGAAGGAACATGTTTGTGCGTTGTTTATAAGTCGGATATTGATCTGGGAACTGCTGGACCATGAATTCTTCTTCGCGGCGGGCGCTGAAGAAAAAATAGGTGCCGAAAACCATCAGAAGAATTAACCAGACGACACTTTCGCTGATGGCAGTGCCCAACATGGCAAGCAGGATGCCTGTGTATATCGGGTGGCGGGTCAACGCATACGGCCCGCTCGTCACAAGTTCCGGTTCGGCCTTGCGCGCCATGGGCATGCCCCAATTCCGCCCGAGATGAATGCGTGCCCAGACGGCAAAGCCGATCCCCGGCATAACCATCGCCAGCCCGACGAGCCCCATCGCCCGGCTATGTTCGGCATACATGTGCTCAGCCTGAAACCACTGCGACGTTGGGATGAACAGGGTGGCGGTCAGAATGCCGAGCGCGAGGAGCGCATGGGTCGACAGGCGTTGCCAGCGGTCTTTTCCGGCCTTGCGGATGGCCGGCTTGACGCCTACAGCGGAAATAGACCAATAGATCATAAATGCGATCCATATTGCGCCAATCGTATGGTTGTACATGGCCGTTTGGTCCGAATAAGGGCGAAGGGCTTACTGATTACTGGTTTCTCTTCGATCTGGTGGTCTGATGCTAACCAGGCAACAACCTAATTGGAACATGCCTGCACCTAGGTTGGAGCCAAGCCGTGCCCTGAGTTGCCAGTTGTTCGATTCCCCGGGCAGTCCAGTGCGTCACTCTTTCTTTTCTGATAAGACGATCCTAAGAACCTAGACGTGGTGACTGAGCGTTGTTGCACTGTTTGGATGCCGTTCGGACTGAGGGGCGAGGTCATTTCAGTCAGTGATTCACGAGCGGATGCGCTGAATTGTCTTCTCTGTGTCTTGTCCGTGGTTCGGCAAGTGTCTGTTTTGTTTTTGTTTCTAAAGTGACGGGGTGTGGATGGTCGTTGTTATGATGATTGGTGATATTAATAATAAATAATTATTAGTGTGATTTTTGCATGTTATTCCGTGTGTGTGGGTTGTGGATGCTGTGTCATTTCACCTAGAGAAGTACGGCGCCTGGTCTTGTATGCGTATCGCTTCAATAAAGAATCGTGAGTTATGTAAATTTGAGGGTTCTATTAGCGAAATATGCCGCTTTAATCTTGTCTTAATGAGGTCTTGGTTATGGAAAAATCTTTGAAGCCTAATGTCGGAGTGATCTTGACCGCAAGTGACGATGGTTACGTGTGGGTCAGTAACAATATTGTCGTTCCCTTGCGCGCAAAGATCATGAGTAGTGAAGTCGGTGTTTTCGAGAAAACATATGCACATTACAGGGGGCAGTTATCAGGTTTGTATTTGGCGCTGGCGTTGCTGTTTCCTATGGTTATATCCAGCCGTATTGTTCGTTTGATCGGGCATGGTTTTTATGCGGATTTTGTTTTGTTGGTATTTTGGCTCGCTTTTGCCGACTTGGTATGTAGGGCGGTGGTTCTGCTGGTTGCGTGCGGGAAAATGAGTGTGGGCTGGGTCAATCCTTTTCAAACTTCGGTCGAGTTTGTTGGGTATGATGTGGTTGGTCTTATGTTGTTTCCGTTCTTGTTGTTATCTGAGATTTCTTTGATAAATATATTTTTTTCGTATCGACACGACCCATTGGGATATGGGTTGTTGTCTGTTGTCTTTGTGGTGCTTTCCCAGGCGCTGATGATGTCTGCTATTGATGTGATTGCGGTATATAAAGCTAGATTTGGATCATAAATCTCGCACTCTGTCATTGTTGTGTGCGTGAAAAACAATCCGGGTATGCATGCTGTCCGGCTATTGCATGAACGGGTTTTTGCCGGTTGGGATGGCAGAGCGACCTGGGCGAGACGCTATCGGTGTGATGGCGCTAGAAACCGAAAGCCGATTTGCATCGGCTGGATACTTCAGGATTCAGGATTCAGGATTCAGGATTCGCAAAGCATCAAGGTGCTATCAGGGTAACGCATCCCTGATGCGAGCCCAGGTCATGGCTGCGACCAGGGCGGGGGTGCGGAACCATTCGCCGCCGGGGAAAGGCATGTGCGGGATGCGGGTGAACACGTCGAAGCGTTCCTCGCGACCGGCGACGACCTCGGCCATGAGCTGGCCGGCCAGACCGGTGAGGGCGATGCCGTGGCCGGAGAAGCCCTGGGCGAAATACACGTTGTCGGCAAGGCGGCCGAAGTGCGGTGCGCGGTTGTGGGTGATGGCGACGTAGCCGCCCCAGGCGTAGTCGATGCCGACGTCTGCGAGCTCGGGAAATACCTTGACCATGCGTGCGCGGATCGAGCGGCGAATGCTCAGCGGTTCGATGCGCGAGTAGGACACGCGGCCGCCGAAGAGCAGGCGATGGTCGGCCGAGAGACGGAAATAGTCGAGCACGAAGTTCATGTCGGCAACCGCGGCGTTGGTAGGCAGCAGCCTGCGGGCGCGCGCTTCGCCGAGCGGTTCGGTGGCGACGATATAGGTGCCTACCGGCATAATGCGCCGACGCAGCGAAGGTGCGAGCAGGTCGATGTAGGCATTGGCGGCGACGATGACGTGGCGCGCATGGATGGCGCCCCCGGGCGTGTGCACGGTGACGGTGCTGCCGTGGTCGATGCGCAGGGCGGGGGTTTCCTCGAATAGCTGCGCGCCGGCCTTGTGCGCGGCGTCGGCGAGGCCGAGGGTGTAGTTGAGCGGATGGATATGGCCGCTGTGCGGGTCGTAGAGCCCGCTGGTGTAGACCGGGCTGCCGACCTGGGCCAGCAGGGGCTCGCCGCGAAGGATTTCGAGCCCGCTGTAGCCGTACACGCCTTCGAGTTCCTCGCGCCATTGCTCGAGTTCGCGGTCGTGGCGCGGCTTGAGGCCGACGTGCAGATGCCCCGATGCGGCGTCGCAGGGGATGGCGTGGCGCGCGACGCGTTCGTCGAGCAGTTGCATGGCCTCCACGGACATGTCCCACAGCCGCTTGGCGTCGTCTGGCCCCACGAGCCGGCGCAGCTTGCCCATGTCGCAGGCGAAGCCGGCGATCTTCTGGCCACCGCTGCGTCCGGATGCGCCCCAGCCGACGCGCTGTGAATCGATCAGCGCGACCCGGTAGCCGCGCTCGGCAAGGTGCAGCGCGGCCGAGCTGCCGGTGATGCCGGCGCCGATCACGCAGACGTCGACGTCGAGGTTTTCCGCGAGCGCGGGGAAGTCGAGTGCGTAGCGTTTCGTGGCGGCGTAATAGGAGTCGGCGTGTGCGGCCCGATTCATGCGTGGCTCCGGTCTTCTAGACGGTATGCAGGTACCAGGCGTATTCCAGGGAGGAAATGTGGTGGCGGAATTTGGCGCGCTCGGTGTGTTTGTTGGCCAGGTAGACACGCAGGAAATCGCTGCCGAGATAGCCGGGGAGGATCGCGGCCGCGTCCAGTGCGCGCAGCGCGTCCAGCCAGGTGATCGGCAGCGCCGGTGCCAGCTGGGCGTAGGCGTTGCCTTCGATGGGGGCGCCGGGGTCGCATCGGTGCGTGAGGCCGTGGTGGATGCCGGCAAGTACCATTGCCGTGAGCAGGTAGGGGTTGGCGTCGGCGCCGGCCACCCGGTGTTCGAGCCGGCGCGCATGATCAGGGCCGGCGGGGATGCGCAGTGCCGTGGTGCGATTGTTGTAGGCCCAGGCCGGCGACAGCGGCACGAAGGTGTCTTCGCGGAAACGGCGGAACGAATTGGCATTGGGCGCGCACAGGGCCATTGATTCGGGCATGGTTTCGATCAGGCCGCCGAGCGCGTGGCGTAGCAGCGGGCTGCCGAGCGCGTCGCCGTTGCCGAAGACGTTGTGCCCGTCGGCGTCGAGCAGGCTGACGTGGATATGCGTACCGCTGCCCGGCAGGTCGGCGTAGGGCTTGGCCATGAAGGTGGCATACATGCCGTGGCGCTGGGCCACGCTGCGCACCACACGTTTGAGCAGAACGGCGTGATCGCAGGCCGCGAGCGGGTCGCTCTGATGCCGCAGATTGATTTCGTATTGCCCGGGAGCGTATTCGGCGACCGCCGTGTCGGCCGGGATGCCCTGCGTCAGGCAGGCTGCGTCGACTTCTTCGAGGAAAGCGCCGTAATCGTCGAGTTCGGCGATGCCGTAGACCTGTGTCTTGTGTTCGCGTTCGCCGCTGACCGGCGAAATCGGCGGCTGCGGGCCGCCGTCCGGCGCGCGGGCGCGGTCGATCAGGTAAAACTCGAGCTCCACCGCTACCACGGGCGTCAGGCCGAGGTCCTTGCGGAAGCGCGCCAGCATGTCTGCCAGCCGGTGGCGAGGGTCGGCGAAATAGGGAGCGCCATGCTCGTCGTACATGGTGAGCAGCAGCTGCGCCGTGGGACGCGCGTGCCAGGGAGTGCGACGCAACGTGCCGGGGATGGGATGGCAGATCTGATCGGCATCGCCGATCTCGAAGCCCAGCCCGGTTTCCTCGGCGGTGTCGCCGGTGATGTCGGCGGCGAATACGGAACCGGGCAGGTTGACGCCGTCGGCATATATTTTGGGCAGGGACTGCACGGAAACGCGTTTGCCGCGCAGAATGCCGTTGACGTCGGAGACAATCAGGTCGACCGCCACGACATCCGGGTGGGCCTGCAGGAAGGCGGCAAGCTCAGGGTGCTTGTGCGGGGTGTCGTGCGCAGACATGGTTGAGGAGCCCTGATTGTTTAATATCCTTATAGTCTTGGTCTCCGTGGGGCTTGTCAAGCAAGGTGTGGTCGGTTGCATGCAGGGCCGGCGAGGAGTCGTTGAAATACGGTATTCCCTGTTGTTGAACCACATGTCATGCAAGCGTTCGCGCCGTTGCGAGGGCTGCTTGTTTCGCCTTCGAGGCGGTGATATGTTTAAAAAACTTAACAACGGTAGCCCGAATGACTGATCGCAAGCCCCTGATCGCCATTCCCGCCGATGCACGCATGCTGGGGGCGCATCTGTTCCATGCGGCGGCGGAGAAATATCTGCGGGCGGTGACCGAGGTCGTGCAGGGCGTGCCCGTCATCATTCCTGCGATGGCGCAATGGCTGTCCTGCGACGACGTGCTCGATCGCGTGGACGGCATTCTGCTGCCTGGCAGCCCCTCCAACATCGAACCCCATCATTACAACGGTTCGCCCAGCGCGGAGGGTACCTTGCATGATCCGGCACGCGATGCGCTCAGCCTGCCGCTGATCCAGGCCGCACTGGCGCGCGGCACTCCGCTGTTTGCCATCTGCAGAGGCCTACAGGAAATGAACGTGGCGCTGGGCGGGAGTCTGCACCAGCGGGTGCATGAGCTGCCGGGCATGCAGGATCACCGCGAGGATCCCGAGCAGCCGCTGGACATCCAGTACGGTCCGGCACACGAGGTGGAAATCGCGCCCGGCGGCCTGCTGGCCGATCTGCTCGACCAGCCGCGGATACTGGTCAATTCGCTGCATTGGCAGGGCATCAACCGTCTGGCGCCCGGCGCGCGCGCCGAGGCGGTGGCCGACGACGGTCTGGTGGAGGCCTTCGCGGTGCCGAGTGCACCCGGCTTCAATCTCGCGGTACAGTGGCATCCCGAATGGAATGCGACCGCCAACCCGGTTTCGACGAAGCTGTTCGAAACCTTCGGCGACGCATGCCGTGCCCGCATGCGCTCGGGAGCGTGACGCGATGAACCAGCAGGATATGGATTACATCAACGGCTGGTTTGCGGAACGGCGCATCACCGAAGTCGAATGCCTGGTGCCGGACATGACCGGCAACGCCCGCGGCAAGATCATCCCGGCCAGCAAGTTCTGCAAGGAGCTGGGCCTGCGCCTGCCCGAGCAGCTGTTCATCCAGACCGTGACCGGCGACTGGCCGGACGACGAGAACATCGTCGACCCGCGCGAGATCGACATGGTCCTCAAGCCCGACACCAACACGCTGCGCCTGGTGCCCTGGACGGCCGATCCGACGGCGCAGATCATCCACGACTGCTTCCTGCGCGACGGCTCGCCGGTGGACATCGCGCCGCGCGAGGTGCTCAAGCGCGTGCTCGCGCAGTACGAGCAGCGCGGCTGGCGACCGGTGGTCGCCCCCGAGCTGGAATTCTTTCTGGTCAAGCGCAACACCGATCCGGACTATCCCTTGGAGCCGCCGATCGGCCGATCCGGGCGCCCGGAACGCGCGCGCCAGTCCTACGGCATCGACGCGGTCAACGAGTTCGATCCGCTGTTCGAGGATATCTACGACTACTGCGAATCGCAGGAACTGGACATCGACACCCTGATCCACGAGTCCGGCGCGGCGCAGATGGAGATCAACTTCCTGCACGGCGAGGCGCTGTCGCTGGCCGACCAGGTGTTCCTGTTCAAGCGCACCGTGCGCGAGGCGGCGATGCGCCACGACATGTATGCGACCTTCATGGCCAAGCCGCTGGAGAACGAACCCGGCAGCGCCATGCATATTCACCAGAGCGTGGTCGACGCGGCCACCGGCAAGAACCTGTTTGCCGACGAGAACGGCGCCATGAGCGAATATTTCCGCCACTTTATCGGCGGCCTGCAGCGCTACCTGCCGGCGGCGATGTCCTTCTTCGCGCCGAACGTCAATTCCTACCGCCGCATCGCCCGCCACGAGTCGGCGCCGATCAACGCCGACTGGGGCATGGACAACCGCACCGTCGGCCTGCGCGTGCCCTTCGCGCCGGCCCATGCCATGCGCGTGGAGAACCGTGTGGCCGGCGCCGACGCCAATCCCTATCTCGCGCTGGCCGCGACCCTGGCCTGCGGCCTGCTCGGCTGCATCGAGCGCATCGAGCCGCGCGCGGAGCAGAAGGCGAGCGCCTACGAGCTGCCGTTCGGGCTGCCGCGCAGCCTGGAGGAATCCCTGCGCAACCTCGACGAATGCGCGCCGCTGCAGGATCTGCTCGGCGAGCGCTTCGTGCGCGTCTACGGGGCGATCAAGCGCAAGGAATACGAAACCTTCTTTCGAGTGATCAGCTCCTGGGAGCGCGAGTTCCTGCTGCTCTCGGTCTGACGCCGCCCACTCGAACACGACCTCACGGAGATCCGTCCCATGGCCCAGACCGCCCCCCGGCAACCGCATACCTCCGGCTGGCAGAGCCAGGACAGCGCGCATCACCTGCACCCCTTCACCGACTACAAGGCACTCAACGCCAAGGGCTCGCGCATCATCACGCATGCCGAGGGTTGCTACATCTGGGATTCGGAGGGCAACAAGATCCTCGACGGCATGGCCGGGTTGTGGTGCGTGAACATCGGCTACGGGCGCAAGGAGTTGGCCGATGCGGCGTACGCGCAGATGCAGGAGCTGCCTTACTACAACAACTTCTTCCAGTGCTCGACGCCGCCGGCGGTGGAGCTGTCCGCGCTGCTCGCTGAGCTGACCCCGCCGCAGTTCAAGCACGTCTTCTTCACCGGCTCGGGCTCGGAGTCCAACGACACCGTGCTGCGCATGGTGCGCTACTACTGGAAGCTCAAGGGCAAGCCCTACAAGAAGATCATCATCGCGCGCGACAACGCCTACCACGGCAGCACCGTGGCCGGCGCCAGCCTGAGCGGGATGAAGGCGATGCACGCGCAGGGCGATCTGCCGATTCCCGGCATCGCGCACATCGAGCAGCCGTATCACTTCGGCGTGGCGCCGGAGATGGACGTGAACGAGTTCGGCCTGCGCGCGGCGCGCGCACTGGAGCGCAAGATCGACGAACTCGGCGAGTGCAACGTCGCCGCCTTCATCGCCGAGCCGATCCAGGGGGCGGGCGGGGTGATCGTGCCGCCCGACAGCTACTGGCCCGAGATCAAGCGCATCTGCGCCGAACGCGACATCCTGCTGGTGGCCGACGAGGTCATCACCGGCTTCGGCCGGCTCGGCACCTGGTTCGGCTCGCAACACTACGGCATCGAGCCAGATCTCATGGCCATCGCCAAGGGGCTGTCGTCGGGCTACCAGCCCATCGGCGGCGTGCTGGTCGGCGACAAGGTGGCCGACGTGCTGATCGGGGAGGGCGGCGAGTTCTTCCACGGCTTCACCTACTCCGGCCATCCGGTGGCTGCCGCGGTGGCCGCGACCAATCTGCGCATCCTGCGCGACGAGCGCATCATCGAGCGTGCGGCGGAGGATGTCTCGCCTTATCTGCAGCGGCGCTGGCGCGAGCTCGCCGACCATCCTCTGGTCGGCGAGGCGCGCGGCGTGGGCATGGTCGCGGCGCTCGAACTGGTCAAATCCAAGTCGCCGCGCGAGGATTTCGCGCCGGCCGGCAAGGTCGGCACGCTGTGCCGAGACATCTGCGTCGAAAACGGGCTGGTCATGCGCGCGGTTCGCGATACCATGATCATCTCGCCGCCGCTGGTGCTGAGCCGCGAACAGGTGGACGAGCTGATCGAGAAGGCAACCCGCTCTCTGGACCAGGCGGCGACGCGGCTGGGCGAGGTGATGCGATAACGGGTGGCGCCCTGTTTTGGTGCGCGGCGGCCGACCCGGAACTTGCGAAGGGCGGCGTTTAGGATAAACGACGGGCTGACGCGGCGCCGCGCGGAGTCAAGGGTGGACATGGAACCGCGATGTATCCATCGCGCATATTAATGACCGGGGCTGTGCGGCTCTCGATGCGGAGCCGCGTGACGTGCGCCAGCGTTGCTTCGGGGGCGGCCGCGCGTGTCGCGTCTAATATATTGATCAGTCGCGGGGCTTGTCGGGGCTGTCTGATTAGGTGATTGGCACGTATCTTGGTAATGAAATCCGGTGTGCCGCTGTTGGGCCATGGGTCTTCGGCACCATGATAGGCCGCAGCGATCAAGGGGAGAAACACGTGGCGACAGCATTGGACCGACGGACGACCCCGACCGGCCAGACCGGTGCCTCGACAGGCGTTGGTCTCGAGGTGGTCAATCTCAGCAAACGGTATGACGGCCATCCCGCGCTGGCGGGCGTCGATCTCAAGGTGCGTCCCGGCGAGTTCTTCACCCTGCTCGGCCCCTCCGGCTGCGGCAAAACCACGCTGCTGCGTCTGATCGCGGGGCTGGAGCGCCCCGATGGCGGCGACGTGCTGATCGACGGCCGCGAGGTCACAACCCAGGCTGCCCACGCGCGCAAGGTCAATACGGTATTCCAATCCTACGCCTTGTTTCCCCATCTCAACGTGGCCGACAACGTCGCCTTCGGCCTGCGCATGCAAGGCATGGACAAGCCCGCGCGCCAGCGCAAGGTGGCCGAGATGCTCGCCTTCATGCACATCGAGGCACTGGCGGGCAGGCGGCCGGAGCAGCTTTCCGGCGGGCAGCAGCAGCGTGTGGCGCTGGCCCGCGCGCTGGTCAACGAACCGCAGATTCTGCTGCTCGACGAACCCCTGTCGGCGCTCGATGCCAAACTGCGCGCAGAACTGCAACTGGAGCTCAAGCGTACCCAGCGGAGGCTCGGCATGACCTTCGTCCTGGTGACCCACGACCAGGCGGAGGCGCTGACCCTGTCCGACCGCATCGCGGTAATGCGCGACGGGCTGGTGGAGCAGGTCGGCGGCGTCACCGAACTTTACGAGCGCCCGCGCACGGCTTATGTCGCGGAATTTCTGGGGCAGGCCAACAGTCTGGAGGTCAACGGCATCACCGGCGACGAGGTGGATACGCCCATCGGCCGGTTGCGCCTGCACGAGCCACCGGCCGCAGGTCTGCACCAGGTGATGGTGCGCCCCGAACGACTCTCGCTGGGTGCGACGGCCGATGAGGCCTGCAACCGTTTCGAGGCCCGCGTGGTCGAGCGTATCTATCTCGGCGCCGGCACTCGTTACGCACTGGACGTCGGCGGCGCGGCATTGGTGGCGATGGTCACGCACCAGTCTCATGACACGCACTTGCCCGCAGAGGGCGAGACCGTGCAGGTGCAGGTGCATCCGCGCGACATCGTGCCTCTGGCGGAGCGCTGACGCGTGGACCGGCTCCGGAGGCGCCATCGATGAAGGCGGTGTTGCGGCGCGGTTTCCATTTCGCTCTCACCGTCGGTCCGGGCGTGGCCTGGATCACGCTGTTCCTGTTTCTGCCCAGCCTGCTGATGGCTCTGCTCGCGTTCATGACCAACGACCCCTACGGTCAACCGGCGCTGCCGCTGACCGTGCACGCGTTCACACAGGTCGCCGGCTACAGCTTCCTGGGCTGGAGTCCGGGCAATCTCGAGGTGGTCTGGCGCTCGCTGTTGCAGGCCGCCTACACCACGGTTGCCACGGCGTTGCTGGCGTACCCGCTGGCCTTCTTCATCGCCCGCGCGCCGGTTCGCTACCGCCCGGTGCTGCTGCTGCTGGTCATCGTGCCCTCGTGGACCAACCAGGTGGTGCGCACCTACGCCTGGATGCAGATTTTGGCGCCCGACACCTGGCTGTCCCATGTTGCCGTCGCGCTCGGTTTCCTGCCGCAGCATATGGGCCTTTATCCGAGCAGTTTCGCGGTCTCCATGGGGCTGGTCTACAACTACCTGCCGTACATGGTGTTGCCGATCTACGCTTCAGTGGAAAAACTCGACTGGCGCCTGGTCGACGCCGTGCGCGATCTCTACGCCAGCGGCTGGCGGGTATTCCGCCATGGTGTGTTCCCGCAGACCGTGCCGGGTCTACTGGCCGGCATCATCCTGGTGGCCATACCTGCCTTCGGCGCCTATATCGTGCCGCAGCTGCTCGGCGGCGACCGGGCGATGCTGCTCGGCAATCTGATCGCGCAGCAGTTCAGCTCGATGCCCGACTGGCCCTTCGGCGCCGCGCTCACCCTGGTGATGCTGCTGTTCACCTTCGGCGGGCTGGTCGTGTTCCGTCGCATGGCCCGGCGCCTCAATGCCGGCGAGGCGAACCTGCTATGAGGCGCGCTTCCGCCATCGATCGCGCGATGCAGGGCATGGCCATCGCCACCCTGGCCTTTCTTTGGCTGCCGTTGTTTGTCGTGGTGGCCTTCTCGTTCGAGCCGGAGGCCGCGGCGGTACATCTCACGGGGTTCACCTTCGATTGGTACGAGCGCGTCTGGCAGCAGGGCGGCATGCTGCACGCCTTGTTCCGCTCGCTCGAGCTCGGTCTGCTGTCGGCCGCTGCGGGCACCGTGCTCGGTGCGTTGCTCGCCGTTGGACTGCATCGCTACCGTGGCCGTGGCTTCGCCATCCTGGCCTTGATCGTCTATCTACCGATCGTCATGCCCGACGTGATCTACGGTATTTCACAGATGGTGTTCTTCAACTACATGCACCGGTTCATCGGCTGGCCCAGTGCCGGACTGGTGACCATGGGCATCGCCCACGTCAGCTTCCAGATTCCCTACGTCGCACTGGTGGTCTATGCCCGGCTGGTCGGCCTCGATCGCAACCTGGTACATGCTGCCGCGGATCTCTATGCCTCGCCGCTCAAGAGCCTCTACGCCTTCTGGCTGCCGGTACTCAAGCCGGCGCTGATCGCCGGTTTCCTGCTGGCCTTCACGTTGTCGCTGGACGATTTCGTGATCAGTTTCTTTACCAGCGGCCCCGGCAGCGTGACCCTGCCGATCTATATCTGGGGCAGCATCGCACGTCATGGCGTCACGCCTCAGACCAATGCGATCGCCAGCCTCATGATCGGTGCGGTGCTCCTGGTCGCACTGGCGCAAACCTTTTTCCAAGCCCGTCGACACGGGTACCTGTCGTCCCACGGCCAACCGTCCGCCTGACCATCTCAGCAAGGGGAATATCGAAAATGAAACTACTCAAGAAAAGCCTGTTGTTGCTTTCGATCGCGGCCTTGCCCGCGCTGGCCTCGGCCGAACAGACCCTGTATCTGTTCAACTGGACCGAGTACATGAATCCGAAGATCATCAAGCAGTTCGAGGCCAAGTATCACGTCAAGGTGGTGCAGACCTACTACTCCTCGAACTCCGAACTGCTCGCCAAGCTCAACGCCGGCGGCACCTCGCAGTACGACGTCGTCGTGCCGTCCAACTACATGATCGAACGTATGGCCCATGCAGGCCTGATCCGAAAACTCGACAAGTCGAAACTGCCGAACTTCAAGAATCTGATGCCGGAATTCCAAAACACGGCCTACGACCCGAACGACGAGTACGCCATCCCCTATCAGTGGGGTACCACGGCGCTGGCCTACGACACCCGCAAGTTCAAGAATCCTCCGCAGACCTGGGGCATTCTGTTCGACCCCAAGGTCAACCCCAGCTATCCCTTCGCGCTCATGGGCGGCAGCGGCCAGGACACCCTGCACGCCGCCTGCGCCTACCTCGGTTACGGCTTCAACTGCGACAAGGTCGAGCAGTGGAAGGAAGCAGCCAAGCTGGTCATCGAAACCAAGAAACGTCATAACTTCGTCGGTTTCGTCGACGGTACCCCGGCGCTGCACCAGCTCGAAAAGGGCGTGATCGCCGCCGGCATCGTCTACAACGGCGACCTCGCTAACGAAATCGAGAGCAGCCCGAAGGCGACCAAGTACATCAAGTACATCATCCCGAAGGGCGGCGCCGAGGTATGGGTGGACAACATGGCCATCCCGTCGCATGCGCCGAATCCCGAACTGGCGTACAAGTTCATCAACTTCATCCTCGACGCCAAGATCGGCGCCGAACTGTCTAACTACAACGTCTACGCCAGCCCCAATGCGGCCGCCAAGCCCTACCTCGACAAGGTGCTGACCTCGCCGCTGGTGCAGCCGACGGCCGAGCAATGGAAGCGCCTGCATTACATGCCGGGTCTCAAGGGCGAAAAAATGCAGGCCTATCAGGCCATCTGGCGCGCCGTGCGCGAACATTGATCAAGGTTTGAAGCGACGCCCCTTCCGTCGGTGGCGGGAGGGGCTTTTTTTGTTGAGCGCGCGAGCCGCTGGTGAGTGTGATCGGCGGTCATGAAGCCGGCACTCGTTGGGCCTCGCCTTGCCCGGGCGGGCTTTGCGAGGCTGGTGATTGCCGGGATGGCCCCGTTATAGGGTGACCCCATAGCCTGCTGACGGCTCGTCGCCCTCCGGCACGCAATCTGCTTGGCAATCACCCGTCACTCACGGCAAGGAGAGGGTGTGGAGCAGATCGGCATCATCAGGGAGATTTGGCGTTACCCGGTCAAGGGCATGGCGGGCGAAGCGCTGAAGGAGGGGCGGCTGGTCGCTGGCGCCGGCATCGAGGGCGACCGTCTATGGGCACTGCGCGATACCGCGCGGGGCGAGATCCAAGGCTGCAAGTTCCGGCCCGAGCTGCTGGGCTGCGACGCGCGACTGCGTGCGGACGGCAGCGGCCATGTGGACGTGCGGTTTCCCGAGGGCGACGTGATGGGCAGCGACGATGGCGACATCCATGCAAGCCTGTCCGCGCTTACCGGGCGCTCATCGACCCTCGAAGCCCTGCGGCCGCTTGGGGACGGCAGCTTCTACCGGCGCCACAAAGCAGACGACCACACCTGGTTCGAGGAACTCAAGGCGACCTTCGCGCGTCTGCCGGGCGAGCCATTGCCGGATTTCAGCGGTGCGCCACCTGAGTTTTCGGAGTATGTCTGTCAGCCCGGGACGTTCTTTCTGGTCACGCCGTTCCATTTGGTGACCACCGCCACGCTGGCTCGGTTGCGCGCCTCGAGTCCCGCGGCGGACTGGAACGTGCGCCGTTTTCGGCCGAACGTCGTGATCGAGACAGCGCCCGAGGCCGAGGGGTACGTCGAGCAGGATTGGATCGGGCGCAAGCTACATCTGGGTTCGGCCCGGGTGGCTTGCACCGAGACGACGCCGCGCTGCGGCGCGGTCGCACGCAAGCAGCGCGGACTGTCGGAGGACGCCTCGATCTTGCGCAGCATCGTCCGCGAAGCGGAGCAGAACCTGGGCATCTATGGCAGAGGGCTGGAGACAGGCTGCCTGCGCGTCGGTGATGCGGTGTACTTGATCTGAGGGGGTGACCGGCCTCCGGCAGCCATCGCCTCGTGGAAATCCGGTCAATGCAGTGTCCTGGGTACGGCGGACCAGCATATGCCGCGCCGACGGTTGCCGATGCGCTTGGTTACCGTCGGCCATGAGCGGCGGATTCGTCAGGCCTGACGTTTGCGAACGATCTGATAGCGCCGTCCGAGGTGCCGACCGGGGCACTCCAGATATGCACCAGTCGCGTAAAGGGGAATAGCAGGAACGCCGTCAGCCCAGGAACAGATGGATTTTGTATACCCAGGGCACCAGAGCGATGAAATGTATGTTTACACTTGCATGATTCTCGCCACCGAATTCGTGTTTCTTGCGGCGGTTATCTCGGGTCGGGTTCGGCGTCACTTTCGGCTACGCGACGCGATGGCTTGCTCTCTAGACTGAAGTGATTCAGCCTCGGACCGTGGAGTCGAATCGCGTCGCTGCCAGATGCCTGTTGGGGATGCGTATGCCGCGCGGCATATCGGCCGCGGGGAGTGCGCCGGAGACATGGGGTTGCGATGACAGGACCGGGTGCTTGCCGGATGCGGATGGCGCCGTCATCCGATCCGTCGCGAACGGAAAATCAATCCGCATTATTGAGTCCCGATGGCTTCGCAACCGTCCCCGACGCGACTCGTCGAGGCTCCCCCCTCACTGCATGAACAACGAAATTGCGCTATTTCTAGCATCGGCCAGGACGGTCCGTGTTGACCCAGATCAAGCCGGCCATGCGTGTGCGGGATGTCGGGTTGGGCTGAGGTTGTCAGGTGTGCAGGGTGGGGGCGGCCGCGAGCGTGCGCAGGCCGGGAATGTCGAGCAGGTGCACGCTGCGCGCGTGTACCTGCACCAGGCCACGCCGTTGCAGTTCGCCGAGCAGGCGCGACAAGGTTTCCGGCTTGATCGCGAGATGGGCGGCGATCACGGTTTTCGACGCGGGCAGTTCGAGACTCCGATCGGATTGCGCCTGTGCCAGCAGGTAGGCGATCAGCCGGTAGTGTGCGCCTTCGAGCGTCTGCGCCTCGATTTCCGCCAACAGCCCCTGGATGCGACGCGTTTGCCGCCCGAGCAGCGCCAGACAGGCGACTGGGGATTCCAGCAGTAAGGAGCGGAAAACCGCGGCATCCACGGTCCACACCTCGCTGGCTTCGAGCGCCTCTGCGCCGACCGGATAGACGGGGTGCTCCATGAAGGCGACGCCTTCGGCGAAGGTGTCGCCCGGTGCGACGATATTCATCACCTTTTCGCCTCCCTGCCGGGAGAGCATGAACAGTTTGATATGCCCCGTGCGCAGCAGGAAGAAGGTGCGCGCCGGCGTGCCGGCATCGAACAAGGTCTCGCCGCGCGCGAGTTTTCGACGTCCGATGTGGCGTGCCAGGCTGTCGAGCTGGTGTTGGTCCAGGCTGGCGAAAAGACCGATGTCCTGCAGGGTTTCGATCATGGGCGGGCGCTTCAGCGAGTGGGCGCGAACAGGCGTGCAGACAAGGAGCGATCAGTCTAACGCATCGCACGTTGCATGCCCGTATCCTCCCGTTCGGATCCGGCCGCTCAGGCTTGACCTGGATCAAGGCCGTCGATCCGCGTCTGGCGCCATGCTCTGCATCCAGGCGATGACCAGAGCGCCGAAGAGCCGGCTCCGCCGCGTATCGCGGACTGATGGCTGGCGTGGCCAAGGTGCGTGAGGAGGAGGGCCGAACATCATGTTGTTACCGACACCATCTGCCGGTTTTGAGGATCCTTTGGGTTTGCTCGCGGATTGCCACCGGCGCATGGAAATATTCTGTGGCCGGCTCGAGCTTATGCCGGCACACCTGGATACACACGGTTCCGATGAGACGGCACGCAGGGCGGCGGCCGGTATCGTGGCCTATTTCGAGCATGCCGCGCCCCTGCACCATGCCGACGAGGAGACAGATTTGCTGCCGATGATGTGTCGTCGCGCATGCGCCCCCAAGGCACGGGCGGCGGTGGCGGCATGGAGCGTCCGCATCGATGAGGATCATCGCGCCCAGTCGGCTGCCTGGCACGGTGTGCGTGCCGCGCTGCAGGCATTGAGTCGCGGGGATGGCGTGCAGGCGCCGGATGCCGGAATGTTTGTCGACATGACACGGGCGCATTACCGCTTCGAGGACGAGACGGTATTGCCGCTGGCGCGAACACTGCTTACGGCACAAGACCTGACGGCGCTCGGACGCGCCATGGCGAGACGGCGCGAGCATGATTCTCGGGACGGGCCCTAGCATGGAGACGCTGCGTGAGGAGAGGCCAGTCGTGCGCAAGCCGGCGATGCCGTTGCCGGCAAGTTACGTGCGGTTCAGCCGTACGCCGGTCTTTGACGGTGGACACATGCCGCCGGGGCTGTGCGAATCACATCATACGACGCATGGCGTGTGGGTCGAGATCGTGATCGAGCGCGGCGCGCTGGAATATCGTTGGCTGGATGGTTCGGGCAGATGCTGGCAGCTTGTTGCCGGCGAGATCGGCGTGATTCCGGCGGGTCTGCCGCATCGCGTGACGCCGGCCAGCGAAGACACACGTTTTTATCTGCGGCTGTACCGCAAGGACGTCGCGCCCGCATCGCAAGCCGATCGCGATCCGCCGCGTCAAACCCTGGATCTGCGCCGGCTGCCGATGCGTCTGCGCGATCGCGCCTTGTCCGACGTGTTCGACGTGCTGCTGTCAGGGCAGGCGCTCACCGTCGTCGACGACCGTGACCTGCGCGCACTATTCGAGCGCTTCGTGCCGCCGCGACGGCTGGCTTTGTTATGGTTGATGCAGGCGGATTCACCGGCGCGAAGGGTGGTCAGCGTGTGTCGCCGCGAAGCCCGGCATGCGGCGCGCATCGGAGAGGTGCTGCAGGCCGATCATGCCCGTCTCGACGCATTGCTCGATGCCGCCACAGCGCGTGCGGAGTCGGGAGAGGGGGGCGGCGACGCCCTCGGCGATCTGATCTGGGGTCTGCGCCGGCATATGGCCTTCGAAGAACAGCGCCTGTTTCCGCTGTTCGTGGCAAGCGGCGGGACAGCGGCGCCGACGCGGGTGATGCGGGACGAGCATGTCGACATCGAGAAGCGCTTGGGGCGGCTGGCGGGCGCTCCTGCGGATGTCGAAACGCTGGCCGGATTGCGCGACCAGCTCGAACGACACAATTTCAAGGAAGAGGGCGTCCTGTACCCTCTCATCGATGCGAATCTGGATGGACACCATGCCGCCTTGGTCGAGGCCTTCAGCGTCGGCGATTGATTCGGCATGCCGAGGCACCACTTCGCCTGTGTTTTCGCGCAACCTTGATCGACATCAATCGAGGGTGTGCCGGGGCGGGGCCGCCGGGGAACCGTGCGCTGGCGCTGGAGTCGCATGGTAGACAGGCGCCGTTATTCGCCACGCATGTCGGGCAGGCTATGTATCCGGCGCCACCTGTAGGGGGCAACCACACACCTATCGGGAGGTCACAATATGACTGCAGCCCCGAACCACGGCCAGACGGAACACCCGACGGCATCGAGACAAGTTCGCGGTGCCGGCAACACGCAGGTTTTCGTGATCCTTGTCGCCGTCATTGCGGCTATCGGCTATCTGACCAATGTGATCGATATGCCCGTGGCGCGGCACCTGGGAGAGTTGCGCGGTATCGGCAGTGCGATGCCGCTGCTCGGCGCGATCCTCGGTTACGTTTGAGTGCCAGTTTGCGGCGGCGGTGTGCTGCGGGGAGCCGTGGCGCACCGCTGGCCGTGCGTGCCTTCGGGCAGATCAGCCCTGGCGCAGCAGACGTTCGAATGATTCGGGGGGCAGCGGCCTGGAAAACAGATAACCCTGGCCATAGTCGCAGCCGATCTCCCTCAACCGCCGGCACTGCGCTTCCGTTTCGACGCCTTCGGCGATGACCTCAAGCCCGAGTTTGTGCGCCATGATGACGATGGCTTCCGACAAGGCGAGATCGTTGGGCTCGGTTTCGAGGTTGCTGATGAACGATTGGTCGATCTTCAGGTAGTCGATATCGAAGCGCTTGAGATAGGACAGCGCCGAATAGCCCGTCCCGAAATCGTCGATGGCGACCTGGATGCCGGCATCGCGGAAGCCGAGCAGCCTGTCGATGACTTCCGGATGGGCGTTGAGCAGCAGACCTTCGGTGATTTCGATGCTGATGGCGCTCTCGGCGACGCCGAGCTTGCGCAGATGGTTCAGCCAGTCGTCGATAATCAGGTTTTCGCTCTGGAACTGCAGCGGCGACATGTTGACCGAAATCTGCAGCTTTCGATGCGCATCCTGCGTCCAGCGCTGCGCCCAGCGCGCGGATTCACGGAACACCCAGTCGCCAATCTCGATGATCAGGCCGGTCTCCTCGGCCAGTGGGATGAATTCGTCGGGGCGAATCATGCCCCTTTCGGGGTGCCGCCAGCGGAGCAGGGCCTCGGCCTTGACCACGCGCCTGTCGGCCAGAGAAATGATGGGCTGGAAGTGCAGTTCGAGCTGCATCTCGGACAACGCGCCGCGCAGGTCGTTGATCAGCCGCAGGCGATGCTGGGCCGATTCCTGCAGCGCCTGGGTGAAATAGCTCAGGCGATTGCGGCCCGCGCTCTTGGCCGCGTACATGGCCTGGTCGGCGTTGCGCAGCAGCTGCTCGAGATCGGTCGAATCCTCGGGGTAGAGCGTGATGCCGATACTCGCGGTGACGTAGGCGGAGTCCCGGCCGAAGGTAAAGGGCACGGACAGGGCTGCGAGTATGTGCTGGGCGATGCGTTCGGCATCGCGGGTCTCTGCGATATGACCGAGAATGACGGTGAATTCGTCGCCGCCCAGACGTGCGACGGTATCGGATTCGCGTACGCATGCGCTGATGCGCTCGGCTGCCTCGATGAGCAACAGATCCCCGACCGGGTGCCCGAGCGTGTCGTTGACCTCCTTGAACCGATCGAGATCGATGAACAGCAACGCGAGTTTGGAGCGTTCTCGATGGGCGTTGCGAATCTCCTGTTCGAGGCGGTCGTGCAGCATGTAGCGGTTGGGCAATTCCGTGAGGAAATCGAAGTTGGCCTGGCGCCAGATCAATTCGTCTGAACGCACCTTGTCGCTGATGTCGGAGCCTAGGGCGACGTAGCGCAGTACTTCGCCGCTGTCCGCGCGTACCGTATTGATGGTCAGCCAGGCAGGAAAGATTTCGCCGTTCTTGCGGCGATTCCAGATTTCGCCTTGCCACATGCCCTCGCTCGCGATGGCCTGCCACATCAGCCGGTAGAATTCGTCGTCGTGCCGGCCGGAGCGCAGGATTCTCGGGTTCTGGCCGTGGATGTCCGCGAGTTCGTAACCGGTGATTTCGGTGAAGGCGGGGTTGATGGCGACGATGCGGTTGTCCCCATCCGTGACCAGCATGGCCTCGCTGCTGCTCCGGTAGATCAGCGATGCGAGATGCCGTTCCTCCTCGGCGCGCCGGCGATCGATGGCGATGCCCATCAGGTTGGCGGCGCTCTCGATGACGGCGATCTCGTGCATGCCGGGCGCGCACGGGCGCTGATGGTAGATCGCGAAGGTGCCGAGCACTTCGCCGCCTGCCGAGCGAATGGGTTCCGACCAGCAGGCGGCAAGCCCCGCACGCGCGGCAATCTGCCTGAAATCGCCGTTCCAGTTCGGGTGCGTGGCGATGTCTTCGGCCACGACGCGCACACCGCTATAGGCGGCGGCGCCGCAGGAGCCGATGCCGGGGCCTATGCGCAGGCCGTTGACCGCCTCGTTGTAGAACGCAGGCAGGCTGGGCGCGGCCCCGGTCTGCAGGGTTTCGCCGTCATCGTCAAGCAGCAGGATCGAACACTTCATGCCAGGGTTGCCGGCCTCGACGTCGCGGATCAGCGCCTCCATCAGTTCGTTCAAAGACACGCCCTTGGCGACGCGTTCGAGTGCCTGCTCGCGGATCCGGTCGCGTGCCTCGGCTTGCTTGCGGGGAGTGATGTTTTCAATCAGCGACACGACATAGGCGAGGCTGCCATCGTCGTTACGCACCGCGCGTGCGGCAAGATGGGTGTGGACGATGCCGCCGTCCTTGCGCAGGTAGCGCTTTTCCATGGTGTATTCGTCGATCTCGCCATGTTGCAGGCGGGCGAACAGGGATTCGTTTTGCTGGAGATCCTCCGGATGTGTGAGGGATGCCCACGTCCGGCCGGACAATTCCTCGCGGCTATAGCCGAGTATGTTGCACAGCGCGTCATTGACTTCCAGCCAGCCACGGTCCGGCAATGTGGCCGCCATGCCGACCATGGAGCGTTCGAAATAGGCGCGGAAGTGGCGTTCGCTGCTTTTGAGTGCTTCGACTGCCGACTCGTGCTGCGCCACGCGGTCGAAATTGTCCAGCGCAAAACTGATGTCGCGAGCCATTTCGTCGAAAAGGGCAACGGCTTCGTCGTCGAAAAAATCCTCGTCGGTGTGGTAGACAACGAGTTCGGCGAAGGCGGCGCCGCCTCGCGGGATCGGGAATGACCCACTGCTGTTCCAGCCGAAGCGGATGCCCTGTTCGTGCCAGGGCTTGGTTGTGGGATGGGTGGTGAAATGATTGACGATGACGGGGCGACCTTCCCTGAAGGCCGTCGCGGAGGGACCTTGTCCCTCCGCTTCCTGATCGCTGATTGCGATCTTGATGTGTTGCAGGTACTCGATGCCGTGCCCATGGCGTTGCACGGGTACCAGTCGACCGGTCACCGGGTCACCTACGCCGATCCAGGCCATACGGGCGCCACCGAACTCGACCGCGACACGACAGACGAGCGGGAATAGTTCGGCCTCCTCGCTCATGCGCACGATGGCCTGGTTGATCTCGCTGAGTGCCTTGTAGACCTGGGTCAGGCGCCGTATGCGTGCGGGCGATGCGGTTTCGTCCAGCGATATGGCCGTGTCGTCGCTCACCTGGGGCCCCTGAGAGTCGTTGGTAACACCAATGGTTATTTTAGTGATACCCGCCCAGTTTGATGGTTTTGGAGCGAAGTGCAAGGGCCGTGAGGCGGTCTACATCCGGGTGACGCAGCTCGGGTGGCGTCCGATGCGGGGTTGTGGGGGCGCTCGTCGTAGCGCGACGGCGTCACTACGCCGATGCAGGGGACTCTGGCGTCCGTACCGCCTTCAGCCGTAGGCGTGTGGCTGGCGGTTCAGTGGCGTCGCCTGGTTTCCGGGCAGAAGATATCGCGTATGTGCTGGATCAGTTCCAGAGTGTGGTTGTGGCCGATGCGATAGAAATGCCGGTTTCCGCGGCGCCGGCGCGTCACCAGGCCGCCGCTCAGCAGGATGCCGAGATGCTGCGAGATGTTGGTCGGCGTGGTGCCGACGCGATCGAGCAGCTCCTTGACGCTGAATTCCTCGTCGCCCAGTGCGCATATCAATTTCAGACGCATGGGATGTGCCATCGACTTGAGTATGCGGGCGGCCTGTTCCAGATCTTCGGGGCTATCGGCGAGCAGTGGTGTTCGCGGTAGCGCGTGACGGGCCATCATGGATATAGCTTGAGACATGGCATCCTTCCTGTGCCGGTCCGGCCTCTCGCCGTCGTCACCACCGCAACGGGCTGCCGGACTTATATGAACAAGTATTTTCGTGCGTAAAAGTATCACATTGCGCCGTCGGCTTGCGCGTCGAATTCTCATGCTACCAAAGAAGGATTGAATGCGAGGACATTGATCTGCGTCAATATTAAACCATGATTTTTATGTGTGAATAAACACCGAATATCCATGGGCGCTGGCCAAACGTGGCACTGCGGCGCCCCTGTGATTGACCCCAAGGGGGGGTATGTAATTATTTGATTTGTAGATATAATTTTGTCTTTGGATGGGCTTTTCGGCGCGTGTGGGGTCAGCACTGATGGATGTTCGGAAGACGCAATGTTGAACGAATCGATCCAGAGGAGAGCTGTAGATGAATATACCCGCGCACAGTCACGCGCTGCCACACCTGCATATCCCCGCACTGCACTTCATCATCCCGCACACGATCGATCTGCCCGCTTGGTGGTGGATGGGCGCCGACATTCTTGTGCCCTGGACCTGTTTTCTGGTGGCGTTGTTTTGGTTTTACCGACATAGCCGCAGGGAAGAAGAGGCGAGGATCAGGCGGATCGAGGACGACCTGAGTTGATCCACCGGCCTGGTCCGCCGGGCGCGGCGGGCCAGGCCGGCGGCGCAATCCCGTGAGAGCCAGTCAACTGCTCAGGCGCGGCCGCCTGTTGCCCGCGAGTCCGTGATGTTCCAGGGGCCTGTTCACACGATGCGGTGGGGCGCTGTTGTGACTGAAAAATCGCCAATCAAGGCGCGAGTAGCGCGGTTTGGTGATTCCAAATCAGCGACGAGCAACACAGAGTGGCGGTTTTCCAGTCGCAACCCGCAGGGCCGGGCCGCTTTTTGCGTCTCGCGAGCCACGAAAACCGGCTCCGGCAGCACCCCACCGCATCGTGTGAACAGGCCCTAGTTGACGCTTTCCGCATGGTAACGGGCCAGCAGACCGCTACGCACCGCATGCCGGTAAACATGCAGGAAATAGGCGATCGCGATTGCGATATAGCCCAGCGTCAGCGCCAGACTGCCCATCAGGGCGGCAAGCGGGAAGTGCTGGCCGGCCGACAGCGCGCGTATGCCATCGAAGACGTACGACGGCGGCAGGGTGCGCCCGATGAACTGCATCCATTCCGGCAGCGTGCTCAGCGGATAGAAAACGCCCGCGAAGGGCGAGATCACGGCCGGTATCGGCCAGATCAGCCATTCGGTGGCGGGGCCCAGCCGCATGACCAAAGCGCTGCAGAAGATGCCGAGCGCGATGCCGAACAGAAACAGGATGAGCAGAAAGGGAATCAGCAACAGGCCGTAGGTCAGGAACGACAGGCCGAAGATCGCGCTGGCCATGAGCATCATCAGCATCAGTCCAAGGGCGCTGGTGGCGATGCTGGTCAGCACCAGCCCGCCGACGTATTCGGGAATGCTCAGCGGCGAGGTGAACAGATTGAGGAAGTTGCGCGCCCAGACGTCTTCGAAAAAGGCCGAGGTCATGCCGATCATGACCCGGATGAAGAAATCCCACAGCAGCACGGCACCCAGCAGACGCGGCACGAAGTCCAGCCCACTGTCCGTGACGTGGTTGAGATAGCGGGTGAAGAAGCCCCAGAGCACCATGTCCACGCCGACCCAGATGAAAATCGGCAGGATGCGCGCGGGGCTGCCGCGCATGATGTAGAACTGGCGCAGGGCGATGGCGGCGATGCGTTGCGGACTCATGAGCCAGCCCCGTAGGCCAGGGGTTCTCGGGCGATGTGGATGAACAGGTCTTCGAGGGTCTCGCGTCCATGCGCGCGCGGCAAGGCCCGCGGATCGCCTTCGAGCAGGATGCGTCCTCGCGACAGAAACAGCACGCGGTCGCAGACCTCGGCCACTTCGGACATGTTGTGAGAGGTCCACAGGACGCCGCAGTGGCGGCGTCCCGCATACGCGCGCAGGCGCGCCCGGATGTCGTGGGCACTGGCGGGGTCCAGCGAAGCGGTCGGCTCGTCGAGCAGGAGCAGCGGCGGCTCGTTGAGCATGGCCTTGGCGAGTGCGACGCGCGTCTGTTCGCCGGAGGAGAGCACGCCGCATTTGCGGTTGCGATAGGGCATGAGATCGAATTCGTCCAGCAGCGTTTCGATCCGGGCGCCTAGGCCGCGCACGCCGTAGAGCATGCCGAATATTTTCAGGTTCTCGTAAACCGTCATGTTGCCCGGCATGGGCGCGTAGATGGCGGCGAAATTGGTGAGGGACAGGGCTTCTCGGCGGCGAGCGAGGAGATCGATGCCCTCGATCTGGATGCGACCGTCGCTGGGTTCGAGAATGCCGAGGAGCATATTGATGGTGGTGGTCTTGCCGGCGCCATTGGGGCCGAGAAGCCCCACGATTTCGTCATGCCGGACCTCAAGTCCGATGCCGGCTACGGCCACCAGATCGCCATACTGCTTGCGTAGCGCGTGGACGGCAAGCGCGGGTGGTCGAGCGTCGGTTTCGGCGGGTCGGTTCAAAAGACGGGATTTCCTGTGCGGTGGTGCCAAGTGGCGCACGCGTCGATCAAGCATGCCATGAAACAGGTGGGGCGGGAACGTCGGACGGAGCGTTCGGTCAGCGATGCCAGTGGGGTTGTTGTATCGGCTCCGCCGCGGCCTCGGCCAGACCATCCGGCAGCGCGATCGCATGCAGGCCTTGTGCGGCCAGCTGTTCCAGCAGAAGAGGGAGCGCCTCGAGCACCACGGGTGCGCCGCCGATACGGCCGTCGCTGTCGTGCAGGAGCAGGATATCGCCTACTGCGAGATTGCGAGTCAGCCGCCGCACGATCCGGCGAGGGTCGCGCAGCAGTCGATCGTAGCCGCGGCGGGTCCAGGCAACATGGGTCAGATCAAGGCGACGCAGCGCCTCGGCGAGCAACGGACTGCGAAAACCCATGGGCGCACGGAAATAACGCGGTGCGCGGCCGCCGATATCGCTCAGCGCCTGCTGCGCGGCCAGGATGTCGGCGAGCAGCGCGGCGGCGCCAAAGCCCGCAAATCCTGCCGCGTGGCGATGGCTATGGTTTTCGATAGTATGCCCGCGCCGCAGGATTTCATGGATCAACTCGGGATGGCGCAAGGCCCGCTCGCCCACGCAGAAGAAGCTGGCCCTGGCGCCATAGCGGTCGAGGATATCGAGCACGTGAGGGGTGACGGCAGGATCCGGTCCGTCATCGAAGGTCAGCGCCACCGCGCCGGTGGCTGCAGCTTCGGCCGGCAGCTGTGCCACGTTGGGACCCAGCAAACGGCAGCGCGGGCACAGCACCAGGCCGATCATCGCCAGCAGATTCAGGATCAGGACGATGCCACCCTCCCGCCAGCTCAGGAGGCCCAGTGCAACGGCACCCCAGTTTGCGCTCTGGAGGGCGAGGAAGATGCGATGTGCCGCGACCAGATGCTGGAGAGGGCGGCTGGCGGGCAAGGGGATGATCGGGCTGCTCATGTCGTCGTCTTGAGAGGGTGCGCTTGGATGTTGCCCGTGTGCGGCGCGGCTGTCGAGTGCGGAACCGGCGTCGCATGGCGCCGTTTCGGTTACCATCGGCACGGGTAGCCCGGAGATGCGCGATGGACCTTTACGAAATTGCCCTGAGGACGATTGACGGTCGCGCGTGCACGCTGGCGGATTACCGTGGACGGGTGCTGCTGGTCGTCAACGTCGCCAGCCGCTGCGCGTTCACGCCCCAGTATGCGGCGTTGGAGGCCTTGTACCGACGCCATGTCGCGCGCGGCCTGAGCGTGCTTGGTTTTCCCTGCGACCAGTTCGGCCAACAGGAACCCGGCGACGAGGCGGCGATCGCCGATTTCTGCGCGTCGCGCTATGCCGTGAGCTTCCCGATGTTCGCCAAGACGACGGTGAACGGCGAGGAAGCTCACCCGTTGTTCCGATGCTTGACCGCCGCCGCGCCAGGCTGGCTGGGCGGACCCGTGCGCTGGAATTTCACCAAGTTCCTGATCGATCGCGAGGGCCGCGTGTATCGGCGCTATGCGCCGCAGACTGCGCCGGCGAGGCTCGAACGCGCGATCCGGAGGCTGCTGGGCTGAGGGCCTGCGTCAGCCGCTATTCACCATCAGCGCATGGATCTTTTTGCGCAGCATGTCCAGGGTTTCCTTGCGCTGTGCCGGCGCCATGGCCTTCAGTTTCGTGCGAAAGGCTTCTTCGCGCTTGAGGGCAATCGGCGTCGGGTGTGTGGTGCCGCCGGCGATCATGCCGCAAACGCCCTGGGGCACCAGTATGAAGGCGTTGGGGTCTCGCGCCTTGGCATCGGTGCCGGCGCAGGAGCCGGTCGCGGTCTTGCAGGCATTTTTATGGGCGGCGTTCACGCCGAAGCATTTGACCATCTTGGGCGCGGCGGCATGCGCGGCGACTGGAGCGAGCAGCGGTGCAGCCGCCACCAGTGTGCCCAAGGCGAGGCGAACGGCGTGCTGCATGTCCTTCATGGCATTTCCTCAGGGTTGGCGTGGATGAGCAGATAGACCGTTGCCCAGGTGTACAGTTCCGGTCTGTTGCCATCGCGTTGTCATCTGTCTGCACCATAATGACCCCGCCGTCGACGTGACTGGCCACTCGACGGTGGAAATTCGATACTTTCCTCCTTGCAAAACCCCGCACAGGGATGTGCGGGGTTTTTTTTTGCCTGCGCTCAGGCGTTGCAGGCCCGGCCGGGGCAACTCAGCACCTCGACGGTGACGTGCCCGAGTCCAGGCAGGCCGGCGAGCAGCGACTTGTAGTGCGTGGCCGGCCGTGGGGCATGGGTGACCACGGAGAGTATGCAGGCGTGGGTGCCGGGGCCAACGCGCCAGATGTGCAGATCCGACACCCGGTTGTCGGCATCGGCCTCGATGCGTTGCTGCACCCGGGTCTGCAGCGGGCGCGTGTCTTCTGCGTCGAGCAGCACCGCGCCGGCATCGCGCATCAAACCATAGGACCAGCGCGCGATCAGGATCGAGCCGACGATGCCCATCAGCGGGTCCATCCACATCCAGCCGAAGTATTTGGCCGACAGCAGGGCCACGATCGCCAGCAAAGAAGTGATGGCGTCCGCGGCGACATGCAGATAGGCGGCACGGAGATTGTGGTCGTGCTGGCCGTCGTGATGTTCGTGATGTTCGTGATGCTCGTGATGCTCGTGGGCATGCCCATGAGCGTGATCATGATGGTCGTCGAGCACCAGCGCGCTGGCCAGATTGACCACGAAGCCGATCACGGCCACCCAGATGGCCTCGTTGAGCACCACGTCGACCGGGTTGAACAGGCGATCGACGGATTCGAGCACCATCAGCAGTGCGACGATGGCCAGGGTCACAGCGCTGGTGAATCCGGCCAGGGAGTTGACCTTGCCGGTGCCGAAGCTGAAGCGCGGGTTGTCGGCGTGGCGGCGCGCGAAGACATAGGCGAAGGCGGCAATGCCGAGCGCGGCGGCATGCGAACCCATGTGCCAGCCGTCGGCGGTCAGCGCCATCGAATGCGTGAGATAGCCTGCGATCAGCTCGACCACCATGGTGATCAGGGTGATCGCAATGACGGTATAGGTGCGGCGTTCGGATGCCTGCGAGCGAGGCAGGCCGAAGTTGTGTGGGTGCCGCATTGCCTGCAGCGTTTGCGCATGTGTGTGCATGAGGGGCTCCGGGCGCGCGCCCAAGGGGTGGGCGATGGGCGAAACGCATCGATTATCCGGACGAATCGTGGCGCGTCAATCGGCCGCCGCGCGCCCTTCGCGATCAGTGCTCGGTGCCGGGGTCACAGGATCGACAGGGCGGCGAATCCCAGCCCGCCCGCCGCAGCCGTGCCGGCGAGGTAAAACAGCCAGCGTTTGCGCGTGAGGGCGGTGATGGAGGCCAGAGAAATGGCGATCTGGATCAGGCTGAGCGACAGTTCGGACCGGTGCAATGGGCGCATCAGCGTCTGACTGTGCGCGTCGCTCCGGTGAGACTTTGCGTCGAGCGCCTCGGCCTGTGCCTTGATCTGCGCTTTCTGGGATTCGTAGCGGGCGGCCTGGTCGAGGTAGTAGGCGCGCTTGCCGCCGGTGGCCAGGTCGGCGGCGAGCGACATCAGATGGCCCTTGGTGCTCTTGGCCTGATAGAAGCTCCACTGGTCGGAGGCCTGCGTCGATTCGAGCACGGCCTCGTTCTTGAGCATCATCGCCTCGTTCTGCGTGGCGCTGACGTGGTAGCTGACCATCGCGCCGAGGGTGGCGAGAATGGCCGTGAAAATGGCCACGTACTGGGCCAGTCCGGGACCTTCGTGCTGGGCGTGATGCTCAAGCGCGTGTTCGTGCGCGCCGTGGACGTGGAAGCCTTCGCTGGGCATGGGGGCCGTGCGCTCCTGACGCAGTGGAGAAATGAGATTGGGCGATGGCTATGGTATGCGCGCGCATGCCCGGCGGGGAGCCCCGTCGCCATGTATTTTTTCGATTTCGGAAGCCTATTGCGGGCCACCGTTGGCGGGATTAAGATGCGTTCGCCCCATCCCACGGCGCGGTCTTCGCCTCTGCCGCAGCAAAGCGGCCGCCGCCAGGCGCAAGGTATCGGTTTCCCCTGATTCCCTTCACCGAGCGGGAGGCTCGCGTGGTGAATGGTCGCTTCCGATCGCACTGAATTATCCGTCTGCAAGGTCCTTGCCGGCAGTCCCTCGTGCGTGCATCGTCGCGTCCGTCCATCCGTCTGCCCCCGCGCGGAGGCACCCCATGTCTCTGATGCCCACCCCCGAATTGCCCGAACCGCTGTTTCCCGCCGCTGATCCGGCCCAGCGTCGCCGCTTGCAGGAATTTCTGCTGGCGGGACTGGTGCTGGCCTTGCTGGCAGGTATCGCGTACACGCTCATGCACCCGATGGCGCGTAGTCTGGCCTACCACGAGTGGCTGCAGCCGCTGGCCTACGCACTGTTGGTGTGGGCGGGCCTGGAGCTGGTGCTGCTGCTGCTCAAAACCCTGCTCTGGTTTCACTACCGCCCAGTGCCGTCCGCCGCGCTGGAGGCGGCGCCGGCGTTGACCGTGATCATCCCCGCCTACAACGAAGGGGCGATGGTGGAGCAATCGATCGACTCGGTGGCGCGCGCGCATTATCCCGCCGAACTGCTGGAGATACTGGTGGTAGACGACGGTAGCCGCGACGATACCTGGGACTACATCGAGCAGGCCGCTGCGCGCCATCCCGGGGTGGTCACGACCGTCCGTTTCCCAGAAAACCGCGGCAAGCGCGCCGCGCTGCTCGAAGGGTTCCGCCGCGCGCGCGGCGAGGTGGTCGTGACCATCGATTCCGACAGCGTGATCGATGCCGGCACGCTGCTGGCGCTGGTCGCGCCGTTCGCCGACGAGCGGGTCGGCGCGGTGGCCGGCAAGGTGGTGGTGCACAATCGCCACGAAGGCACGATCCCGCGCATGCTGCAGGTGGCCTATATCCTGTCCTTCGATTATCTGCGTGCGGCCCAGTCGGGCTATCGCACGGTGTACTGCTGCCCCGGCGCGCTGGCAGCCTACCGCACCTCCGCGGTGCGCGAGGTGCTGGATGCGTGGATGAATCAGACCTTCTGGGGCGCCGCCTGCACCTACGGCGAGGATCGCGCCATGACCAATTACCTGCTGGCGCGGGGTTACGACACGCTTTACCAGAACACCGCGGTGGTGCGCACCATGGTGCCGACCACGTATCGGCGGCTGTGCAAGATGTTCCTGCGCTGGGACCGCAGCTTCATCCGCGAGGAGATCCGGCTCGCCGGAATCGTGTGGCGGCGCCCGCCGGTCGCGCGCCTGTTGACCGTGTTCGATCGCGTGATCACCGACGTGCGTTTCCCGCTGCGTTATCTGGGCACGGGGCTGGCCGGTCTGATGGTGATGGACGAACCCGCGGCGCTCGGTTCGCTGCTGCTCGGCAGCACCCTGTTCAGCACCCTGTACGCGCTGTACTACCTGCGCAGCGAGCGTTCGTGGAACGTGCTGTTCGGCGTGGCCTACAGCTACTACAGCGCCTTGGCCCTGTGGTGGATTCTGCCTTACGCGGCGCTGACCCTGCGCGCCAAATCCTGGATGACCCGTTGACGAGGGCTAGGGGGTATAGTTGACTCAGCCAGCGTATTAATGGTGCACTTGTCGTTTATCCAATAAGAATTACTTTTGTGCGCCAAAGAGTCCTCCCGCAGGCGGGACTGCTGTTGCTGCTGGTCGTCGTGGTGGTGGGATACGGCGTCAGTTCCTGGCAGGCCACCCGTCGCCATATCCGTCATGACCTCGAACGCCGGACCCGGCTGCAGGCCGAGCTGGTGGCGGATGCGTTGATGCGCTGGAGCGCCGACTACCGCGCGCTGGGCTTCAGTCTCGTCGCCAATGACGATCTCGGCGCGCTGAACCGGACGTTGCGCCTCTATCGTTCCGAGCACGACGACGCATCCCTGCCGATGTACATCCTGGCACCGAACCCCGAGCGCCTGCTCGGTGGCGAGCCGCGCCTGTCGTTGGAAGGCCGCGCTTCGTTGGTCCGTCTGGCAGAGGGCCTGTGTCGCGACAGTCGCGGCAATCGCATGGCCTTGAGCCCGAGCGAGCGACGCCTGCGGGGGCGGCCGCTGATCGCCGCCTGTCTGCGGCTGCGCGACGCCGGCGGTGAACCTCTGATCGATCTTTTCGGCTGGCTGCCTTGGCCACCCCCCACACTCGAACAGGCGCGACGCCTGACCATCGATCCGCTTAACGCGACGACCTCGCTGGCCTGGCTCCGTCATCGAGACGAGCAGGCGAAGCCGCGCCTGAGCTGGTTCGGTGCGCCGATTCCCGGTTTCGAAGGCGCGCTGCAAAGCGCGGCATCGACGGCGAGGGGGACGTATGTCCACGATGGCATCCAGCATGCCTGGGTGCGGGTGGCCGGTTGGCCAGCGGTGGTGGTGACATCCCTGAGCGCGCGCGTGGTCTGGCACGCCTGGTTCAGGCAGGGCGGTGCCGGCGTCAGTGCCGCGTTGCTGTTGCTGCTGACGTCCATTATCGCGCTCGTGGCACTGCGCTCGTTGCGGCTGGCGCGTTCGGAAGGTCGTTTGCGGCAGTACTACGGGGCGCTCAAGGATATCAATCAGAGCCTGATGATGCTGCCGCAGCCCGGCGTGCTCTATCAGAGCGTGTGTACGCTCCTGGTGGACCGCACGGAACTCCCGGTCGCCTGGGTCGGTCTGGAGCGCGACGGCCGCATCGATGTGATCGCCGCGGCCGGGCCCGCGCGGGCCTATGTCGATGGCCTGTCGCTGGCGTCGGAGGCGGACCATCCGGAAGGACTGGGGCCGGCCGGCCGCGCGCTGCGTGCCGGCATCACCGTTACGGCGGCGGACTTGCGCGAGGATCCGCGGTTCGGCATCTGGTCCGCGCGCGCCAGCCGTTACGGCCTGCGCAGCTCGGTCGCGGTGCCGTTCGGCGGTGATGGCAGTACCCGCGGCGTGCTGGCGGCGTATTCCACTCGACGCGGCTTTTTCAGCCCTGACATCGTCGATCTGCTCGAGCAGCTGGCGCGCGACATCGAACTGGGGCTGGGCCAGTACGCAAGGGTGGCCGAGATCACGCGCTTGAGCCAGCACGACCCTTTGACCGGCCTGCCCAACCGCACCTACTTCATGGACAATCTCGAGCGGGCGCTGGCAAGAGTGCAGCGCAGCGAGCGCCTGATCGCGATCGGCATACTCGATCTTGACGATTTCAAGAGCATCAACGACGTGCTGGGGCACACAGTCGGCGACGAATTGCTCCAACATCTCGCCGCGCTGCTGCCCAAGGCGCTGAGGCAGGGCGACATGGTCGCCCGGCTGGGCGGCGACGAGTTCGGCATTCTGCTCGAAGGCGTGACCGGCGTGGCGGAGATCGAGGCCATCGCCAAACGGATCCTGTCGACCATCCGGCAACCGGTGATGCTGTCGGCCGAGGTGCGCGAGCTGTCGACGGAGGCCAGCCTGGGACTGACGCTCTACCCCCTCGACGACGGCGAGGCCGCCGACCTGCTGCGCCATGCGGACGAAGCCCTGTATGCCGCCAAGGCGGCAGGCCGTCACCGCTGGCACCTGTTCGATCGCGGTCTGGAAGTGGCCTCGCGGCAGCGTTACCTGATTCACCATCGTCTGCCGGAGGCGATAGCGGACCGACATATCCTGTTTCACTATCAGCCGCAGATCGACCTCGAAACGGGGCAGGTAGTCGGTGCCGAGGCGCTGGCGCGCTGGATGGACCCGGAGACCGGGGCCTGGAGCCCGGCGATCTTCATGCCCACGATCGAAGGCGATGCGCGACTGGCGCGCGCGCTCGGCCGCCACGCACTGCTCGAAGCCGCGCGTGCGATCGCGCGCTGGCACGCCGACGAGCGCGGCTTGCGGCTGTCGGTGAACATCTGCGCACGACATCTGCTGCATGGCGCCTTCATCGACGATCTGGACGAAGTGCTGACGCGCTATCCCGAGGCGTCGCATGCGCTGACGCTGGAGCTGACCGAAACCGCGGCGCTGACCGATCTCGATGCCAGCGCGGACGTGCTCGCCGACGTCCGCGCGCGCGGATTGCGGGTGGCGCTGGACGATTTCGGCAGCGGATACGCTTCGCTGCAGTACGTGCGCCATCTGCCCCTGGACGAGATCAAGCTGGACCTGCAGTTCGTACAGGACATGGAGACGGATACCGAGGCCTTTGCGGTAGGCTACGCGGCTCTCGAGCTGGCCGACCTGCGCGGTGCGCAGGTCGTGGCCGAAGGCATCGAAGTCGAACGGACCGCACGTCTCTGGCGGCGCCTGGGCGGGCGTCTCGCACAAGGGTATTTGTTCGCCCGCCCGATGGACGAGGCGGCTTGGCTGGCCTGGACCTCGCGTTTCGGCCGCGAAACCCGATTCCTGAGCATTCCTCGCTGGCGTCCGGCCATGTCGCACCTGCCGCTTTTGCAGGCATTGCCGCGTCACGCCGGTCTCAAGCGCCTGCTGCAGCGACCAGCGCCTCTCGGTAGCGCCGACGCGTACGATCATTTCACCCGCCTTCTGGATGCCTGGGATCACAGGGATTGCCCGTTGACGGCCTGGATCGAAGAGGCGGCTCGGCAGCCTGGCGTTTCGCTGAGCGTGCTGCGTGCGGCCCACGAGCAGCTGCATGCTTCGGCGCAGGACTGCCTGGCCAGGCATGCCTCGCCCGAGGAGCGTATGCCGCAGACCTGGGAGCGGTTCGTGCACGCACTCGACCAGGTGATCGGGCAAATGGACTTCAATCACGCTTCCTGAGCGGCGGTCGGGCAGCTGGTCCGATCATTGCTTGCATAACGCCATAATGCCGGCGTGACGATGCGCCGATGGCCCCCTGAGTCGCGCTCGGCATGCACGTTTATCGTGGACCGGTTTTTCCTTGGAGGGGCTCTGGCATGAAGCAAAATGGTCGCTTGCGCGTGATGCTGTTCGACAAGTCGGCAGGGCGCGCGGCCATCCTGGAGCAGGCGCTCAAAGATCAGGGTTGCGAGGTTGTGGCCCGCCTGGGCGATGGTGACGACGTCTTCCGACGGGTGCAGGAACTGCAGCCGGACGTTGTCTTCGTGGATATGGACATCCCCGACCGCGATACCCTCGAGTCCATGCGCCTGATCAATCGCGAAATTCCGCGCCCGGTGGTGATGTTCGCCAGCCAGAGCGACGGTGCGACTATCGAGGAAGCGGTGCGTGCCGGCGTCAGCGCGTACATCGTCGACGGCCTCAGCCCCAGCCGCCTCAAGCCGATCATGGAGGTGGCCATCGCCCGTTTTCGCGAGTTCCAGGCCCTGCGCAACGAGCTTGAGCTGACGCGCAACAAACTGGCCGATCGGCGAGATATCGACAAGGCCAAGGGGGTGCTGATGCGCCAGAAGGGTCTGTCCGAAGAGGATGCCTACGCCGCCCTGCGCAAGCTTGCCATGGACCGCAACCAGAAGCTCGGCGACGTCGCGCGGATGCTGCTCGCCGCCGCCGAATTGCTTGGCTGAACGCACCACATCGGGGCGCGCATAGTGCGCGCAGCACCATTTTCGAGCTTATCCGGCGTTTCCACGGAGACGTCAATGCGGGCGAAAAACCGCCCTTGATCCCGTGGTATGGCCCTGTAAAGCGGTTTTTCCCGTCTCTGGTACGGGTATTGCTTATCCCACCATCGAGCATGATCGGGCCAATGAAGGGCCGCTTGCTTCCAAGAGTCAACGCGGACTCTTAAACCAAAGACAACGGCGTCACCCTGATCGCAACTGCGGTCGTGGGCCGCCGTTTTTTTTGTGCCGGGAAGACCGTTGGAGGCCGTGATGCGGGAGGCGGAAATGTATCGATGCGTGGCGCGAGGCTGGCGCCACCAGGCTGCCCGTCCGGTCAACAGGTTGATCAGACATGGCCATCGCTCGGATGCCCCCTGGGACCAAGGCATGCGCCGAACCGACTTGAACGCTCTGGAGGATTGATGAAAACGCACAAGGTGGAACAACTCGTCATCGCGACGGTGGGATTTTTCTGGTGTTTCCTGATGTGGTTCTCGACGGCGGCTTTCAGCCCGAGTATCGCGAACCACTATAACCTCAGCCTGGCCGCACTCGGACTGCTCGCCAGCTCGGCCATCTGGATGGCACCCATCGGCCGCATCATCGCCGGTTGGGCGGCGGACCGCTTCGGTGCGCCGCGCACCTTCGCCTTCATTCTGGCCGTCTGCGGACTCGTCTCGATCGCCTCGGCCTACACCACGGACTACGACATCCTGTTCATCGAGCGGGTGATCGTGGCCATCGCGGGCGTGTCCTTCGTGGTCGGCATCCAGCATGTGGCCCAGTGGTTCGAGCCGGGCGAAATCGGTACCGCCGAGGGCTTGTATGCCGGTACCGGCAACGTCGGCGCCGGCGTTGGCGCGCTGCTGCTGCCGCGTATCTTCGGGCTCGACTATCAGGCGGCCTTTTTGTGGCTGGGCGTGATCGCGCTGGTGATTGCGGCGTGGTATCTGCTGCGCGGCGAGGCCGCCAAGCATGACAAGGTGCGCGCCACCGCGCGCCAGTCCGCTGATCTGCGCGGCACGGTCTACGTCTGGACCCGCTACATCGCCATTGCCCTGATGCTGGCCTACGCCATGTCCTTCGGCCTCGAAATCGCGATGAACGCCTGGTTGCCGGGTTACTTCACGCGCGGCTTCCACGAGGCGCTGCTGGCGCTGGGCTTCACGAGTATCGCCGGCGTGCAGATCGCGGCCGGCACCTTTGCGGCGGTGCAGTCCTTCACCGCATCGCTGTTCCGGCCATTTTCGGGGTTCATGTCCGACCTGTTCCAGCGCCGTGGCTGGACGCCGCTGCCGATGATCGCGCGCACGCTGCCCTATGCGCCGCGGCTGCACTGGCTGGCCATCTCGCTGCTGCTGATCACGTTGTCCATGGTGGCGCTGACGGTCGCAGGCCTGATGAATTCGCTGCCCCTGTCGGTGATGGTGCTGGTCGCCTTCGGCGTGTTCGTGAGCTTCGGTACCGGCGGTACCTTTGCACTCGTGCCGCTGCTGTTCCCGAATCGCCCCGGCGTCGCCGCGGGCTTCATCGGCGGCGTTTCGACCGCAGGCGGCATCGTCTACCCACTGGTATTCGCCCACACCGCGAATATCCACATGGGTTACCTCTATATCGCGCTGTTCATGTTCATCCCGTTCACCCTGTTCTACTTCTGGGCGGCGCGCTACGAGCATCACCCCGAGGATCACGGGATCGGCGACGGCCTGCTCGGCCGTCCGAAACCGGTGGCTGACAAGGCCTGAGGCCGCGCGTGCCGGAGCGGGATCATGCTCCGGCGCGCCGCCACCTCCTTGCCGACAGCGAACCCATGCCTTCCATCGATTGGAGATCACTCATGCAAAACAACGAACAGCAGACGCCACACGAACCTTGGTACAAATACGGCGTGGCCTTCATTTTCCTGGAAATGTTCATCGCCATCGCGGTCAGCGTGTACTCGCTCTATATGGCCTTCAACGGTCTGGGCGGCTTCCCGGGCAAGCACTGAAGGAACAGCCGGGCGCCGGAATGGTGCCGACGCCCGGCTGTTGCACCAAACAGGTGCGCGAATGGCGGGTGTGGGCGTGTGCAGCCCAGGCAAATGGATGTCGGGAGCTTGGCACGCGATGTGCTTGGCTCACACCGACAGCACGAAAAGACCGGGATGGCGCCCAATGGCGGGCTACCGACCCGGATCGGTGAAATCGATCGAATTTCGACAAAGGCGTCGTGACGTTCATGCGTGGCATGAAGCGGAGCGGCGCCTTTTTTTTGGCCGGAATGGAGCGGTTTGGCATGGTGGATAGCAGCGCAGGCGGACGTACCAGGCTGAGTCTCGGCAAGCGGCCGGGAGACGAGCTGGAACAGCGCGAGTTGACCCTGGGCTTCGTGCCGCTGACCGACTGCGCGCCGCTGGTGGTCGCGCGCGAATTGGGCCTGTTCGCCGACGAGCACCTGGACGTGACGCTGTCGCGCGAGCCTTCCTGGGCGAATATCCGCGACAAGGTCATGATGGGCGCGCTCGACGGCGCGCAGATGCTGGCGGGCATGCCGGTGGCGAGCCAGCTCGGCATCACCGCGGTCAGGCGTCCGTTGATCGCGGCCCTGAGCCTGGGGCTGTCGGGCAACGCGATCACGGTGTCGCGGCGTCTGTTCGCCCGCCTGCGCGAGCAGGACGAGGCGGCGCTGGCACGGCGCCCGTGCACGGCGGACAGTCTGTGCGCGCTGATCGATGCCGACCGCCAGGCCGGGCGGCCGCCGTTGACCTTTGCGGTGGTGTATCCCGTCTCCAGCCACAATTACGAGCTGCGTTACTGGCTTGCCGCCGCGGGGATCGATCCGGACCGCGACGTGCGGATCGTGGTGATCCCGCCCCCGCAGATGGTGGCCCGCCTGCGGGCCGGCGAAATCGACGGTTTCTGCGTCGGCGAGCCCTGGAACAGCGTGGCGGTGCAGGGCGGGCATGGCCATATCCTGATGACCAGCGACCAGCTCTGGCGGCACAAGCCGGAAAAGGTGCTGGGCGTCACCCAGGAATGGGCGGAGCGTCATCCGCTCACCCTGCGTGCACTGGTGCGCGCCCTGATGCGCGCCGGGCAGTGGCTGGACGATCCCGCGCATCGGGAGCAGGCGGCCCGGCTGCTGGCGCGTTCGGAATACATCGGCGTCAAGGAGGCGTCGCTCCGCCTGCCGTTGGGCGAGCAGTTGGTCTACGACCCCGGTACGCCAGCGGTGGCGCATCCGGATTTCAACGTTTTTCAGCGTCATGCCGCGATGTTCCCCTGGCGTTCGCACGCTCTGTGGTTCATCACCCAGCTCTATCGCTGGGGGCAGGTCGATACGGCGCACGACATGGCCGCCGTGGCCGCGGCCGCGTATCGCCCGGAGTATTACCGCGAGGCCGCCGAAGCCCTGGGCTGGACCTATCCCAGGATCGACTACAAGCCCGAGGGCCTGCACGCAGGCGACTGGCAGCTCGCACAGGCGATGCCGGAGCCGCTGTCCATGGGCGCCGACGTCTTTTTCGACGGCGGGCGCTTCGACCCTCACGACCCCGTGGGGTACCTCGAGTCGTTCGCGGTCGCCGCGCCCAGGGTCACGCTGGAAACCCTTCGTCACATGAACCAATCGCGTCCGTCGTCTGCCGCCCATGCGCTCGGCAAGGCTGGCGACGGCACATCCTGATTTGGGAGATCACGCAATGACTGGCAGGCAGAAACTGGTATTGGTGGGCAATGGCATGGCGGGGGTGCGGACCCTCGAGGAGCTGCTCAAGCTCGCGCCGGACATGTACGACATCACCGTGTTCGGCGACGAACCCTACGGCAATTACAATCGCATCATGCTGTCGCCGGTGCTGGCCGGCGAGAAAACGGTCGACGACATCATCCTCAACGACGACGCCTGGTATGCCGACAACGGCATTACTCTGCACAAGGGCAAGCGGGTGACGCGCATCGATCGCGTGCGCCGCTGCGCGATCACCGACGACGGCACCGAGGCGCCCTATGACCGCCTGATCCTCGCGACGGGCTCCAAGCCCTTTATCATTCCGGTGCCCGGCCACGACAAGCAGGGTGTGATCGCCTTCCGCGACATCCACGACGTCGACACCATGCTGGCCTCCTCGCGCACGGGCCGTCGCGCGGTGGTGATCGGCGGCGGACTGCTCGGCCTCGAGGCCGCCAACGGCCTGATGAAGCAGGGCATGGAGGTCACGGTCGTGCACCTGCTCGGCACGCTCATGGAGCGCCAGCTCGATCAGGTCGCCGCGGATCTGCTGATGCGTTCGCTGCAGGAGCGCGGCATGCAGTTCCGCCTGCAGGCGCAGACCACCGAGGTGCTCGGTGACGATCGCGTCACCGGCGTGCGTTTCCAGGACGGCAGCGAGCTGCCGGCCGATCTCGTGGTGATGGCGGTGGGCATCCGGCCGAACATCGAGCTGGCGCAGCAGTCGGGGCTCTATTGCGAACGCGGCATCCTGGTCAACGACACTCTGCAGACCTTCGATCCGAGCATCTACGCGGTCGGCGAGTGCGTGCAGCATCGCGGCAGCGTTTATGGCCTGGTCGCGCCACTGTTCGAGCAGGCCAAGGTGTGCGCCAATCATCTGGCCGAATACGGCATCGCCAAGTACGGCGGTTCGATGACCTCGACCAAGCTCAAGGTCACCGGCATCGACCTGTTCTCCGCCGGCGATTTCAACGGCGACGAACACAGCGAGGAAATGGTGCTGCAGGACGCCGCGCGCGGCGTCTACAAGAAGCTCGTGATCCGCGACAACCGCATCAAGGGTGCAGTGATGTATGGCGACACGCTCGACGGCGCCTGGTACTTCCAGCTGATGCGCGACGAAGCCGACATCACGGACCTGCGCGAGCACCTGCTGTTCGGCCAGGCCCATATCGGCGATGCCGGTCACGGCGACGAGGCCTCGCGGATCGCGGCGCTGCCCGACAATGCCGAGATCTGCGGCTGCAACGGCGTCTGCAAGGGCGAGATCGTGCAGGCCATCACCAGCAAGAAGCTGTTCACCCTGGAAGACGTGCGGGCGCACACCAAGGCGAGCAATTCCTGCGGCTCATGCACCGGTCTCGTGGAATCCCTGCTCGCCAACACGCTGGGCGGCGACTATTCGCAGACGCCGTCGAAAAAATCCCTTTGCCCCTGTACCGAACACACCCATGACGAGGTGCGAGAGGCCATCCGCACGCGCGAGCTCAAGACCCTGCCGGCGGTGTTCGAGGCCATGGAATGGTCGACTCCGGACGGCTGCCACGTCTGCCGTCCCGCGCTCAACTACTACCTGCTGATGAACTGGCCCGGTGAGTACGAGGACGACGGCCGCGCGCGCTTCATCAACGAGCGCGTGCACGCCAACATCCAGAAGGACGGCACCTATTCGGTGGTGCCGCGCATCTGGGGCGGCGTGACCACGCCCGCCGAGCTGCGTGCCATCGCCGAGGTGGCGGAAAAATACCAGGTGCCGACCGTCAAGATCACCGGCGGGCAGCGTATCGACCTGCTCGGTGTCAAGAAGGGTGACCTGCCGGCCATGTGGGGCGATCTGTCGCGCGCCGGCTTCGTTTCCGGCCATGCCTACGGCAAGGCCCTGCGTACGGTCAAGACCTGCGTCGGCTCCGAATGGTGCCGTTTCGGCACCCAGGATTCCACCGGGCTTGGCATCCAGCTCGAAAAACTGACCTGGGGTACCTGGACGCCGCACAAATTCAAGATCGGCGTGTCGGGCTGCCCGCGCAACTGCGCCGAGGCCACGATCAAGGATCTGGGCGTGGTGTGCGTGGATTCGGGTTACGAACTCCACGTCGGCGGCAACGGTGGCGTCAAGGTGCGGGCTACGGATTTCCTGTGCAAGGTCGGCAGCGAGGCCGAGGTGCTCGAATACGCCGCCGCCTTCGTCCAGTACTACCGCGAGACCGCGCGCTATCTCGAGCGCACCGCGCCCTGGATCGAACGCGTCGGCCTGAGCCTGGTGAAACAGAAGGTGGTCGAGGACGAGGTCGGCCGCAAGGCGCTGGCGAAGCGCTTCGCGGAGTCGCAGGCCTATGCGCAGCACGATCCCTGGCTGGAACGTGCCGAGGGCGCGGACGCCGGCGAATACCGCCCGCTCAACCGCATCAGCGCCTGACGGCCGCCTCACAACGACGGAGTGAACCGATGAAACAATGGATCGACATCGCCGCGCTGTCCGACGTCCCGCGCCTGGGTGCGCGGGTCGTGGCCCACGGCGAAGATGAAATCGCGGTATTCCGGGCCGCCGACGACGCGGTATTCGCGCTGCATAACCGCTGCCCGCACCGCAACGGGCCGTTGTCCGAGGGCATCGTGCACGGCCATCGCGTGACCTGCCCGCTGCACAACTGGGTGATCGAACTCGATCGCGGCGAGGCCGTGGCGCCGGACAGCGGCAGCACGGCCTGCTATCCCGTGCGCGTGGAGAACGGGCGCATTCTGCTGGAGCTGGAAACCGCCGCGGAAGCCGCCCATGGCTGAGGCGATCGCCACCGTCTGTCCCTATTGCGGCGTGGGCTGTGGCCTCAAGGTGCGTCCCGGGGTCACGGTGGAGGTGAAGCCGGACCCCACGCATCCGGCCAACCTCGGCCGTGTGTGCTCCAAGGGGGCCGCCCTCGGCGAGACCCTGGGCGAATCTGACCGCCTGCTGCAGCCGGAGATCGGCGGCGTGCCGGTCGCCTGGGACGCGGCGCTGGACGAGGTCGCCTGCCGCCTGCGCAGCGTCATCGACGCGCACGGTCCGCAGGCGGTGGCGTTCTATGTCTCGGGCCAGCTGCTCACCGAAGACTATTACGTCGTCAACAAGCTGATGAAGGGCTGCCTCGGCGCGGCCAACATCGACACCAACTCGCGGCTGTGCATGTCTTCCGCCGTCGCTGCCTACAAGCGCGCGCTGGGCGAGGACGCGGTGCCCTGCAGCTATCGGGACATCGAGGAGGCCGACCTGCTGGTGCTGGCCGGCTCCAACGCGGCCTGGACCCATCCCGTGCTGTACCAGCGCATCGTGGCCGAGAAGCAGCGTCGGCCCGCGCTGCGCGTGGTGGTCGTCGATCCGCGGCGCACGGCCACCTGCGACATCGCCGACCTGCATCTGGCCTTGCGTCCGGGTACCGACGCTTGGCTGTTCAATGGTCTGCTCAGTTACCTCGCGCGCGAAGGCGGGCTCGACCAGGGTTTCGTCGAGACCCATACGCAGGGCTTCGAGGCTGCGCTGGAGGCCGCGCGCGGGGCCGCGCCCTCGATTCCCGCGGTGGCCGCGGCCTGCGAGTTGCCGGCCGCGCAGGTGGCCGAATTCTTCCGTCTGTTCCTGCGCACCGAAAAAACCGTGACCCTATGGTCGCAGGGACTCAACCAATCCAGCAGCGGCGTCGATAAGGGGGCCGCGCTGATCAACTGCCATCTGGCCACCGGCCGAATCGGGCGCCCTGGCATGGGGCCGTTCTCGCTCACCGGCCAGCCCAATGCGATGGGCGGACGCGAGGTGGGCGGACTGGCCAACCAGCTCGCCGCGCACATGGACATCGAGGACGACGAGGCGCGCGAACGCGTGGCGCGGTTCTGGGGCGTGCCCACGGTGGCGGATACGCCGGGGCTCAAAGCCGTCGATCTGTTCGAGGCCGTGGCCGACGGGCGCGTCAAGGCGGTTTGGATCATGGCCACCAATCCGGTGGTGAGCATGCCCGACGCGGACCGCGTGCGTGCCGCGCTGCAGGCTTGCGAGCACGTCATCGTCAGCGATTGCGTGCGCGGCAGCGACACGGTCGCCTGTGCCGACGTGCTGCTGCCGGCCGCCACCTGGGGCGAGAAGGACGGGACGGTGACCAATTCCGAACGTCGCATCTCGCGCATGCGCGCCTTCATGCCGCCGCCCGGCGATGCGCGGCCGGACTGGTGGATCGTGACCGAGGTCGCGCGGCGGATGGGTTACGGCGACGTCTTTCCCTATCGCTCGCCGGCGGACATTTTCCGCGAACATGCGGCACTTTCGGGCTTCGAGAACGAAGGCCGGCGCGTGTTCGATATCGGAGCGCTCAAGGACATCGACGACGCACACTACGACGTGCTGGCGCCGTTGCAGTGGCCGGTCAACGCGGCGCACCCGCAGGGGGGCGCAAGACTGTTCGCCGATGGCTGCTTCCCTACCGCGGACGGCCGTGCGCGGCTGATGCCGGTGACGCCGCGCGCACCAGTGGTGGTTGCCGGCGACGAGTACCCGCTGGTGATGAACACGGGACGCATCCGCGACCAATGGCACACCATGACGCGCACCGCGCGCACGCCGAGGCTGACAACGCACCTGCCCGAACCCTTCGTGCAGATCCATCCGCTGGATGCCGATCTGTGGCATCTGAGCGACGGCGCGCTGGCGCAGGTGACAAGCCCGCAGGGTTCCCTGCTGGCGCGTGTCCGGCTGGATGCCGCGCAGCGTCCGGGTGCGGTCTTTGTGCCGATGCATTGGAACGAGGCCTATGCCCGCAACGCGCGCGCCAATGCCCTGACCGCGGCGATCACCGATCCGATTTCGGGGCAGCCCGAATTCAAGCATGCGCCGGTGCGCGTGGCACCGTTCCGCCCGGTCTGGGAAGGCTTCCTGTTGACCCGCGAGCCCCTGTCGGCGCCGTTGGGCGATTACCGGGTACACATCCCCAGCCGGGGATTTCACCGTTACGAGCTGGCCGGCGAATCCTCGCCCGGCGACTGGGGGCAGTGGGTGCAGGCGCACCTGCTCGGCCCCGGCGAGTGGATGGAATACGCCGATCCGGCGGCCGGGCGCTATCGCTGCGCCCGCCTGCGCGACGGCCGCCTGGAGCTGGTGTTCTTCGTGGCCCCGGCCGGGCTGCCGGAACGCAGCTGGCTGGGGCAGATGTTCGCCGAGGACTTTCTCGACGACATGGCACGCATGAGCCTGCTCGCCGGACGTCCGGTGACCGGCATGCGCGTCGTCGGGCGGCAGGTGTGCGCCTGCTTCAACGTCGGGCTCAATACCCTGGTGGAGGCCATCGGCGAACAGGGCCTGACCAGCGTGGAGGCCATCGGTGCGGCGCTGCAGGCCGGCACCAACTGCGGCTCTTGCGTGCCGGAGCTGCGCGAGATTCTGGCCCAGGCGCGGCGCAGCGCCTGAGGCGAAAAGGAGGCGTTCAAATGAGACATTTGCCGATATTCATGGACGTGCAGGGACACGACTGCCTGGTGGTCGGCGGTGGTCCCGTTGCCGTGCGCAAGGCCGGGCTGCTGCTGGAGGCCGGCGCCAAGGTGACCGTGGTCGCTCCCGAGGCCTGCCCAGAGCTTGCCGAACAGGTCAGCGCGGGTCGCGTGCGCTGGCAGGCCGAACGTTTCGCCGCCCGTCATCTGGCCGGTCGCATGCTGGTGATCGCGGCCACCGACGATGCGGGCGTGAACCGCAGGGTCTACGCGGCCGCACGCAGTCGCAACCTGCCGGTCAACGTGGCCGATCAGCCTGCGCTATGCAGCTTCATTCTGCCGGCGGTGATCGATCGCGCGCCGGTGACCATCGCGGTTTCCAGCGGCGGTAATGCACCGGTGCTCGCACGGCACCTCAAGACGCGCCTGGAAACGCTGGTGCCGCATGCCTGGGGACGGCTCGCCGGCTTGCTCGGCAGTTGGCGGGGCGAGGTCAAGCGCCGGCTGGCGTCACCTCACGCCCGGCGCCGCTTCTGGGAGGATGCCCTCGAAGGCCGGACCGCCGCCCACATGCTGGCGGGCGACGAAGCCGCGGCCCGGGCGAGTCTCGCGGATGCGCTCGCGGCTGCGGAGCAGGACGCGGCCGGCGGACCCGGCGGCGAAGTCTGGCTGGTCGGTGCCGGTCCCGGCGATCCAGAGCTGCTCACCCTCAAGGCCCTGCGACTGTTGCAGCGCGCCGATGTCATCGTCTACGACCGTCTGGTCGGCCCCGAAATTCTCTCGCTCGCGCGCCGCGAGGCGGAGCGGATCTTCGTCGGCAAACGCGCAAGCGACCACGCCCTACCGCAGGAGGCGATCAGCGATCTGCTGGTGCGCCTGGCCGGCGAGGGCAAGCGCGTATTGCGTCTCAAGGGCGGCGATCCGTTCATTTTCGGACGTGGCGGCGAGGAGATCGAACGACTGGCGGCCGCGCGCATCCCCTTCCAGGTGGTGCCCGGGGTGACCGCCGCCAGCGGCTGCGCCGCATACGCGGGCATTCCGCTGACCCATCGCGATTGCGCGACCAGCGTGCGTTTCGTGACCGGTCACACGCGAGACGACCGGCTGGATCTCGACTGGGCCGGTCTGGCCGCGCCGCGCCAGACGCTCGTGTTCTACATGGGGCTCGCCAACCTGCCCGAAATCTGCAGGCGCCTGATGGAAAACGGCATGGCGGCGGATACGCCGGCTGCGCTGGTGGAGCAGGGCACCACACCCGGACAGCAGGTACATGCGGGCGATTTGACCACCTTGCCCGAGCTGGCGGCCGCTGCCGGATCCCCCAGTCTGGTGATCGTGGGCGAGGTGGTGGCCTTGCGCGAGCGGCTCGGATGGTACGAGGGCACGATGCCGGGCCAGAGCATTTTCGACGGCCCGCCCTGCAAGACGATCGATGATTTGCCGCGCAGCGAGGTGGCCTGATCGCGCTGTGCGCGAACGCGGGCGGATTGCGCGCGCCTGGCGCCATGGTCGCAGGCGCGTGCGGATGCCCGGAATTTCGAGGCCGAGAGGAAGCGGCTGGGGCGAGACGACGGAACCGGTAGGGCTGCCGGCGACGTCGGTCTCGCAGGGCCAGGGATGGAATGTTTCGCGTATGCGCGGACCGGGGCGCGGAGGGCCCGAGTGCGGCGCGCTGAATGACGCTGCAACGATGCCCGTGAAAGGGGCGCTGACCGTTTGTTCGAAAATCCAATCTGCGGAAGGTGGGGAATATCACATGCCGAATCAAATGACTGCCGATTACGTAAAACCCAATGATCTGGCCAAGCTGATGGTCGATGCCGGCGAAGCCAAGGTCTGTCTGTCGACGCGCGATACGCTGATCCGAGCCTTCATGGCCGGAGCCATCCTGGCGCTGGCTGCCGTGTTCGCGATCACGATCGCAATCAAGACGGGCTCGCCGTTGACTGGTGCAATCCTGTTCCCGGTGGGGTTCATCCTGATCTACCTGCTGGGTTTCGATCTGCTGACGGGCGTGTTCATGCTGGTGCCGCTGGCATTGCTGGATCGACGACCCGGCGTGACCGCCGCTCAGGTGCTGAGGAACTGGGGGCTGGTCTTCATCGGCAATTTCGCCGGGGCGATCACCGTGGCCTTCATGATGTCGTTCATCCTGACCTACGGTTATACCGTCAACGGCGGCCTGATCGCTGAAAAGGTGGCGCATATCGGCATGGCAAGGACACTGGGTTACGAGGAGCACGGCCTGCCTGGCTGGTTCACCATTTTCATTCGCGGCATCCTGTGCAACTGGATGGTGTCCACCGGTGTCGCCGCGGCCATGCTGTCGACCTCCGCCATTGGCAAGATTTTCGCGATGTGGATGCCCATCATGCTGTTTTTCTACATGGGTTTCGAACATTCGGTGGTCAACATGTTCCTGTTTCCCTTCGCGCTGATCATGGGCGGCGATTTCACCTTCATGGACTACCTGTTGTGGAACGAAATCCCGACGGCGCTGGGTAATCTGGTCGGCGGTCTGCTGTTCGTCGGCCTGATCATGTTCATCACCCACTACAAGCCTGCACCCAAGCGGGTGCTGGAGCTGTAGGCCGGGGCCGGCGCGCACTCGCTCCGTCCGTGGCATGGTCTGCGGCGGCGGAGCGAGTCGATTGCGCCGGTTGCGGTCACGACCTATCGAGGTATGTGCGAATGGTTGAATCGGGTTCATTGAGTGGGTTCGAAGGCCGCTGCATCGCATTGCCCGAAACCCGCCAGCTGGATGTGCTGGCCGGGCTTCTGGAGCGGCGCGGCGCGCAGGTCATCCGGTGTCCGCTGGTATCGATTCTGGATACGCCGGATCAGGCGTCCGTGGCGGCCTGGCTCGATCATTTCGTTCACGACGAGCAGGTGCGCGACCTGATCCTGTTGACCGGGGAGGGCGTTACCCGCTTGCTGGCCGCGGCCGAACGTCACTATGTCCGCCCGGCCTTCGAGGCTAGGCTGGGTCAGGTACGCAAGATCGCGCGCGGTCCCAAGCCGGGGCGCGCGCTGCGGCAGGTCGGTCTGGCCAGCGATGTGATCAGCGCCAAACCCACCACGAGCGGCGTGATCGAAACCTTGCAGACGCTCTCGTTCGAGACCGACCGGGTGGCCGTGCAGCTTTACGGCAGCGAGCCCAATCTGCCGCTGCAGCAGGCTTTGCGCGCAAAGGGTCTGGAGCCCATGCCGGTGGCGCCTTATATCTATGCCAGCGAAATGGACGACGTGCGGGTGCTGGAGTTGATCGATACCCTGTCCGAAGGGCGGGTGGATGCGATTGCCTTCACCAGCCAGCCCCAGGTGCGACGGCTGCTGGATCTTGCGGGAGAGCACGGGCGCGAGGTGTCGTTGCGTGCGGCCCTGTCGGGCATGCTGATCGCGGCGGTGGGGCCGGTGGTCGCCGATCTGCTGTCGAGTCGCGGTGTCCACGTCGACGTGGTACCCGAAGAACGGTATTTCATGCGCCCGCTGGTCGATGCCATCGCAACGCGTTTTGCCGCTGCCTGACGCCGGCGGCGGGTTGACCGCCGCGGCCCGGTGCCCGCGGCGGTCCTGTTCGGGATCACCAGGTCAGCACGCGTCCGGCTTCGCCCAATGCCGGCAAGGCCTGGCTCGGCGTGAGCAGCGGCAGAGACTTCGCCAAATCTTCCACCGTCATGCCGTTGAGATCGAGCGACTGGGCGCAGCCGATGATGCGAACGCCGTTGTCTTCGGCCAGCTTCATGAAGTCGGCAATGCTGTTGCCGCCCTCCAGCGGATGGATGGATTCGGCCATGCCCTTTTTCAGCAGTTCGGTGGCCGGTCCGGTGAAGTACATGATGACGTTCTGCTCCATCGCGGCAGCCGTGGAAGCCAGAAAGAAAGCCGAGGGCAGTCTTTTGGGGTTTTCGGGGCCGGTAATCAGAATGATTACAAGGTCTGCTGCTTCTGAGTCAGCCATTGTCGTGCCTCCTGTGTTATCAGGGTCGGAAGGCCGCGTAATGCTACGCGGAGGGTGGCGGGCGCCGGACGCGCGTCTCTTCCCGCACGCATAAAGCCATGCGCGGCGCCCGGATCCCGGGACGGGAGGCGCATTCGGTCCGGCAATAGTTCAGCATATATCAATATAGGCAAATGCCAGGGGCATTTGTTCCATTGGTCTTACGCGCAGCGAACTTATCCGAGGATAGAGTGTCCATATCACGGCACCCGCACATCCGCGTGGCGTGCCCTTCCATGTAACAGGCCGCCAAGACGGCCGGCCCGGTGCTGTGCTTGCCGGGATTTTTTCGTCCACCTGCAAGGAGAGTTGATCGATGTCCCTCGTAAGTACGCTAATCCTTTTGCTGACGATCCTCGGCCTGGCGATCGCCACGGGTCTGTTGATTTCGACCGGCGTGACGACGGGTGCCGTCGGTACCGGCATGCTCACCATCATTCTGGCGTTTCTGACCTGGCTCGGCTTCGTGGGCGTGCGTAGCGGGCAGAACTGAGCCGCTGGGACAGCCGGCGCAGACGGCGCGATCCCGGGTCCGGCATGCAGGTGTCGGACCCCCCCCAACAATCGACTTATAGCGTCATTGGATATCTCTAACGGGATGTTGTTGCTTTCCTTGCTTTAAAACATGTATCGTCCGTATACCTTTTGACGGTGGCAACCCTGAGGAGCGCATCAAGATGAACAATCTGTACGAACAGCTGGGCGGTGACAAGGCGGTCGATGCGGCAGTCGATATCTTCTACCGCAAGGTACTGGCGGACGATCGCGTCAACGGCTTTTTCGACGACACCGACATGGAAGGTCAGGCAGCCAAGCAGAAGGCCTTTCTGACCATGGCCTTCGGCGGTCCGCACAACTACACGGGGCGCGACATGCGCGAGGGACACAAGCATCTCGTCGCGCGCGGACTCGACGACACGCACGTCGACGTGATCATCGAGCTGCTGGGCGAGTCGCTGCGGGAGTTGAACGTACCCGATGAGCTGATCGCGCAGGTGGCCGCCATCGCGGAGTCCACGCGCAGCGACGTGCTCAACCGCTGATCGGACGGAAAGACGGCCATGACGGAAATTCGCTATGCAGGACGGAGTTATGCGGCGTTGTCGGGCGAGAGCGTCCTGGAGACGCTGGAGCGCGCGGGTGTCGAGGTGCCCAATGCCTGCCGTAGCGGCGTCTGTCAGAGCTGTCTGATGCGGGCGCGGGCGGGCGATGTCCCGCCCGCGGCCCAGGCCGGGTTGAAGGATACGTTGCGCAGTCAGGGCTACTTCCTTGCCTGTTGCGCACGGCCGGAATCGGACATGGAGGTGGCGCTGGCCGATGACGATGCCCTGGGCGAAACCGCGGTGCGGCTGGACGGTATCGAGATGCTGAGTCCCAGCGTGATGCGGGTCACCCTCAGGCCTGAAGCCGCGTTCGAATACCGCCGCGGCCAGTTCGTCAACCTGGTCCGCGAAGACGGCCTCAGGCGCAGCTACTCGCTGGCCGGCTGCGCGAACGCCGGCGACCTGCTGGAACTGCATGTGCGCCACATCCCGGACGGTGCGATGAGCGGATGGCTGATGGCCGGCGGTGGCGCTTCCGGCCGCTTGCGCGTGCAGGGGCCGCACGGGAACTGCTTCTACGTGCCGGGACAGCGCGATCAACCGATGCTATTGATCGGCACGGGCACGGGGCTGGCGCCGTTATACGGAATTGTCTGCGATGCCCTGGCGGCCGGGCATACGGGGCCAATACACCTTTATCATGGTGCGCGTACGATAGACGGGCTGTACCTGGTCGAGCGCATGCGTGCGATGGCCGAGCAGTATACCAATCTGCATTACACGCCCTGCGTACTGGAAGAATCCGGCATGCCCGCCGCGTCGGCCGTTGGCGAGGTTGAGGTGGGCGGTGTCGATGCCGTCGCTCTGGGACGGCATGGCGATCTCAAGGGCTGGCGCAGCTATTTCTGCGGCGATCCGACTTTGGTGACGCGCATGCGCAAGCGCGCCTATCTGGCGGGCGCCTCGCTGGCCGATATCTACGCCGACGCCTTTCTACCCGCGGCCGTGCCCGCGCCGGCCTAGCGGCGAGCGGCTGGCCGGTCGGAGCGTTATACTGGCAGGTCAAGTTTAACGGCGGCTGGCCATGCACCTGACTCAACACACCGATTTCTCGCTGCGCGTGCTCATGTACCTGGGGGCGATGCAGGACCGGCTGGTCACCATCGACGAGCTGACCACGCGGCTGCACATCGCGCGCAGCCACCTTGCCAAGATCGTCAATCGCCTCGCCCGCCTGGGCTACATCACGACCTTGCGCGGCAAGGGCGGCGGCATGCGTCTTGCCCGCCCGCCGGCCGAGATCGGTATCGGTGCGGTGGTGCGCGACACCGAGCCCGGCACCACCCTGATCGATTGCGAGAGTCCGGCCTGCTCGATTCTCGGCATCTGCGCGCTGGTCGGTACGCTGGCACAGGCCAAGTCCGCCTTTTTCGAGGTGCTGGACGACGTGACGCTGGCGGATCTGGTGGCGAACGGCGATGCCCTGCGCCGGCGGTTCGAGGGGGCGGGGAGCACCCGGGTGATCAAGATCCCCGCGCGCGACCGGGCCTGAGGGCGGATGCCGTCCGTGTATCGTGCGTGTCCCCCGTCAACGAAGCCGCGGGTGTGCCGATGAGCACGCCGGTTGCGCCCCGCATTGCCTTGATTCGTCAACGCTATACACGTTTCGGCGGCGCCGAGCGTTTCGTTGCGGGCGCATTGGAAGCCCTGGTTGCCCGCGGCGCCAGACTGTCGGTGATCACCCGCCACTGGCAGCACCAGCCAGGCGTCGAGGCGATCGGGGTCAATCCCTTTCATTGGGGGCGCGTGTGGCGCGATTGGTCGTTCGCGCGCGCCGCCTGTCGCGTGGTCGAGGCCCGCGGCTTCGACCTTGTGCAGTCGCACGAGCGTATTGCCTGCTGCGACATCTACCGCGCCGGCGACGGCGTACATCGGATGTGGCTGCAACGGCGCGCGGCCGGCGGCGGTTGGCGTGCGCGTCTGGGGCAATGGTTGAGCCCCTATCATCACTACGTCCTGCGCGCTGAGAGGCGGCTGTTCGCGAGTCCGCGGCTCAAGGCGGTCATCTGCAACTCGTCGATGGTGCGCGACGAAATCGTGCAGTGTTTCGGCGTGCCCGAGTCGCGTATCGAGGTGATCTACAACGCCGTCGATCTGGAACGCTTCAGCCCCATGCTGCGTACCCGCTTCAGGCAGGCCACGCGCACGCGGCTCGGTGTGCCCGATGCGGCAATGGTGTACTTGTTCGTGGGCTCCGGTTTCGCTCGCAAGGGGCTTGAAACGGCCATCCGCGCATTGGCCGCGCTGCCTACCCATTGCTGTCTGGTCGTCGTGGGCAAGGACCGATCGGCCGCGCGCTTCCGTCGACTGGCAAAACGGCTTGGATTGGCGTCGCGCGTGTTTTTCACCGGTCCCCAGGACGACGCGGCGCCTTATTACGGCATGGCCGACGCCTTTGTGCTGCCGACGCTGTACGACCCGTTTCCGAACGTGGTGCTGGAAGCGCTCGCGTGCGGTCTGCCGGTCGTGGTCAGCGACAGTTGCGGAGCGGTCGATATCATCCGGGACGGCGAGAACGGATTTGTCTGCGGCGCGCTGGATGCGGAGGCGCTGGCCACGCGCATGCGCCGCCTCATGGATGCCGAGCTGCGAGCGAAACTGCTGCCGATCTCGCGCGCGCTGGTCGAGCAATGGCAGCCGGAGCGGATGTCCGCGCAATTGCTGGCGCTTTACCGGCGAATCCTCGCAACAACCGGCCAGGAAAAGGATTCGCCGGATCGATGAGCGTGCCGGCGCCCACGATGTAGGGGGCGTGCGCTGGCGGGTATGCTAAATATGAAAATGTTATAGGTGACAATGCGCGGGACGTGTTGCGTCCGGCGAGACCACGAGGACAGCGTTGTGGGTGAGAACAGGCGCGACCATGAGCGGCGGCATTGGGGCCGAGAGGTGCATTACCCCTTCAGAGACAGCGAGGGTCGCACGGTCGTGCGCAATCGGCGCCGCGTGGTCGAACGTCGTCTCAGCAGCGTTCAGGCGCGCAGCGCACAGCCGGTGCTACGCCTGCGCTTCCGCGAGCGCGAGTTTGCCTTGCGCAACGGCCAGCTCCGGGTAGGGCGCCACAGCGGCAACGACCTCGTGATCAACCAGCCCGTCGTGTCGCGCCATCATGGCGTCATCTTGGCGTTGGGCGGTGGCTATCTGCTGGTCGATACCAGCCGCAACGGCAGTTACGTGCGTCTGCAAGGTGCCGCAGCGGACATACACGTGCAGGCCGGCGAATACCGCCTCGTAGGGAAAGGCACCATCCGCCTCGGTCGTGCCACCGACGCGCCGGGCAACGACCTCCTGCATTTCGACATCTCGTGAGCGTGCGGGCTCAAACCGCGCGCACGCCACGCCCCCTCAAACCCGGTGGTATTCGCGGTACCAGTCGACGAACCGGCGGATACCCACTTCGACGGGCGTCTGCGGCCGATAATCCACATCCCTGACCAGCTGGTCGACGTCGGCGTAGGTGTCCGGTACGTCGCCGGGCTGCAGCGGCAGCAGGTTTTTTTCCGCCTTGCGCCCGAGGCAGTCCTCCAGCACCTCGATATAGTGCATCAGTTCCACTGGCTGGTTGTTGCCGATGTTGTAGAGCCGATAGGGCGCACGGCTGGTGGCCGAGTCGGGTGCGTCGCCCGACCAGTCGGGGTTGGGGGTGGCGACATGGTCCAGGGTGCGGATCACGCCTTCGACGATGTCGTCGATATAGGTGAAGTCGCGTCGATGGTGGCCGTAGTTGAAGACGTCGATCGGTTCGCCGGCGAGGATCTTGCGAGTGAACAGGAACAACGCCATGTCCGGCCGGCCCCAGGGGCCGTACACGGTGAAGAAACGCAGCCCCGTCGTCGGCAGACCGTAGAGATGGCTGTAGGTGTGAGCCATCAGCTCGTTGGCCTTCTTGCTCGCGGCGTAGAGACTGACCGGGTGGTCGACGTTGTCGTGCACCGAGAAGGGCATGGTGGTGTTGGCGCCGTAGACCGAACTGGACGAGGCGTACACCAGATGCTCGACGCCGTTGTGCCGGCAGCCTTCCAGGATGTTCACGAAGCCGACCAGGTTGGTGTCGACGTAGGCGTGGGGATTGATCAGCGAATAGCGCACGCCGGCCTGGGCCGCCAGATTGACCACGCGTTCCGGTCGGTGACGCGCGAACACGTCGGCGATGGCCGCCCGGTCCGCGATGTCGACCCGTTCATCGACGTAGCTTGCATGATCGCGGATGCGCGCCAGCCGCGCCTCCTTGAGACGGACGTCGTAGTAGTCGTTGAGGTTGTCGACGCCGACGACCTCGTCGCCGCGTTCGAGCAGGCGGGCGGCGAGTGCGGAGCCGATGAAGCCGGCCGATCCGGTAATGAGTACGCGCATGGTTTTCCCCGGTGTTGTTATAGGCGTCCGTCGACCCGGTTGGCCGGCAGCACGGATTTGACGTCGAACAGGATGGCGTCCGCGTGTCCGTAGGCGCGGATGCGCTCGACGCCCTGTTCGACGAACTGGTCGTGGGAAACCGCCAGTATCACGGCGTCGTAGGCACCCTGCTGCGGGGCTTCGATGGGCCGGATGCCGTATTCATGCAGCGATTCCTCGGCATCGACCCAGGGATCGTAGACGTCCACCAGCGCGTGAAACTCGCGGAAGGCCTCGATCACGTCGATGACGCGCGTGTTGCGCAGATCCGGGCAGTTTTCCTTGAAGGTCAGACCCAGCACCAGGATGCGCGCGCCCACCACATGCAGTTTGCGCTGGGTCATCAGCTTGAGCACACGCTCCGCCACATAGGCTCCCATGCCGTCGTTGATGCGCCGCCCGGCCAGGATCATGGCCGGGTGATGCCCGACCTCCTGCGCCTTGTGCGTCAGATAGTAGGGGTCGACGCCGATGCAGTGTCCGCCGACGAGGCCGGGTCGGAAGGGCAGGAAGTTCCATTTGGTGCCGGCGGCCGCGAGCACGTCCTGGGTATCGATGCCGAGACGGTTGAACAGCATCGCCAGCTCGTTGATCAGGGCGATGTTGACGTCGCGCTGGGTGTTCTCGATCACCTTGGCGGCCTCGGCCACGCGAATGCTCGCGGCGCAGTGGGTGCCTGCGGTGATGATGCTGGCATAGAGGGCGTCGACGAAGGCCGCGGCTTCTGGAGTGGAACCCGAGGTGACCTTGCGGATGCCGGTGACGCGGTGCTCGCGATCGCCCGGATTGATGCGCTCCGGGCTGTAGCCGGCGAAGAAGTCGCTGTTGAAGCGCAGACCCGAGCAGGCTTCGAGAATGGGTACACAGACTTCCTCCGTGGCGCCGGGGTAGACGGTGGATTCGTAGATCACCACGTCACCGGGCTTGAGGAGGTTCCCTACCGTGCGGCTGGCCGATTCGAGCGGCGACAGATCGGGGCGTTTGTGCCGGTCCACCGGCGTGGGCACCGTGACGACATAGACGTTGCAGTCGCGCAGATCGGCTGGCGTGCAGGTGAAGCTCAGCAGGGTGCTGGCGACCAGATCGGCCGCCTCGACCTCGCGAGTGCTATCGTGGCCGCGGCGCAGTTCGTCGATGCGGGCCGCCTTGATGTCAAGTCCCACGGTGGGGTAGCGACGCCCGAACTCGACGGCCAGCGGCAACCCCACATAGCCCAGTCCGATGATGCCGATGCGCGCGGAGTTCAGATCGAACACGGCGATTCTCCCGTCTCTATTTTACGTATTGCATGATTTCCGCCAGCTTGTCGGCGGGTGGCGTGCCTTCGAAATAGAAGGCGGAGCCGTCGGTCGTGGCGAACAGCGTGACCGGCACGCCGTTGAGGCCATGATCGGCCAGCAGGCCATTGTTGGTCTCTAGCGCCCGGCGGGTGGCGGGGCTGGGGTTTTTGAGCGGCGTGATGCCGCCACCGGGCGTGTCCCCGAAGTTCCAGTCATGCTCGCTCTGATAGAAGGCCTTGAGACGGTCCTTGGCTTGCAGGATGGCCGCGGCCTTGCCGGGGCTGGTACTGGTCAGGATGCCCACCGGGATCCAATGTATCGTCACCTCGTTCTGCTTCACGTAGGGACGCAGCTCCTCGAACAGCTTGTGGCAGAAGGGACAGTTCGGGTCGAAGAAGACGTACAGCGTCTTGGAGCCCTTGCCCTCGGTGATCTTCACGGCCTTGTGCATGTCGTGGAGCAGCGCCACGGCGGGGTTTTCAGCTGCCTGCGCGGTCCCGGCCGCGAAGCCGGCCAGCAGCAGCAGAGCGGCAAAAATGCGTGGGAGTTTGTGACTCAAGGGCATGGACATGCGGGCTCCGGGGCGCGGGTTGCGCGGTTGATGGGCGGGCTTGTATATCATAGCCGCCAAGCGCTCGCCATCCGCGGGGCGGCAGAGCGGCGGCCGCTTCGGTACAATCCGTCGCAGGCAGCGCCCCCGATCTTACAGGAAGGATTCGACGCCATGTCCCAATATTCCGCCGATGCGGGCCTCGGTTCACGCCAGCGTTTCGACCGCCGTTTTTTCGCCGATGTCTGGCGTCTGGCCAAGCCGTATTTTACCCAGTCGGAGGAGCGTCGTTCGGCGGTCCTGCTGTTGGTGCTGATCCTCGTCACCACCATCGGCCTGGTGTACATCAATCTGCGCATTACCAACTGGTACAACACCTTCTACAACGCCCTGCAGACCTATAACAGCGGCGCCTACTGGAGATTGATGGGGGAATTCGCGGTGCTGGCGATCATCGCCATCGCGCTCAACGTCTACCAGACCTATCTTTCGCAGTTGCTCGACCTGCGTTGGCGGCGCTGGCTCACCGGCACCTTCCTGACCCGCTATCTGGATGCGCGCACCTACTACCACATGGAGGTATTCAAACGCGGACAGGACAATCCTGACCAGCGCATCGCCGACGACCTGTCCGCTTTCGCCCAGTACACCAGCAGTCTGGCCACTGGGTTGCTCAGTTCGATCGCCAACCTGACGGCCTTCATCGGTCTGCTGTGGGTGCTGTCGGCCAAGGTGATTGTGCCCTGGGGCGGGGCAGAACATCATGTGCCCGGTTTCCTGGTCTGGGTGGCGTTGCTGTACGCGGCCGCCTGGACCTGGGCTGCCGCCAAGATCGGCAACCCGCTGATCCGCCTCAACTACCACCAGCAGCGTCTGCAGGCCGATTTCCGCTTCAGCCTGGTGCGTCTGCGCGAGAACAGCGAGGGCGTCGCCCTCTATGGCGGCGAGGCCAAGGAGCGGGCCCAGTTCGATCATCGATTCGACCATGTGTTCGGCAACTACAAGCGCCTGATCCTGATGCAGAAGCGCTTCAACTGGTTCACCACCTACTTCAACCAGTTCGCGATCATCCTGCCCTTTCTCGTGGCGGCGTCCGCCTATTTCGCCAAGGCCGTGCCGCTGGGCTTCCTGATGCAGATCAGCTCGGCCTTCGGCAACGTGCAGAGCTCCTTCGCCTATCTGGCCACGAGCTACGACAGTCTGGCGCAGTGGCACGCGGTCACCGATCGACTGAGAGGCTTTCTGGGCTTCATGGACGAGGTCGAGGCCATGCAACAGGCCGAGAGCCATGTCGAGCGGCGCGGCGGGGATGTGCTCGAGGTGTCGGATCTGAACCTGAGGCTGCCTTCCGGCAGTACTATCGTCAGCGGCCTGAACCTGCGGGTATCGCCGGGCGAGCGCGTGCTGGTGACGGGCCGTTCGGGGATCGGCAAGAGCACCTTGCTGCGCGCAATCGCCGGTATCTGGCCCTTCGGCGAGGGAAGGATTGCGTTGCCGGATGGCGGACGCAGCCTGTTTCTGCCGCAGAAACCCTATCTGCCGCTGGGCAGTCTGCGCGAAGCGCTGCTGTATCCTTCCGGCAGCGTAAAGACGCCCGACGCCGATCTGGTGCGCGCGCTGGAACTGGTCGATCTGCCCGGCCTGATCCCGCATCTGGGCGAAGTGCAGCCTTGGTCGCATGTGCTGTCGCTCGGCGAGCAGCAGCGGGTGGCCTTCGCGCGCGTGCTGCTGCAGCGTCCGGCCTATGTGTTTCTCGACGAGGCCACCTCGGCGCTGGACGAACCCTCCGAATTGGCGCTGTACGGTCTGTTGACCGAGGTGCTCCCGTCTACGGCGGTGGTCAGCGTGGGGCATCGCAGCACGCTGTTCGCCTTCCATACGCGCCGGCTGCACCTGTTGCCAGAGGGGCGCTGGGAGGATTGCGCGATCGAGACAGCGGAAGGACCTGAACCCCATTACGCGACCTGACGGATGCCGTGCGGCGGAGGCTGAATTCGCCACGCATCTGCTACAATGCGCGCCATGGCAGGCAACCGCATCGGACAGGCATTTACCGTCACCAGCTTTGGCGAAAGCCATGGTCCGGCTATCGGCTGCATCGTCGACGGTTGCCCGCCGGGGATGACGCTCTCCGAGGACGATCTGCAGGCCGATCTGGAACGCCGCCGACCCGGCAAGACCCGGCATACCACCCAGCGCCGAGAACCCGATCAGGTGCGCATCCTGTCCGGGGTGTTCGAGGGCGTGACCACCGGCACGCCGATCGCGCTGATGATCGAGAACGTGGATCAGCGTTCCAAGGATTACGGCAACATCCTCGACCGTTTCCGCCCCGGACACGCCGACTACACCTACTACAAGAAATTCGGCCTGCGCGACTACCGCGGCGGCGGCCGTTCCTCGGCCCGCGAGACGGCGATGCGGGTCGCGGCCGGCGCCATCGCCAAGAAATATCTGCACGAGCAGGCCGGCGTGGCCATCCACGGCTATCTTGCCCAGCTCGGCCCGCTCAAGCCGCAGCGTTTCGACTGGGACGCGGTGGAGGCGAACCCCTTCTTCTTCCCCGACGCGGACAGGGTGCCCGAGCTCGAGGCCTATATGGACGACCTGCGCAAGTCCGGCGATTCGATTGGCGCGCGCGTCAACGTGGTCGCCCGCGGCGTGCCGCCGGGTTGGGGCGAACCGGTGTTCGACCGGCTCGATGCGGATATCGCACACGCGATGATGAGCATCAATGCGGTCAAGGGCGTGGAGATCGGCGCGGGCTTTGCCTGCGTCGAGCAGAAGGGCAGCGAGCACCGCGACGAGATCACGCCGGCGGGTTTCGTCGGCAATAATGCGGGCGGCATCCTCGGCGGCATTTCGAGCGGCCAGGACATCGAGGTCAGCCTGGCGCTCAAGCCCACTTCCAGCCTGCGCCTGCCGGCGCGCACGGTGAACCTCGCAGGCGAGCCGGTCGAGATCGTCACCCACGGTCGCCACGATCCCTGCGTGGGCATCCGTGCCACCCCGATCGCCGAGGCTATGCTGGCCATCGTGCTCATGGACCACCTGATGCGGCACCGCGGCCAGAACGCCGACGTGCGCACCAGCCTGGCGGACATCCCGGCCCGGCCCGTCTGAGGCCGCATGCTCGCCTATCGCCACGGTTTTCACGCCGGCAACCATGCCGACGTTCTCAAGCATCTCGTCCTGATCGAGCTCCTCGATGCGCTGCGGCGCAAGGACAAGCCTTTCTGCGTCATCGATACCCACGCCGGCGACGGTGTCTACGCGCTCGACGCCCCCGAATCCGCGAAGCTGGCCGAGCATGCAGGCGGCATCGGCCGCCTGTGGGAGGCGCGGGGCCTGCATCCGGCCGTCGACGTCTACCTCGACGCGGTGGCCGTTCACAACCCTGCCGGCGCATTGCGCCGCTACCCGGGTTCGCCGCTGCTGGTGGCCGAACGTTTGCGTCCCGGCGATCGCCTGGTCGCGGCCGAGGCACATGGCACGGCCTACGAGCATCTGAGCGAATGCCTGGGCCGCCGCCGCGGCGTGCAGCTGCGCGCGGGCGACGGCTACGCCTCGCTCAAGGCGCTGTTGCCGCCGTCGGAGCGCCGCGGACTGGTGCTCATCGATCCGAGCTACGAAACGGCGGGCGAGTATGAGCGTCTGAACGCGGCGCTGCGCATGATCCATCAGCGTTTCCGCCAGGGGATGGTGGCCGTGTGGTATCCGCTGGTGCCGCGCAAGCCGGCCGCACCCTGGCTCGCTTCGGTACGCGAACTCGGCATTCCCGACGTCCTCGTCGCCGAGCTGCGCGTCGAGCCGCCCGGTGCCGACTTCGGCCTCTACGGCAGCGGCATGTTGCTGATCAACCCACCCTGGGGACTGGAAGCGACGCTGCGCGAGGCGCTGCCGCGGGTGGCCGAATGCATGGCGGGCAGTCAGGGCGAGGTTTCGATACGCGTACTGGTGGACGAGCGGGGCGGGCTGCCCGCTGCGACCGACCCATGAGCGCCGTGCCGGCCGCCGGTCGCGGCGAGGGCACACCCTACTGGCGTCTCTCGGGTTTCTATTTCGTCTACTTCACCGTGACCGGCGCCTTCGTGCCGTACTGGAGCGTCTACCTCAAGGGTCTGGGTTACGGGCCGGTGGCCATCGGTGCGCTGATGGCGCTGCCGATGGCCACCAAGGTCTTCGCGCCTTACCTGTGGGGGTGGCTGGCCGACCGCAGCGGGCGCCGCCTGGGCGTGATCCGCTTGGCATCGTTGCTGGCCACGCTGTCGCTGGCCGTCCTGGCCCTGGGCCGGGGTGCGGTCTGGCTGGCGCTGGTGGTCACGGCGTTCAGCTTCTTCTGGAACGCCGCCCTGCCGCAGTTCGAAGCCTTGACCCTGACCCACCTGCGCCAGCGCGGCGAGCACTTCTACAGCCTGGTGCGCCTGTGGGGTTCCATCGGCTTCATCGCGAGCGCGCTGTGTCTGGGCTGGCTGTTCGGCTGGCTGAGCGTTGCCTGGCTACCCGCTATCCTGGTCGGTCTGCTTGCCGCGCTCTGGCTGACCAGTCTCAGCGTGCCGGCCACGGAAACGCTGCCCGGTATCGAAACGGATCGCTCGCTGCGTCAGGTGATCCGCCAGCCGGCGGTGCTGGCGTTGCTCGCGGTGTGCTTTCTGATGCAGGCAAGCCACGGTCCGTACTACAGCTTCTTTACGCTCTATCTGCGCGAGAACGGCTACGGCTCCGCGTTGACCGGCGTGCTCTGGTCCCTGGGGGTGCTCGCGGAGGTCGGCATCTTTTTGCTCATGCACCGACTGCTGCCGTTTTTCGGTGCCCGCCGGCTGCTGTTGTTCGCCACCCTGATCACGGCCGTGCGCTGGGTGCTGATCGCCGGCTGGGTGCAGGATCTGCCGCTGCTGGTGTTCGGGCAGACCCTGCATGCGGCCAGCTACGGCATCTATCATGCCGCAGCCATTTCCTTGATCCACAAGCACTTCCCGGGTCGACTGCAGGGGCGCGGGCAGGCCCTGTATTCCAGCGTGAGCTTCGGTCTCGGCGGGGCCTTCGGCAGCCTGGTGAGCGGATACGCCTGGAGCGGACTGGGGCCGGCGGACACCTATCTGGTTGGTGCGGGCTTCGCGCTGCTCGGCGCCGCGATCGGGTACTGGGGACTGCGCAGCCCCCAACGGGCCTAGGCGGCGTGGGCTTAGACCGACCGCCGCCCGGTCATCATGGCTCGCGAGTCGGCTGCAGGCCATGAATGCCGCTGCAGAGGCCGCTCCGAGAGAGTTGCCTCAGCCATGCCGATTCTTTGTCCAGCCATTGTTCGATGGCCTGGTTGGTGGCGCCAACGCCAGCCACCGGGTTGGGCGCCGAGGCGACTTCGATCGCGAAGCGACGGGTGGCGAGGGTTCGATTGTTCGCGGTGTCGATGAGGGTGCTGCCGACGGTCAATCGGATGTGGCTTTGCTGGCCGACGAAGACCTGGGTCAGGTCGATCAGGCGCGTTTCCAGCTGCAGCGGCGCATCGCCGCCCGAACCGGCGTCGAGGACATGACCGAACAGGCCATCAGCGCGCAGCCGTTCGACCAGCACCGGGCCGAGCATGGCGGCCGGCGGTGCGGTCCAGCGGTGGTAGGCGAAATCGGCGATCTGAAAGGGCGCGGTGCTGTAGCGCATGGCCGTACCGCCGAAACCCGGGGCCGCGGTCGGCGTGACCACGCGCAGGTCGGGGCAGACGGCCGGGAGTGTGAGCGGCTCGACGGCCGATTCCTGCGGGTCGATGCGGTAGGTGGAGGTGGGCTGGACACTTCCCCGGTTGGGCATCAGGGAGCAGCCGGCGAGACCGATGAACAGTCCTGATGCCAGCATGGCCGTGGCTACCTTGCGCGAATTCATGGGTGTTCTCCAGGGCCCGGCCGAGGCCGCGACGGGCCATACAGCAGGATGCTGGGATCTTGCTGTAGCTCTTCGCTGAGTTGGCGATAACTGCGCACCGTGGCGCCGAACTGCCGCAAAGCTTCGTCTGCCTGGGGCAGCGTGCGCTGCATGGCGCGGGCGCTGCGGCTGATTTCGGACGTGAGCTGATTGAGATGCTGCATCAGTCCGGGCAGCTGAGCGGTGCTCGCCCGCGTCTGTCGCATGAGCGCGTCGAACTGGTCGATGGCGTCGGCGAGCTTGCCGCTGTGCGCGTTCAGGCGGGCGCTGAGGGCGTCGATGTTGGCGAGTGTCTGGCCGACATGTGCGATGTTGCGGTCGCTCAACAGTCGCGCCAGGCGTTCGCTGGTCTGGGTCAGGCTGGTACCGACCTGATTCACGATCACGTCGAGACGCTGCATCAGCGAAGGCGAGGTCTTGATTACCGGGTAGGGCGCGTCGTCGGTGCGCTGCAACGGCGGCGAACCGGGCGACCCCCCGGTCAGGCTGACGAAGGCCGAACCCGTGATCCCCTGGAGCTGCAGGCTGGCGCGGGTATCCTGGCGGATCGGCGTGCCGCGTGAGATATCGAGCAGCAGGCGCACGCGCGAGGGATTTGCGGGATCGAGGCCGATCTGGCTCACGTGACCGACGCGCACGCCGTGGTAGCGCACCGCCGCGTCCTGCGGCAGGGCCCAGACCGACTCGGTGGTGTAGACGAGATAACGGTCGTAGTCGTGTCGGCCGGGGCCGCCGGCGGCGAACCACAGCAGCAGGGCAACCAGACCGGCGCCCAGCACGATGACGAAAAGGCCGACCAGGGCGTAATTGACGCGCGATTCCATCAGGCCAGGGCCTCCGTTTGACTGAAGAATGCCCGCACGTTGGGGTCTGGATGCTCGCGCAGGGCGGCAGGCGTGTCGACGGCGAGCAATCGTCCCTCGCCCAGCAAGGCGACGCGGTCCGCGATGAGGTCCACCGAGGTGAGGTCGTGCGTGACCAGTATCACGGTGAGCGCCAGGGCGTCGCGCAGACGGCCCACGAGGTGATCGATCGCGCGTGCGCTGACCGGGTCCAGGCCGGAACCGGGTTCGTCGAGGAACAGCAGCTCGGGGTCGAGCGCGAGTGCGCGCGCCAATGCCGCACGCTTGCGCATGCCGCCACTGAGTTCGCTGGGGTACAGGCTGGCGGCCTCGGGCGGCAGTCCAGTCAGTTCGATCTTGAGCATGGCGAGTTGACGGATCAGCGAGGTCGGCAGATGGGTGTGTTCGCTCAGGGGCAGGGCGACGTTTTCCAGCACGTTGAGCCCGCCGAACAGCGCGCCGGACTGGAATAATACCCCCATCCGCTGGCGCAGGCCGGTTTCCTCGCGCGCGGACAGTGTGCGGCCGGCGCCGAAGCGCTGGCCGAACAGTTCGATCTCGCCGCCCTCGGGGCTGCGCAGCAGGATCATTTCGCGCAGCAGCGTGGTCTTGCCTGCCCCGGAACCGCCGACCAGGGCGAGAATCTCGCCGCGCCGGACCTCCAGATCGATGCCGGCATGGATCACGCGTTCGCCGTAGCGCGATTCGATACCGGCAAGGCGCAGCACGGGTTCGCCGCTCATAGCGAGAGCCGGTTGAAAATGACCGAGAACACGGCGTCGAGCACGATCACCATGAAGATCGACTGCACCACGCTGCGCGTGGTGTGCCGACCGACGCTTTCGGCGCTGCCGCTGACCTTGAAACCCTGATAGCAGCCGACACCGGCGATCACCAGGGCGAACACCGGGGCCTTGCCGACGCCGATCAGGAAACTGGTCAGGCTGACGCTCTGGTGCAGGCGTTCCACGAAGCTGTCGGGGCTGACGTCGAGCACGAACTCGCCCACGAGCATGCCGCCGAGCACCCCGACCATGTCGGCGAACACGGTGAGCAGGGGCAGGGCGATGGCAAGCCCGACGACTTTGGGTACGACCAGCATTTCCAGCGGACGGATGCCCATGGCGCGCAGTGCGTCGATTTCCTCGGTGACGCGCATGGTGCCGATTTCCGCGGTAAAGGCGGCGCCGGTCCGTCCGGCGATGATGATCGCGGTCAGCAGCGGCGCCAGCTCGCGCAACATGCTGATGCCGACGAGGTCGGCGATATAGAGGTTGGCGCCGTACTGGGCGAGGAAGGTCGCGCTCTGGTAACCGATCACCACTCCGATGAGGAAGGACAGCAGACCGACGATGGGCAGCGCCTGAACGCCGGCCTGTTCCAGGGTGAGCAGGATTTGCCGGGGGCGCAGCCGGCGTGGGTGAGGCAGGGCGCGCAGGGCGGTCAGCGTGCCTTCGCCGACGAAGCCGAGGAACTCGTAGCCGGTGCCCAGCATGCTGAGAGTGCAGCGCCCCACGTAGGTCAGCCAGCCTTCGCCGCGCCGTTGCGTCTGCCGGCTGCGTGGATCGGCACCTGTGGCGAGCAGGCCGAGCAGCGTGGCGGCCTCGGCCGAGGCGCCGTGCAGCTGTATCGGCTTGCCCTGTGCCGCACGATCGAGCAGGGCACGGCGGATCAGCCAGGCGCCGGTGGTGTCGAGCCCGTCGAGCTGAGACAGGTCGAGGATCGCGGGGGCGTCGGCGGGTAGCCTGGCCGGATCGACGCGGCCGGCGTTGCCCGACAGGCCCGCGGTGGTCCAGTGACCGCTCAGCCTGACGGCTTCCGAATCGATATGCAGACTGGCGGGCGATGGGAGCATGGCGCGACTTTGTCCGATTTCGCGCCCGTCGGCAACGGGCGGCGTGTTTAGGTGCGTGCCGAGTCGATCAGGGCGGCCGCGGCGTTAGACAGCGTGCGTTCGCGATGACGCACGAAACCCAGGGTGCGTCGGAGCCTTAACCCGTCGGTGGACAGGGCCTTGATGCTGTCGTCCACCAGGATTTCGGGCAGGGCGCTCCAGCCGAGGCCGATCGAGACCATGCTGCGAATGGTTTCGAGGTAGTTCGTGTCCAGCCGCACCTTGGGTTTGAGTCCGTGTGTGGCAAGGGCGCGCTCGATCACGCCGCGCGTATAGGTGCCGATGGCGGGCAGGATTGCGGGGTACTCGGCGAGCTGCGCCAGGGCCACGGGGCCGTGGATCGCGGCCAGCGGGTGGTCGACGGCGGCGACGAGGGTCAGCGGATCGTCCCACACCGGGGTCGATACCAGTTGCGGCGGGGTTTCCGGGGGCAGCGTGACCAGCGCCAGCTCCAGGTCGCCGTGTTCGACTGCGGCGCAGCCGGCCTCCGAATCCAGAAAGCGCAGGTCGAGATCGACCTCGGGATAGCGGCGGGTGTAGCCGCGCAGCAGCGCGGGCAGGCGGTGCAGGCCGATGTGGTGGGAGGTGCCGATGCTCAGCGTGCCGGCCACGTGGCCCGACAGGTTGGCGAGCCTGCGCCGGCTTTCGTCCAGCTCCAGCAGGATGCGACGCGCGCCCGGTAGCAGGGCGCGGCCGGCCTCGGTCAGCTGGACGCGGCGGGCCACGCGGTCGAACAGGCGCCGGCCCAGTTCGCCTTCGAGCTGGCGGATGCGCTTGCTCACCGCCGGCTGGGTGAGATGCAGCCGCGCGGCGGCCTCGGAAAAGGAGCTGAGTTCGGCGACGGCGGTGAAGGCCTGCAGGGCGTTGACGTCCATGGCGGGTTCCGTTCATGTATTCCAGTCAGGAATGTAACACATGACATATTGCCATTTGAGTTATAGCGCGAGCGGGTTTAGTCTCGCCCGACACAGTGGAGGAGGTCCCGGGACATGGCAGGAAAAACGCTCTACGACAAATTGTGGGACGCGCACGTGGTGCGCACCGAGGACGACGGCACCGCGCTGCTCTACATCGACCGGCATCTGGTGCACGAGGTGACCAGCCCGCAGGCCTTCGAGGGCCTGCGTCTGGCCGGTCGCGAGCCGTGGCGCATCGACAGCATCCTGGCGGTGCCGGACCACAACGTGCCGACCACGGACCGCGCCCTGGGTATCGCGGACCCGGTCTCGCGCCAGCAGGTCGACACCCTGGACGAGAACTGCCGGACCTACCGCATCACCGAATTCCGCATGGACGATCCGCGCCAGGGCATCGTGCACGTGATCGGGCCGGAGCAGGGCGCGACGCTGCCGGGCATGACCGTGGTTTGCGGCGACTCGCACACCTCCACGCACGGCGCCTTCGGCGCGCTGGCGCACGGTATCGGCACCTCCGAGGTCGAGCACGTGCTGGCCACGCAGTGCCTGATCCAGAAGAAGTCGCGCAACATGCGCGTGCGCGTCGAGGGCGAGGTCGGCCCGGGCGTGACGGCCAAGGACATCACGCTGGCGGTGATCGGCGAGATCGGCACCGCCGGCGGCACCGGCTACGCCATCGAGTTCGCCGGCTCGGCGGTGCGCGCGCTGTCCATGGAAGGCCGCATGACGCTGTGCAACATGGCGATCGAGGGCGGCGCCCGTGCCGGCATGGTGGCGGTCGACCAGACCACCATCGACTATCTCGCAGGCCGGCCCTATGCGCCCAAGGGCGCGCAGTGGGACGCTGCGGTGGCCGCCTGGCGCGAGCTGCACAGCGACGACGACGCCGTGTTCGATCACGAGGTGGTGATCGATGCGACCGGCATCCGTCCGCAGGTCACCTGGGGCACCTCGCCGGAGATGGTGCTGCCGGTCGATGCCAAGGTGCCGGACCCGGCCGCCGAGCCGGATGCGGTTAAGGCCGAGGGCATGCGCCGCGCGCTGGCCTACATGGGGCTCGAGGCGGGCACGCCGATCGACGCCATCCCGGTGGACAAGGTGTTCATCGGCTCCTGCACCAACTCGCGCATCGAGGATCTGCGCGCTGCCGCCGCCGTGGCCAAGGGCCGCAAGGTGGCCGGCAACGTCAAGCTGGCGATGGTGGTGCCGGGCTCCGGACTGGTGAAGCGTCAGGCCGAGGAGGAGGGACTGGATCAGGTGTTCCTCGCCGCCGGTTTCGAGTGGCGCGAGCCGGGCTGTTCCATGTGTCTGGCGATGAACGCCGACCGGCTGGAGCCGGGCGAGCGCTGCGCGTCGACCTCGAACCGCAATTTCGAGGGTCGGCAGGGGCAGGGCGGGCGCACCCATCTGGTGAGCCCGGCGATGGCCGCGGCCGCCGCGGTCGCCGGCCATTTCGTAGACGTGCGTTCGTTGTAATCGGGAGGAATCGGGCATGCAGGCATTTACCAGGCATACGGGCAAGGTGATCCCCCTCGATCGGGCCAACGTCGACACCGACGCGATCATCCCCAAGCAGTACCTCAAGTCGATCAAGCGCTCGGGCTTCGGCCCCAACCTGTTCGACGACTGGCGCTACCTCGATCCGGGCGAGCCGGGCGTGGACAACGCCGGGCGCCGGCCGAACCCCGAGTTCGTGCTCAACGATCCGCGCTACGCCGACGGCACGGTGCTGCTGGCGCGCAAGAACTTCGGCTGCGGCTCCTCGCGCGAGCACGCCGTATGGGCGCTGGACGACTACGGCATCCGCGCGGTGATCGCCCCGAGCTTCGCCGACATCTTCTTCAACAACAGCTTCAAGAGCGGGCTGCTGCCCATCGTGCTCGAAGAGACGGCAGTCGATGCGCTGTTCGCCGCGGTGGCGGCGACGCCCGGCTACGCGCTCACCATCGATCTGCAGGCGCAGAGGGTGAGCACGCCGGACGGGCAGTCCTACGCCTTCGAGGTCGACCCCTTCCGCAAGCACTGCCTGCTGGAAGGGCTGGACGACATCGGCCTGACCCTGCAGCATGCCGACGCCATCCGCGCCTACGAGGTGCGGCGCCGGCAGGAGGCGCCGTGGCTGTTCGGTGCGCCCTGACGGCCGCGGACTTGATCTGAGCCGCCGCATTGACGGGGATTCCCGCGTGGATACCGATCACGCTCGCCGCGGCGGTGTTCCAGGTTTGGCGTACCGCGCTGCAGGTCAAGCTGCGCGGTGTGCTGTCCGCCAGCGGGGCGGGTTTCGTGCGCTATCTCTACGCGCTGCCGCTCGATGTACTGATGCTGGTGCTGGCTCTGTGGTGGCTGCAGGCGACCCTGCCGGCGGTGCCCTGGCGCTTCCTGCTGCTCTGCCTGGCGGGCGGAGTGGCGCAGATTTTCGGCACGATCCTGTTGATCACGGCCTTCGGGCTGCGCAACTTCGTGGTCGGCACGGCCTATGCCAAGACCGAAGCCGCGCAGCTGGTGGTCCTGTCGGTGGTGGTGCTGGGCGTACACTTGCCGCCACTGGCGGTGGCGGGCATTTTTCTCGCCGTGGCCGGTGTGCTGTTGCTGTCGCTGGTCGGACAGAAGCTCGGGCTGCGCGACTGGCTCAGGGCATCGCTGCAGCCGGCGGCGTTGTGCGGCCTGGGCGCGGCCTTCGCCTTCGCGCTGACCGCGCTGGCGCTGCGCGCCGCGAGCGTAGACCTGGGGCCATCGGTCCACGTGGCGGTCAAGGCGACGCTGGTGCTGTTGGTCACCAACCTGGCGCAGACGCTGGTGCAGGGCGGTTACATGGCATGGCGCACCCCCGGCGAACTGCGCGACTGCTTGCGATTGTGGCGGCGCGCCTCGCCGGTCGGCATCCTGTCGGCACTGGGTTCGGGTTGCTGGTTCGCGGGTTTCGCGTTGACCCATGTGGCCCTGGTGCGCGGTCTCGGCCAGGTGGAGATTCTGTTCACCCTGGCGGTGGGGCATTTCTATCTCAAGGAGCGCGTGCGCCGAGGCGAGGTGACGGGATTGGCGCTGGTGACCCTGGGCGTGCTGATGATCGCCGCGGCGGACATGCGCTAGACGAATACTGAGCGAACGAACATGACATTGAGGAGTGGGTTATGAGTCGGAAAATACTGCTGCTGCCGGGCGACGGAATCGGCCCGGAAATCGTCGCGGAGGCGGTCAAGGTGATCGAGGCGCTGAAGGCGCGGCACGGGCTCGACGTGGAGACCGACGAGGCACCGATCGGCGGCGCCGGTTACGATGCGGCCGGACACCCGCTGCCCGAGGCGACGCTGGCCAAGGCGCGCGAGGCCGATGCGGTGCTGCTCGGCGCGGTCGGCGGGCCGCAGTACGACAAGCTGCCGCGCGAGCTGCGTCCGGAGCGCGGTCTGCTCGGCATCCGCAAGTCCATGGGTCTGTTCGCCAATCTGCGCCCGGCGCTGCTGTATCCCGAACTCGCCGAGGCCTCCACGCTCAAGCGCGAGGTGGTCGAGGGGCTGGACATCATGATCGTGCGCGAGCTGACCGGTGGCATCTATTTCGGCGAGCCGCGCGGCATCCGCGAACGCGAGGACGGCCAGCGCGAGGGTTTCAACACCCTCGTCTACAGCGAATCCGAGATCGAACGCATCGCCCGGGTAGCCTTCGACACCGCGATGAAGCGCGGCAAGCGCCTGTGCTCGGTGGACAAGGCCAACGTGCTGGAGGTGTCCGAGCTGTGGCGCGAGGTGGTCGAGCGCGTGGGCCGCGACTATCCCGAGGTCGAGCTGTCGCACATGTACGTCGACAACGCGGCGATGCAGCTGGTGCGCGCGCCCAAGCAGTTCGACGTGATGGTGACCACCAACATGTTCGGCGACATTCTCTCCGATGCCGCCTCGATGCTGACCGGCTCGATCGGCATGCTGCCCTCGGCCTCGCTGAACGCGGACGGCCAGGGCATGTACGAACCGATCCACGGCTCGGCGCCGGATATCGCCGGTCGCGGCGTGGCCAATCCGCTGGCGACCATTCTCTCGGTGTCCATGCTGCTGCGCCACTCGCTGGGCGAGGCCGCGCTGGCCGACCGCGTCGACGCCGCCGTGGGGCAGGTGCTCCGACAGGGTCTGCGCACGGCCGATCTCGCCGCCGCCGGTGCGCCGGCGGTATCCACGCGCGAAATGGGCGACGCGGTCGTCGCCGCGCTCTGAGTCGCTAGGGGGTAGGACATGGCAAAGCTACGAGTCGGACTGGTCGGCTGGCGTGGGATGGTCGGTTCCGTGCTGATGCAGCGCATGCAGGCGGAGGGCGATTTCGCACGCATCGAGTCGCGGTTCTTCAGCACCTCGAACGCCGGTGGGGCGGCGCCGGACTTCGCCGCTGGCGGCACCCTGGCCGATGCCCACGACATCGCCCGTCTCGGCGAGATGGATGCGATCGTCACCTGCCAGGGCGGCGACTACACTTCGGCCGTCTATCCGCAGCTGCGTGCGGCCGGCTGGGCGGGGCACTGGATCGACGCCGCGTCGACCCTGCGCATGAGCGACGAGGCGGTGATCGTGCTCGATCCGGTCAACCGCGAGGTGATCGATGCGCGTCTCGCGGCCGGCGGCAGGACCTGGATCGGCGGCAATTGCACGGTCAGCCTGATGCTGATGGCCCTGGGCGGGTTGTTCCGCGCCGGGCTCGTGGAGTGGATGAGTGCGATGACCTACCAGGCGGCGAGCGGTGCCGGTGCGCAGAACATGCGCGAGCTGCTCGCGCAGATGGGCGCCCTGCACGACGGCGTGGCGGCGGAACTCGCCGATCCCGATTCGGCGATTCTCGATATCGACGCCAAGGTGAGTGCGATGATGCGCTCCTCCGCATTTCCCGCGGAGCACTTCGGCGTGCCGCTGGCCGGCAGCCTGATCCCCTGGATCGACAAGCAGCTCGACAACGGCCAGAGCCGCGAGGAATGGAAGGGGCAGGCCGAGACCAACAAGATCCTCGGCGCCGGGCGGATCGTGCCGATCGACGGTTTCTGCGTACGCATCGGCAGCATGCGCTGCCACTCGCAGGCATTGACCGTCAAGCTGACCGGCAACGTGCCGATGTCGGATATCGAGGGCCTGATCCGCGAGGCCAACGACTGGGTGCGCCTGATCCCCAACGAACGCGAGGCCTCCATGCGCGAGCTGAGCCCGGCGGCGGTCAGCGGCCGCCTGGAGGTGCCGGTCGGGCGCCTGCGCAAGCTCAACATGGGCCCCCAATACCTTGGCGCCTTCACCTGCGGCGATCAGCTGCTGTGGGGCGCGGCCGAGCCGCTGCGACGCATGTTGAACATCCTCGTCGACACGCGTGGATGACGAGGGAGCGAATACGACGATGAATTCCGTACAGGCCCGGCGCTACGCGGTCGCCGTGATCGGGGCCACCGGCATGGTGGGCGAGGCGGTGTTGTCGCTGCTGGCGGAACGCGATTTCCCGGCCGGTAAGATCCATGCGCTGGCCAGCGCGCGCTCGTTCGGGGAGGATGTCGACTATGGCGGCCGTTCGTTGCCGGTAGGCGATCTGGCAGCGTTCGATTTCGCCGGCGTCGATCTGGCGATATTCGCGGTACCGCCGGCCGTGGCAGCGGAAGGTATCCCGCGGGCGGTGGCGGCCGGTAGCGTCGCGATCGATCTTTCCGGGCAATTCGCCGACGAAGCCGATGTGCCGCTAGTGGTTCCCGAGGCGAACCCGGAGGCGTTGGCCGATTGCGGTCGCCGCGGAGTCGTCGCAAGCCCGGGTATTGTCTCGGCACTGATACCGGTGCTCAAGCCGCTGCACGCCGCCGCGGGCATCGTGCGACTGCGGCTGGGGCTGTGTCAGCCCGTATCGGCCGCTGGTCGTGGCGCCGTGGAAAAACTGGCGCGGCAGACCGCGGCCTTGCTGAGTGCGCAGCCGGTCGAGCTGGCGCCCGACGAGATTCAGGCGGCTTTCAACGTGGTGCCGGCAACGCTGGCAGAGGCTGCCGGAGACGGGCCGCCTCCCGCATCCCGGCTGGCGCAGGATATTCGCCGCGTACTCGGCGACGCACAGATTGCGATCGACGCGAGCGTGATGCGTGTGCCGGTATTTTTCGGCTATTCATGCCAGGTATGGGTCGAAACGCGCGAGCCGATCGAGCCCGTAACTGTATCGAAATTGCTCGGTCAGGCACCCGGCGTGGCGCTGCTTTCTTCGTCGATACGTCCGACCGCGGTCGGGCACGCATCGGGGCGCGATGAGGTTTTCGTGGGCACGATACGGCGCGACCAGGCCCAGGCATGCGGCTTGTATCTGTGGGTGGTAGCCGACAATCTACGCAAAGGCAGTGCGCTCAATGGTGTTCAAATCGCCGAGATTTTGATAAAAGACTACATATAATCTAAAGTTACGGCGGGAAGTTCGAGCATGTACACAGACTTGGGCGCTCGCCAGACAGAAATGACCCCGCACGGGTGCGCTGCGCGTAAGCGGCCCGGGCACGAACCGATAAGCATATAACCGAGGGGATATCAACGTGCGTAGACTGGCCTTGGGCTTGTCCCTCATCGGGTGCCTGCTGGTACCCGTCACTTCCGAGGCGCTCGGGCTCGGATCGATCGATGTGCGCACCAGCCTCAATCAACCCCTGCAGGCCGATATCGAGCTGATGGGCGTCAACAGCGGCGATCTGAGCAGTGTCAGCGTCAAGCTCGCCTCGCCCGCATTGTTCGCCCGTGTCGGCATTCCGCGTCCCGACTATTTGACGAATCTGCAGTTCAAGGTCGCCAGCACCCGTAATGGCAAGCCAGTCATTCGGGTGACCACGAGCCAGCCTTTGCGTCAGCCCTTTCTGGATTTTCTGCTGGAGGTGAACTGGTCCGGCGGCCGCTTATTGCGCGAATACACCATTCTGCTCAATCCGCCGGATTATATGAATGGCCGCGCCGAGGCCAGCGCGCAGATGCCTGCCGCCGTGGTCGCCCCCCCGGCGCAGGCGATGTCCGGCAAGCCTGCCGCGCCGATGACCCCCAGGCCGTCCTCGGGCGGCATGGCGGCGGCGAAGCCGCGGGCTTCGGGTCAGCCTGCTGGGGCGCCGCAACGGTATCGCGTGGTCAAGGGCGACGCGTTATGGAATATCGCCAGACAGGAAGGGGCTAGCAGCGCAGCGGATATCAACAAGATGATGGTGGGTATTTTGCGGGCCAATCCGCAGGCCTTCATCAAGGGCAACATCAACGGGCTGAAGACCGGCTACGTCCTGCGCATTCCGCCCGCCTCGCAGCTCGCGCGGATCGCCGCCTCGGAGGCGACCGCCGAAGTGTCGAAGCAGAATGCCTTGTGGCATCAGTATGCCATGCGAATGGCTGGCAAGACGGTACCCGAATCGCAGCTCAAGGCGGCGGGCGATATGTCGTCGGCGACCGGTAAACCCGCCATGCCGGGCAAAACCGCGGAAGCGGGTAACGGACATCTCCGCATCATGGGCACCGAGTCGAAATCGCCGGGCATGGGTGGGGAAAAGATCGCCATGGCCGGTGCCGGCGATCAGAAGGCAATGGAGCATCAGCTGTCGCTTGCAAAGGAAGCGGCCGTATCGAATCAGCAACAGATCAAGGATTTGCAATCGCGCATCGATGCCTTGCAGGGGATCGTTACGAAACAGCAGAAACTGCTGGAGCTGAAGAATCAGGAGCTGGCAGCCCTGCAGGCAAAGGCCGGACACGCCGGCACCGCCAACGCTCCGGCGAAGCTCGCATTGCCGACCGCCACCACGGGTGGGAAGCTCTCGATGCCGGCTTCCGCCACGGCCGCGCATGCGCTGCCGGCCATGCCGGTTGCCACCACCGCGGAAAAGCCGGCCACGACGGCCATGCCCCATAATGCCACCGCAGCTCATCCCGAGGCCGTGGCACCGGCGAAGCCTGTGGCAGCACCCAAACCGCCTGCGAAGCCGGTCGAGCCGACGCGCACGAGCCTGGTCGACATGCTGGCGAACAACCCCAACTACCTGATGGCGGCGGGAGCATTGGCGCTGTTGCTGCTGGCACTGCTGTGGCTGGTGGTGCGCCGTTCGTCGAAAGCCAAGCAGACGCCGAAGGTGCGCGGCCTCGATCAGCCGATTGGCGCCGCAGGCGCAGAACCGAGCTTCGACAGTAATGTCGTGGCCGGCGGTGTCGCCGCGGTCGCCGCGGGCGCTGCGACAGCCGCCGTCGCGGAACAGAGCGCGGATCGCGAACCAGGTGGCGCGGGCGATGATTCCGAGGACGGCGTTGCCGCACAGTCGGTAAGCGAGCCGGATGACGATCTCGGTGAACTACCGTTGATGGATGAGGACGCGCCGGCAGAAAATGCGGAGGCGGCACCGGCTGACGATGCGATGGCGGAGGCGGATGTGTACATTGCGTACGGCCTCTATCCGCAAGCCGAATCAGTCATCCAGAAGGCACTGGAAGACGAACCTGACAATGCGAACTACCGTTCCAAACTGCTCGAATGCTATTACAGCGCCAATGACCGAGAGGCCTTCGATCGCGAAGCCCAGGTGTTGTTCGACAGCCTGCCGAACGCCCAGAACGATCCCACATGGCAGCGCGTGGCGGCTTTGGGCAAGTCGCTGAGTCCCGACAACAACCTGTTTTCCGCTACCGATACAGGTGGATTGAGTGCCGAGGATATCGTCGGCGTAAAGTCGGATCTTGGTGACCTGGATCTCGGCGATTCTCACGATTTCGGCGATTTGGGTGCCGAAGGTGATGCGCCAAGTGCGGATGCGGATGATCAGGTTTTCAATCTGGACGACCTTGATCTGGGAGACGATCTCGGCGATGACCTGACCGAGGTGTCGGTGGACGAAGCCGATGATGCCAAAAAGGGACAGGCCGATCTGGCTCCCGTGGAAGCGGGTGCGACGGGCGATGCCGACCTAGACAACCTGGACGCGCTCGATTTCAGCATGGACGATCTGGAACTGCCCGCGGAACCGCCCGCTTCGAGCGGCGATCAGGATAGCGCCGACGATCTGGATTTCGAAACCCTCGACATATCTTCAGACCTGTCTGAGAGCGATGAAAAGCCGCAGGCCGTGGCCGCGCCGGCCGTCGAGGATGACCTGGATGCGCTCGATTTCGACCTCGACATCGCGACCGGGGATGCGATGAGCGGGATCGAAGAGCCGCCGGAGAAAGCCTTATCCACGCCAGAGGCGGCGCAGTCGCCCGCAGACGACGAGAGCGTGCTTTCCACGGCATCGGACATCGATGACCTTGATACCTTCGGTGAATTGGAAGACCTGGAGTTCGACGTGGGCGGTATGGATACCGAACCGGCCACGGAAGGAAGCGGGCTGATCACGGACGGGGACGAGGTGGCCACCAAGCTGGACCTCGCCAAGGCCTATCTCGATATGGGTGACGAGGAAGGCGCGCAAAGCACCCTGCAGGAGGTACTCGCGGAGGGCTCGCCAGAACAGCGCGAAGAGGCCGAATCCCTGCTTAAACAGATCGGCTGAACGTAACGGCACCCGCCTGGCGGGGCAGCATCCGGGGCCGGGTCGCCAGCGATCCGGCCTCTTGCATTTTGAGGCATACGAAACGGAACGACGACCGATGCGCATCGCACTGGGGATCGAATACGACGGCCGCGATTTTTCAGGATGGCAACGCCAGGCCGGTACGCGCACGGTCCAGGCTTGCCTGGAACAGGCGCTGTCCAAGGTGGCGGCGGTGCCAGTGAGCCTGGTTTGTGCGGGGCGTACCGATGCCGGCGTGCACGCTGTCGGGCAGATTGCGCATTTCGACACGCCATCGCTGCGCAGCGAGCGTTCCTGGGTACTCGGAGCCAATGCCAATCTGCCCGAGGCGATCAGCGTGCAATGGGCGATCGAGGTCGACGAATCCTTCCATGCGCGATTTTCGGCGATTTCGCGCCGTTACCGCTATGTGATCCTGAGCCGCTGGGTACGGCCGGGACTTCTTCGCGGAAAGGTGACCTGGGTGCATGCGGAGCTGGATATCGATGCGATGCGCGAAGCGGCTGCGCATCTCGTGGGGCGTCACGATTTTTCGAGCTACCGGGCACTGGCGTGCCAGGCCAAGAGTCCGGTGCGCACGGTGCACCGCATCGAACTGACGCGCGAAGACGATTTCATCTATCTCGACATCCATGCCAACGCCTTTCTCCACCACATGGTGCGCAATATCGCCGGGGTTCTGATCGGCATCGGCAAACGCGAGCATGGGCCGGATTGGAGCCGCGAGATACTCGAATACCGCGATCGCACCCGCGGGGGCGTGACGGCACCGGCGGATGGGCTGTATTTTGTCCATGTCGAATACCCTCCGGAGCACAGCCTGCCGCAGACGCAGCGGGCGCCGCGCTTCTGAGGACGGGGCAATTCTGCTAATCTGTCGGGCTTGCGGCGAGGATCGACACGGCGAACGTGCGGACACGAATCAAGATTTGCGGCATTACGCGGCTGGCCGATGCGCAGTCGGCATGCGAAGCGGGGGTCGATGCGCTCGGCTTTGTCTTCTATCCGCGTAGCCCGCGTCATATCGCGCCCGCGCTCGCTCGAGACATCGTGGGCCGGGTGCCTCCCTTCGTGACCTGTGTCGGTCTGTTTCTCGATGCCGCCGTGGACGAGGTGAGAGAGATTGCCGAAAGGGTTGGCCTGGATGTGCTGCAGTTTCACGGCAACGAACCGCCAGAGGTCTGCCGGGCCGGCGGACGCCCTTATCTAAAGGCGGTCGGCATGCAGGGCCAGGGCGATCCCATAAGCTACGCGGCGCGTTATGAAGATGCCCAGGGTTTCCTGCTGGACAGCCACGGGCAGGGAGAAGCGGGGGGCACGGGGCGCACCTTCGACTGGGCACAAGCTCCGGTCGCCTTGCCCGCACCGATCATACTGGCAGGTGGCCTGAAGCCCGAAAACGTCGGTGAAGCCGTCGTCCGCATGCGCCCTTACGCCGTGGATGTCAGCAGTGGTGTGGAATCGGCGCCCGGGGTCAAGGATGCTAGCCGGATAATGCGTTTTGTAAGCGAGGTGAGGCGTGTCGACGCGCGATAAGATGCAATCGGAAACCGTGGACTGGGCTGCTTATCCGGACGCAAACGGCCATTTCGGTCCGTATGGCGGCCGGTTCGTGGCGGAAACCCTGATGGAATCCCTGCTCGAACTGCAGCAGGCATACGAAAGATTGCGCAGAGATCCGGATTTCATTGCCGAGTTCGACGCCGATCTTGCGCACTATGTCGGTCGGCCGAGCCCGCTTTACCATGCGGCGCGCTGGAGCCGCGAGCAGGGCGGTGCGCAGATCCACCTCAAACGGGAAGACCTGAATCACACCGGCGCGCACAAGATCAACAATACCGTTGGTCAGGCGTTGCTCGCCAAACGCATGGGCAAGTCGCGGATCATCGCCGAGACCGGCGCCGGGCAGCATGGCGTCGCCTCGGCCACGGTTGCCGCGCGCCTCGGCCTCGAATGCGTAGTCTACATGGGGGCGGAGGATATTCAGCGTCAGGCGCCCAATGTGTTCCGCATGAAGCTGCTAGGCGCCGAGGTCGTGCCGGTCACATCGGGATCGCGCACCCTCAAGGATGCCATGAACGAGGCCATGCGCGACTGGGTCACGAATATCGATTCGACCTTCTATATCATCGGCACGGCGGCGGGCCCGCACCCGTATCCGCAGTTGGTGCGAGACTTCCAGACCGTGATCGGGCGCGAGGCTCGCGCGCAGTGCCTTGAGCAGTTCGGCGCGCTGCCGGATGCGCTGGTCGCCTGTGTCGGCGGCGGCTCCAACGCCATCGGCCTGTTCCATCCATTTCTGGGCGACGACGAGGTCGAGATGTACGGCGTCGAGGCCGGCGGGCGGGGGCTTGCCACCGGCGAGCATGCGGCACCGCTCTCGGCCGGCCGCCCCGGTGTGCTGCACGGCAACCGGACGTACCTGATGGAGGATGATGACGGCCAGATCATGGCCACGCATTCGGTATCGGCCGGATTGGATTATCCGGGGGTGGGCCCCGAACACGCATGGCTCAGGGATATGGGGCGTGCACGCTACGTGAGCATTGACGACGACGAGGCCATGACGGCGTTTCATGCACTGACCCGCATCGAGGGCATCATCCCGGCGCTCGAGTCGAGCCATGCGCTGGCGTATGCGGGGCGGCTGGCGGCCGGCATGCGACCGGATCAGCACGTCGTGGTCAATCTGTCCGGTCGGGGCGACAAGGATATCAACACAGTCGCCCGACTCGAGGGGATCGAACTGTGAGCCGGATCCAAGCACGTTTCGAACATCTGCGCCAAGAGGGCAGAAAGGCTCTCATCACCTACATCACCGCGGGCGATCCCAGCCCGGAAGTCACGCTGGAGCTGATGCATGCACTGGTGCGTAACGGTGCCGACCTGATAGAGCTGGGCGTGCCGTTTTCCGACCCCATGGCCGACGGTCCGGTGATACAGGCCGCGTGTGAGCGCGCGCTGGCCCATCACGTCGGCTTGCGGCGCGTGATCGAGCTGGTCGGCGAGTTCCGGCGCCATGACCAAGACACGCCCGTCGTGCTCATGGGATATCTCAATCCGGTCGAAGTGATGGGCTACGAGGCCTTCGCGCAGGCGGCCTCGGCCGCCGGCGTTGATGGCCTGCTGACCGTGGACCTGCCGCCCGAGGAGGCCGATGCGGTGCTGGCGCCCATCCGCGCCAGCGGCATCGATCCGATATTTCTGCTGGCGCCGACCAGCGTGGATGCACGCATCGATTCGATTTGCGCGCATGCGAGGGGATTCGTGTACTACGTTTCCCTCAAGGGCGTAACCGGCGCACGCACGCTCGACGTCGCGGCCGTTGCCGAACGCGTCGCGGCGATTCGCCGGCATACGGACTTGCCGGTGGGGGTCGGTTTCGGCATCCGCGATGCCGAAACCGCCGGCCGCGTTGCAGCAGTGGCCGATGCCGTGGTGGTTGGCAGCGCGGTGGTGAGTCTGGCTGAGCGGCTTGGAGCGGAACCGCCCCGGCTGCTCGAAGCGGTAGGCGAGCTGGTTTCCGGCATGCGTGCGGCGATCGATGCGCAGGTGGGCGAGGTCGGCACGGGGGGCGTGCGATGAGCTGGTACCAGAAACTGATTCCGTCGCGCATCCGCACCGAGGCGACCGCCAAACGTGGCGTCCCGGAGGGGTTGTGGGAGAAATGCCCGGTATGCAAGGGGGTGCTGTATCGCGCGGAACTCGAGCGTAACCTGGACGTTTGCCCCAAGTGCAGCCACCACATGCGCATCGGCGCGCGCCGCCGGCTCGATACCTTCCTCGATCCGGGCGAACGGGTGGAGATTGGCGAGGAGCTTGCGCCGGTCGACGTCCTGCGTTTTCGCGATAGCAAGAAATATCGCGACCGACTGGCGCAGGCGCAGAAGCAAACCGGCGAAAAGGATGCCTTGGTGGTGATGCAGGGCAGTCTCAAGGGGCGCCCGGTCGTCGTCGCCGCCTTCGATTTCGGCTTTATGGGCGGTTCGATGGGGTCGGTCGTCGGCGAGCGTTTCGTGCGCGGCGCGGCTACCGCGCTGGAGGCGGGCATTCCGCTGGTCTGTTTTTCCGCGAGCGGCGGCGCGCGTATGCAGGAGGCGCTGTTTTCGCTGATGCAGATGGCCAAAACCAGCGCCGCGCTGGCGCGCCTGTCCGAAGCCGGCGTGCCCTACGTGTCGGTGTTGACCGATCCCACCATGGGCGGCGTTTCGGCCAGCCTCGCCATGCTCGGCGACGTCAACGTGGCCGAGCCGGCCGCCCTGATCGGTTTTGCCGGGCCGCGTGTGATCGAACAGACCGTTCGGGAGACCCTGCCAGAAGGATTCCAACGCAGCGAGTTTCTGCTGGAGCACGGTGCAGTCGACCTGATCGTGGACCGCCGCGAAATGCGCGACCGCCTCGCCAGTCTGCTGGCGATCCTGCAGCATCAGCCAAGCCCCGAAGTGGAATCTCCTGAAGCCACCTGAAGCCTGCACCATGCGATTCGCATCGTTGGACGAATGGCTGGCCTGGCAGGAGACGCTATCGCCGCGCGCTATCGATCTTGGCCTCGATCGCGTGCGCGCGGTGGGCGAGCGCATGCGCGTAGTGCGGCCGACCTGCCCGGTTATCACGGTGGCCGGAACCAACGGCAAGGGATCGACGGTGGCCATGCTTTCGGCCATGCTCCGCGCTGCCGGTTATCGCGTAGGCGCCTACACATCGCCGCATCTTCTGCGTTACAACGAACGGGTGTGTGTCGACGATGAACCCGTGTCCGATGCGTTTCTATGTGCCGCGTTCGATGCGATCGATGCGGCGCGGGGCGATACGCGCCTGACTTATTTCGAATACGGCACGCTCGCGGCGCTGTGGTGTTTCGCGCAGGCGAACGTGGAGGTCATGCTGTTGGAGGTTGGTCTGGGCGGGCGGCTCGATGCCGTCAATATCGTCGATGCGGACGTTGCCGTCGTCACCACCATCGATCTCGACCATACCGACTGGCTGGGCGATACCCGCGAGTTGATCGCGATCGAGAAGGCCGGCATCCAGCGCGCAGGAAGGCCGCTTGTCTGCGGCGACCGCGCGCCGCCCGCCAGCTTGTTGCGCGTGGCCGTCGACGTCGGCTCCGAGCTGCTGTGCATCGGCCGGGATTTCGATGTCGAATGGGTGGACGGAGGGCTGTGCTGGCAATGGCATGGGGAAACCGAGCATCTTCCCGCCCCCGCTTTGCCAGGCCGGTTCCAGGCCGATAACGCCGCGTGCGCCTGCATGGCGCTGGCCTGCCTCCGCGCCCGGCTGCCGACGACGCAGCAGGCCCGTGCAGACGGTCTGCGGCATATCCGGCTTGGCGCGCGTTTCGAGCCGCTGGCCGGCGCTGCCTGCGAAGTGGTGTGCGATGTGGCGCATAATCCGCAGGCAGCCCGCGCACTGTCCGCCCAGTTGGCGGATCGCCCGGTGACCGGGCGCAATCTGGCGGTTTTTTCCGCACTGGCCGACAAGGATGTGCCGAGCATCGTCGCAGCCATGGACCAACGGATCGATGTTTGGTATGTCGCCGGCCTCGAAGCGCCGCGCGGCTTGACGGCGCAAGCGCTGGTCGAGCGCATGGGAACGGTGTCTGGCAAGGTGGCAACGCATCCGGAAATCGTCGATGCCTATGCCGCCGCGTGCCGAGACGCGACGGCTGGCGACCGCATCGTGGTCTTCGGTTCGTTCCTGACCGTGGCGGCGGTACGCCAGGGCCGCGTATAATCAGCGGCCACGCCCATACCTCGACGGCATCTATGGACAAGCGTCTGCAACAGCGCCTGATCGGCGCGGCGGTACTGATAGCGCTGGCGGTAATTTTTCTGCCGATGCTGCTCAGTGGCGGCGGTTCCGAGCATGTGTCGATGAAAATGAAGCTGCCGCCCGAGCCGGATTACCATTTCAGCAACGGCGCCCCCAAACCGCTGCCGCCGGCGACGAGTCAGGCCGTACCGGCGACCGTGGCCACGCTGCCGGCGGTGGGTACGGGCCATCCGCTGCCGCCGTCGACCAGCATGCCCTCGACTCCGGTCGCGTCCCCGCCGGCGCCTGTCGTCACGGCGCCTGCGCCGCCGGAACCCGCGCCGGCCGCGCCAGCCAAGCCCAAGGAGGCCGCGCCCAAGCCGGCACCCAAGCCACCCGCGCCGCCGCCGAGCAGCGTGACGGCGCCGAGCGGCAAACCGGTCGTGTCGGCCTGGGTGGTGCAGGTCGCCAGCTTCGTCGACGAACACAGCGCGGTCGCATTGCGCGATCGTCTGCGCAAAGCCGGATTTTCCGCCTATATCGACCGCTTTCCGCATGCCGGCAAGACCTATTACCGTGTCCGTGTCGGCCCGCGTCTGTCACACGACAAGGCCGAGGAAATGCTCAAGCGTATCGACCGCACGGTGAAGCTGAAGGGCATGCTGGTTCCCTACCCATGAATGGTGCCGATGTCGCGATCGTGGCGATCATCCTGGTTTCGGTGATCGTCAGCCTGTTCCGGGGCTTCGTGCGCGAATCGCTGTCGCTGGCGACCTGGGTGCTTGCCTTCTGGCTCGCGCTGGAGTTTTCCGATCGTCTCTCGACCTTGTTGCCCAATGCCATACACTCGCCGCTGCTGCGTATCTGGATCGCCTTCGGCGTGCTGTTCATCGTCACCCTGGTGCTCGGTGCGCTGTTCAACAACCTGGCCGCCCAGCTGATCAAGCGCACCGGGCTGTCGGGTACGGATCGCGCGCTCGGCATCCTGTTCGGGGTCGCGCGCGGCGCGCTGTTGGTGGTGTTGCTGGTCCTGCTCGCCGGCCTGACCGCGCTGCCGCAGGAGAACTGGTGGCATCATTCCTACCTGCTCGAACACTTTCAACGCGTCGCCCTGTGGTTGCGAGCCTATCTGCCGCCGCGGTTGGCGGATCAGATCAGCTACAGTTGAATCAGGGCGCGCCCATGCACGTTCAATTTCTGGAGGAACTCGCCCCGTGTGCGGGATCATAGGCATCGTTGGGCAAGGCCCCGTCAATCAGTCCCTGTACGACGGACTGACCGTATTGCAGCACCGGGGACAGGATGCCGCGGGTATCGTGACCTATCACGATGGTCGCCTGTATCTGCGCAAGGGCAACGGGTTGGTCAGGGACGTATTCCGCGCGCGCCACATGCAGGAGCTGGTCGGCAATATCGGCATCGGCCACGTGCGCTACCCCACGGCGGGTTCGTCCTCGTCGGCCGAGGCCCAGCCCTTTTACGTCAACTCGCCCTTCGGCATCACGCTGGGTCATAACGGCAACCTGATCAATACCGAGGCACTCAAGCGCGAGCTCTTTCTGCAGGATCGCCGTCACATCAATACCGAGTCCGATTCCGAGGTGCTGCTCAACATCTTTGCCCAGGAGTTGCTGCACCAGCAGCCTTTGCATCTCGAGCCAGAGCATGTGTTCAACGCCGTCGGTGCCGTTCACCGTCGCTGCCGAGGCGCATATGGCGTGGTCGCGATGATCAACGGCCACGGCATCGTCGCCTTCCGTGATCCCTACGGCATCAGGCCGGTGGTCTACGGCATGCGCGAAACGGCGGCCGGACTCGAATATATGGTCGCCTCGGAAAGCGTTGCGCTGGATGCCCTGGGGTTCAAGCTGATCCGCGACCTGGCACCGGGCGAGGCGATCTACATCGATCTGAGCGGACATCTGCACACGCGCCAGTGTGCCGAAGCCCCGCAGTATTCGCCGTGCATTTTCGAATATGTCTACTTCGCGCGCCCGGATTCGATCATCGACGATGTGTTCGTGCACAAGGCGCGCATGCGCATGGGCGATTACCTCGGCCGCAAGATCATGCGCGAGTGGCCGGACCACGACATCGACGTCGTGATCCCGATTCCCGAGACCAGCCGTACCTCGGCGCTGGAACTCGCGATGCGTCTGGGCGTGAAATACCGCGAGGGCTTCATCAAAAACCGCTACATCGCGCGTACCTTCATCATGCCGGGGCAGACCGAGCGCAAGAAATCGGTGCGTCAGAAGCTCAATCCCATCGGCCTCGAATTCCAGGGCAAGAACGTGCTGCTGGTGGACGATTCCATCGTGCGCGGCACCACCTCGCGCGAGATCGTGATGATGGCCCGGGATGCGGGCGCGAGGCGCGTTTATTTCGCCTCGGCCTCGCCGCCCGTGCGCTATCCCAATGTCTACGGCATCGACATGCCGGCAGCCCATGAGCTGATCGCACACGGGCGCACCGAACAGGAGGTCTGCGAGGCGATTTGCGCGGACCGCCTGATCTACCAGGATTTGCCGGATCTCGTGCGGGCGGTGCAGAAGGGCAATCCCAAGCTCGCGCGCTTCGATACGGCCGTCTTCGACGGCGATTACGTGACTGGCGTCAGTCCCGATTACCTCGCCGCGCTGGAGCAGCGTCGTGCCGAGGGCAAGATTGCCGTACGCGTGCCGCGACAGGCGCACATCGATCTACACAACACGGTTTGAATTTCCTATGTCCCGTTCCGTATTGCTGGCCGGGGGCCTTGTGTCCCTGCTCGTGCTCGGCACGACCGTCGCCGAGGCGCAAACCATTTCCCTGCCGTTGCCGCCGGACGCCAAGACCGTGATCGACAAGCCGACGGCGACCGCGTCGGCGGCCGAGCTGGCTGCCGTGGCGCATGAGTTGAGAAAGCGCTATCCCGGCCCGCACGATGACCATGTCATCGTGGTCGACATAAGACAGCAACGGCTATACCTGCTGCATGACGGCAGATTGCAGGCGAGCTATCCGGTATCGACGTCGCAGTGGGGCATCGGCAACCGCGAGGGCAGTAACCGCACGCCCGTCGGCGTGTTCCGCATCGCGCAGAAATTCGGTCAGGGCGCGGCCCCGGGCAGCATCTTCAAGTCGCGACGCGATACCGGTCAGATCGCCCGCATCATCACCAACCCCGAGAACCGTTCGGAGCGCGATCTCGTGACCAGTCGCGTGATGTGGCTGACCGGCTTGCAGCCGGGCTTCAACGAAGGCGGCGACGTGGATACGCACAGCCGATATATCTATATCCACGGCACGCCCGAAGAGGGCCGCATCGGCATGCCGTCTTCGCACGGTTGCGTACGCATGAAAAACGATGAAGTCATCGCCTTATTCAACAGGGTCCCCGTCGGTACGCTGGTGTACATCGCGCCCGGCGATCGCCCGCTCACGGACATTCCGAACCGGTTGTGACGGCGCGGGGACTTGCGTTTCGTCAGGTGGCGGCATGACGACGGCCCAGAACAGCTCGAAGAATGCCCGCTGCGCTTCGCGTATCGACGCGTTTGTTACGGCCGATCGAGCGATCTCGCAACCGGCGTCGGCCTTTTTGCAGAGGTTGCAGGCCAGTCCCTCGGTTTGATGCGTACGCGCATGCGCTTCGCCAAGGCGGGCGTAATCGGGATGTTCGCCATAGCGCTCCCGCCCCTCGGTCGCATACCAGCCTTCGAAGCGGCAGGCGTGCTGCCCGCGCCCGGCGATGGAAATGTCGCCAAAGGCAATCTTGGCGGCCTGCTCGCAGCTCGCGCATGCGCTCAGATGATGTTCGGTGGCGATCGCCAGCAACCGGCAGACTTCGGGCGTCTCGGCGCGATGGGCCCATCCGGGCAGCCAGGGGTTGGGTTGCTGCCGGCGGGTCCAGGCGATGACGTCCTCGGGCGGCATGGGTCTGGCCGCGGCGTATCCCTGCGCCCGCAGGCATCCCATTTCGAGCAGACGCAGCGCATGTTCGGCGGTTTCAACGCCTTCGGCGATGATTTCGATGTCCAGCAGTCGCGCGGCGGTGATCAGGGCTGCGACGATGGCCTGGTTCTGCGGGTTGTCGAGCAGCTGCCGGATGAAGGTCTGGTCGATCTTGATTTGATCGCAGGGCAGGCGCTGCAGGTAGCTGAGTGACGCATAGCCGGTGCCGAAATCGTCGAGCGCGATCTTGAGGCCTCTTGCGCGGCAGGCGTGCAGTATCTCGGCGGTTTTTTCGGGTATCCGGAAGATCGTGTTGATTTGAGATGGAGTTGAGATGACGCATCTTGGCGCCTAAACCGGAATATTGTGTGTATGTGTGTCGACACTGCCACACCCGGCATGAATAGGGTTTGATGCTTGATTGTGCGGATTTCAGCTACACGATTTATAACAATTCACCCAGAGTATGATCAGGCGTGTGAGTGCTCTGTATCAGAAAGTTGACTTAAAATAGGGCACGAGTCGCCTCCATCCGAGCAACACAAATGGCTAAGGCGTGTGAGTTCATCTTTGAATGCAGACAGACTGGAGATCTTGTGCTCTATTTCTGCAAGCTTTGCCTGAGTCAGCCCCAGGACCTGCCGACGCGCTTCATTGGGTGCTGAGCGCAACCGCAACAGAACACGGATGTCATCCAGGCTAAAGCCGGCACTTTTGGCTCGACGGATAAACATCAGCTGTTCGATATCGTGACCATCGTAGTCACGTCGCCCAGCGGCATCGCGCCCGACGGCATCCAGCAAGCCTATTTTGTCGTAGTAACGCAGTGTCTCGGGACTGAATCCCGAGCGCCTTGATGCCTCTCCAATTTTCATCCATACCTCCTTCGGCAAACCGGGGCGACTCAGCTATCACCTCTAGAATCGCCAATGACGCGAGATAACCCGTGAGGTCTTCACCAGTGCGAGATCTAGCGTTTGTCAGCTGAGTGTGTCTGGCAGCGAAATATCATGCCACAAAGCCTTGACTTGGAGTTAACTCCAAGCGTTATAAGTCACCAGGAGACTCGGGTAAAGAGGTATTCGACATGCAGTCGTTCGAACTACAAATCGGTGGCATGCACTGTCATGGCTGTGCGCTGAGGCTTGAACAGGTGTTAAAGAGGGTTTCCGGCGTCAGCGCGGTTAAGGTTTCCTATCAGGATGGTCAAGCTCGATTGATCATCGATCCCGATGCGACATCGCCGGAGAAGCTGGTGGCATTGGTGACCGACGCTGGATTTACGGCAACGACGACATCGGAGGGGCGGCGTCATGACGAACATCGCACTTGATCCTTCATCAGACTGGCACCCTTGGCGAGACGAGCCCACGCAAACACCGCCACTGCGTCGCGTCAGCGCCCATATCGGCGGTCTGCACTGCTCGCTTTGCACGGGAACGATCGAGCAATCACTTGGCAAACTGCCCGGTGTAAAGAAAGTCGCCGTGAGCCTGACCCACGAACAGGCCTTGGTCGAATACGATCCAGCGCTGACGGATCCGGCAGTCTTGATGGGAACGCTTGGCGATATCGGCTACGAACTACAGGATCCGAGGCGGGTCGAGCCGTTCGAAGTGCAGGAACGCCGTCTCGCCAATGAAGGTGCCCGATTCCTGCTGGCGCTTTCCGCCAGCCTGATCGCCGTGGCTTTGATGGCGCCGTCACAGGGCTGGCAACTCGTCCTTTCCGGGCTCGTCTATGCCACCCTGCTTCTTTTCTCATGGACGCTGCTCAAGCCGCGCGGATGGATACGCGCGCTCTCCGGGACGGCCACACTAGCGCTTCTCGGCTTGCTCATCTACGCATTGAAGTTGGATGGCCTATTACAGACCTGGGCGGCACCGTTGACCGCGGCCTTGGCGCTAGGCGTGTTTTTAGGCCCTGGCGGCAATTTTTTGAAGATTGCCTGGCAGTCCCTGCGGCGAGGCATTCTCAATCAGCATGTATTGGTCGAAATCGGCGCTGTAGCGGGCATCATCGGCGGGGCCCTCGGTTTTGTTCTACGGCTGCCCCATTACCCTACGGCGGCTTTTTTCGGGGTCTCGGTGATGGTGCTGACCTATCATCGCTTTTCCGAGTGGCTTTCATTGATCGTGAAGACGCGCAGCTCCCAAGCGGTGCGAAAACTGCTCGATTTGACGCCGCGTACGGCGAGACGAGTGGGAAAAAATGGACACGAAGAAACCGTGCCGGCGGAGACGCTTGCGATCGGTGATCGCATTCGTGTGCGCCCCGGTGAAAGGATCGGTGCCGATGGCCGGGTGCTGGAGGGGCATTCTTCGGTGGATGAATCGCTGTTGACCGGCGAGCCCCTTCCTGTTGAGAAAACGACCGGGACAAGTGTCGTCGGTGGTGCCATCAACGGGCCAGGCATGCTGCTCGTCGAAGTAAGCGCTGTAGGTGACGACAGTTTCCTGGCTCAAGTAGTCCGCAGCGTCGAGGAATCGCGCGCACTAAAGCCCGGTCTGCTGCATCTGGTGGACCGTACCCTACGCATTTACACGCCGCTTGTTCTGACCCTTGCCTTGCTGGCCCTGCTAGGGTGGCTGCTGGCAACCTGGCTGATGAGTGGCACACCGGATGTGGAGCGAGCGGTCTTCGCTGCGCTTTCCGTACTGGTCATGGGTTATCCCTGTGCGGTCGGGATTTCGGCACCTTTGTCGATCGTACGCGGGGCTGCCGATGCAGCAGAGGCTGGCGTGCTGATGCGTACGGGCGAGTCTTTCCAAGCGTTCCGCCAGACAACGCTCGTAGTGTTCGACAAGACCGGCACACTTACCGTCGGGCGTCCGCAGGTAGCCAAGCTCATGCCAGCCTCAGGAGTGGACGAGATGCATATGCTGAGCCTGGCGGCATCGGTCGAGATGGGCTCGGAGCATCCGCTTGGGCATGCGATCATAAATGAGGCACTGGAGCGCGGGGTCGCTTTGGGCGAGGCGTCGGATTTCAAGGCGATAGCCGGCTTGGGCATAACAGCCAAGCTCGGTGATACCCAGGTCCAGATTGGTAATGCCGAATGGTTGCGAACGCAACAGATCGCCATTCCTGATGATAAGGCCATCAAGAGCGCGCAAGCGCTGGGGCATACGGCCGTTGGCGTGGCGGCTGCGGGTCTTTTCCAAGGCTGGATCCTGCTGGGTGATGCCTTGCGCGAAGATGCCCGCGAGACGATCCAGGCACTGAATCGTCACGGCATCCGCGCTTTGATGTTGACGGGGGATCACCCGCATACAGCGGAAGCGGTCGCTAAGCAATTGGGCATAGAAGAAGTCTATGGGCGTGTCCTGCCTCAGGAGAAGGCCGAGCGCATCCGGCAATTTCAGGCGTCCGGTGCCCATGTCGCCATGGTAGGCGACGGCATCAATGATGCGCCTGCGCTGATGCAAGCCGACACGGGGGTTGCCATGGGGTCCGGCACGGATATCGCGATCGAATCGGCCGATATCGTCGTTCTCAACAACCGGCTCTCATCGATTCTGATCGCCTGGCAGATCAGTCGTCGGAGTTATGCGCGTATGGTCCGTAATGTTTTGCTGGCATTCGCATTCAATGGCCTTGGCATACCTGCGGCGGCGACAGGACTCGTGAACCCCGTGTGGGCCATGACGGCAATGGCAGTGAGTGTTACCGCGATTTTCGTCCACTCCTTATGGGGCAAACCTGCCATATTTTTTTCAGCCGTCGGCAGTGTCGGCACGAAATCTGCTGTGCTATCGCAAGATGCCATGAGTACTCCAAGATGAAAACAATTCGCTTTCGTCTTGATAACGATGCGGTGCGTATCGGCGTCACATTGATTGCACTGGCCCTGCTGTTCTTTGCGGGGGAATGGGTTTATCACACGGTTGGTTGGCTATTGTTTAAAGCCCAGGGAACGCCGGTCGTGCCCGCTCCGCTGATCCTGGCCATTGGGGTTCTTGGTGGTGCCGCCTCATTTTTTTCGCCTTGTAGTCTCGTGATTACACCCTCCTTCCTCATGTATTTCGTGGGCAATAGGGCTTCAATGTCTGTTGACATGAAACAACATGACCGCAGCCTGTTCATGGCGTCATTACTGATCGCATTAGGTATCATCGGTTTTTACGGCGTCGCCGCCGTGCTGGTCGGCATGATTGGCCCCGTAATCTATCGGTTCCTGATCTACTTGATTCCTGTAGTCGGCATACTTTTCGCAATCTTGGGCTTTGCGCTGTTGATCGGAGGTGCCGCCGCATTGAGTGGTGCAGCGCGGTTTTTACCGGGACGGCGCTACTATGATCGGTTGCTGGCGGGTGCGGCGCAGGGACGGCGGCGTGATCTTCTGGGTTTTGGCGTGGCCTACGGAGCGGCCGCACACACGTGCACCTTGCCCGTTTTTTTGGGGGTCATCATGCTACCGCTCGCCGCAGGTGTCTACTGGCTTGCCGCCTTGGCCGTGCTGCTCTATGGAACTGCCATGGCAGGCTTGATGCTCCTCATGCTTGCACTGGGTCAGCCCGCCGTATTGGCCGTGCGACGCCATATCGGTCTCTATTTGCAGCCGGCTACCGGCATTCTGTTTCTATTGACCAGTGCGTACTTATTTTATTATTTCCTGTTGAATTTCGGGCTTATATCGGGAATCTAAGGGGGGGAGAAATCATGCATCAATCAGTGCGCATCCGTCTCGCGCCGGCCGCCGCATCACTACTGGTGGTATTTGCTTTGCCAGCGATAGCGGCAGCATCCGCCCCATCTGGTACGACGCCGGTTTTTAAGTTGATAGAAGGTAAAGCCTGGTCGTCCTATCCCTACTCGCCTCCGGTTCTCCATATTCCGGCAGGCAAGACCGTCGCACTCGAACTCACCGACAACATCGGCGGCTGCGGTCTCGTGACCGTATTCCCGCATCTAGGTCCTCAGGGGAAAACGGTGTCCATCCGCGTGCCGGTCGGAGACACGAAAAGAATCTTGATACACGCTCCCAAGCCAGGGAAGTACGTTTATCACTGTTCTGAAAACATGTGGTATGGAGAGATCGTGGCCGAATGATTCGATGTGACTGACGAATCCATCAGCGACTGCCTCGTAGCCTAGCGAGGATGAACGTTATCGTGCCCGCGACCAGACACTGGAAGCTTTTGTAAGATTGGCGGCCTGGTGCACGCAGCAGCCACCGGGGCATGCTCGCACGGGATGGTCTAGCCCGAATGTTTCATAAACCCGCCAATTCTGCCCAGCATCTCACTTGCATGTCTGGCTTTTCAGCCTGCTGAGTCAGATCGGTACCGCAACGTTGCCCTGGAAAGTGTACGCGCTCGCCGGTCACGGAGCCTGCAGCCGGAATTTCAGCGTCGAGGCGTGCCGAGGCCCGCGGGGCTTGCCCGGATGGATGCGTTTCGCGGGTTACACACGGCGGTGTGTTTCAGGGTATGGCTGGAGGTCGGGCGAGATAAAGCAATTCGGTCACCCGGTGCAACAAGTCTTTTCACCGGGCAGCTGCTCGGCAGGTCCAACTTGATCCGATCCTTGTACTGCACGACGCGCACCGCCCGCTTGAACAGCTTCTGGATAAGGGTCATGGACTGCGCTTTCACCAGTTCAGTGTGGCACAAGGTGTTCTCACGCAGACTGTGGATCAGGGTGTAGGCGCACACAGGCGTAGAACAGGCGCATGTGATGGCCGAAGAAGGTGTGATTGGACGTTCGATCACTGGCCAGGTCGTTTTTGATGGCCTTGATGAAGTTCTCATCCTGGCCCCGGGCGTAGTATAAATCCCAGTACAGCGTCTCAGACGTCGGGTTGGTCAGCGACGTCTCGACGAAACGCGGGTTGTCTCCTAAGCCCATCACCTCGGCCTTGAACACCAACCGGTGGGCCTGAGCTCGCCGTTGCTCATGCAGGGCCCGCGCTTTCGCGAGCAAGGGCTTGGCCGCGGGCACAAGCGCCGGGTTGCCGGCCAGGCCGAAGAGGAAATCCATCTGCGCATCCTCTTCGCACAGGGCCATCAATTCCGGGTTGGAGAAATGTCCATCCCCGCGCAGGACGATGTGGGTGTCCGGCCAGGCTTGACGCAGCCGGCGCACGACCCGACCGATGATAGCCGCATTCTCACGCCCGGTGGGGCGCTTGCCGGGACGCAGCACCGCCGTGATGAGTGCGCCGGAGAGCCCCTCGAAGAGAAACAGCGGCCGGTAGCAGTGGCTGCCATAATAGGGGTTGTAGAAGGCCAGTTCCTGTTGCCTATGGGTGCGGTCGTCGGAATGGTCCATGTCCAGGACAATCACCGAAGGCGGGTCGGCGTAGCGAGCAATGAAGGCCTCAACCAGGGTCTTGGCCAGACGATAGATGTCCTTGCGGGTGAGCCCATTCTCCAGGCGCGAGAACGTGGGCCCGGAGGCCAGGTCGTTGTCGGTATCCAGCGGCGCGCGCCCGAGTGCGAGCTTGAAGGCCGGGTCTTGGCGCAGATCGTTGGCGTCGTTGCCATCGGCATAGCCGCAGGCGGTCTGGAAAATGCGCTGGCGCAGTAGATCGGCCAGGCAGTCGATCAATCCAGTTTGCCGATCGACACCGTGCAGCAGGAGTGCGCCGAAATCACTCGATACAGCACCTCCCTCGAAGTCGGCACGGACGGTGAAACCGGCCAGGGTGGGGAAACAGAGCTGAGTCGGGGCGACATCACTTATGGGCGGTCTCGGTTAGGCTTCGCCCGAAGCGTTATTATCGTAAATTTTTATTATATCAGTTAGTTAAGCGCCCGCCCTTCTATTTATGAAAAATGGGTATCCGGAAGATCGTGTTGATACGGGTCTAGAGATCGCCGTTTTCAATCAAGGATATCAATGTTGATATCTGAGCGCCGTAGTTGGTTTCTCGTTCGATGTCGATAATCCTTGAAAAGGTTTTGTACGCGAACATCGAGTCTTCCATCGTTGCTCTTCGCTTGGGATATTTGGGTTTCTTGACTGTATGTACCCCTTCGGTGAAAAGGATCTTTGCCCGAAGCGCCTCGAAGCTATAGCCGCGCCCAAGACGATTCATCACCCGAATCAGGTTGTTCAGACTTTCCGTATAGGCGTTGGTGATCGGGTGATCGAAGTAGTTGAAGATCTCCGTGTGCCAGTTACCGATGGCCGTGAGAATCGGCTTGAAGGCATCTCTCATCTCATCGGATAGACTCCCACACCAGATCTCATAAGCACTTTCCGCGTCAGGCCGGTTGTCCATATCCCAGATGCCATAAAAAGCTTCCTTAGCATCGTAGGCCGCCCCCAGCGATGGGTAGTTGACAGTCCAGCCCGAGAGCTTCAGGTAGTCTTCGTCGGAGATGTCACGGCGGCGTTTGAGCAGCACGAAACGATCGTGCATCAAGCCCCTGCGCTGTCGTGAGGTAAGTTCCACTCGCAAGTTCTTGCGTACAGTGTCCAGACACTGATTCGCCATCCGCACGACATGAAACTTGTCGATGACGATTCTGGCCTGTGGGAATACCGTGTTGACGGCGTCGCGATATGGATTCCACATATCCATTGCGACATACCGCACCTTTTCCTTATCGGGTAGCGTTTGCAGGCGCTTGATCACGGTCGGCTTGTTGCGGTTAGGCAGCACCTCGACGATGGTTTGATGCTCGATATTCGAGATCACGCAGCGCGGTTTCTTGACGATGTAGATCTCGTCGATGCCCATCCATCTCGGCGTCTCGAACCGGACTTCCTTCTCCAACCGGTTGACATAGGCGCGAAAAATGTTGCGGATGCTCTTTTCGTCGAAGCCTACGTCCTCGGCGATACTGGCAAAGGTGCGGCGTAGTGACTCACGCTCGATGTATTGCACCAGTCGTCGCGTCGCTTGCCGGCGATCATGCATCTCGGGCAGCGGTTCCATGAAAGTCTTGCCGCATTGTTTGCAGCGTAACCGTCTGCGGTCTACCCAAATACCTACCCGCTTGCCGCGCACGGGGGCGTCCATGAAGAGTTGGCGCTTGCGTCCGAAGCCCACGGTATGAGAAGAACCGCAGTCAAGACAATATTGGCTGGAGCCGTTGCTGGTTGCCTCAATGTGATAATCATGTTCGGATTCTTGAACCGAGTCCTGCTGTAAATACTTGAGATTCAACAAGTCCATCTAGAGCATCCCATGCGAGCAGGCATCGTCAGCCGCGGCATGCAGCCACGTGAAGGCTGCCATTTTCCCCAAACGAGCCTAATGTCTGGGTGCCAGCATGATAATGGCCACCCCCATTAGGGCGACGAGGTTGCCGATGACATCCCACAGACCGAGACGTATCCCTTCGCCCCTCATAGCCAACCGATAGTGACGGCAATGTATCCGCCGCCATACGCGGCGTAGGTACGCCCAGCCGCCGTAGGGTGAAGGGTCAATAACCAAGCGAAAACAGCGAGCGAGGCTGCCGCTGGCAATAGCAGCCAAGGATCTCGGCCACGGCCGTGTGGCCACGAACAGGACAGAATGCGTAACAAGTTGAGTTCACTGGCGAGCAACGGCAGGTCGTTTCCAGGTGCGGGCATGAACGTCCCCTGGCTGCGACCGAATACGCGGAAAACCTTCCTGAGGATTGAACCCGGATGATCCATATCGCGTGCCGCGAGAGGCATCGCCTCAGGCAGCCGGTTGTGCCGGACTCAGGCCGGGCAGGTGGCGGCGCAGGGGGCGCAGGGCCACAGCCGCGAGCAGAAAGGCGCAGCCCAGTTTCGCCCAGCCTGGCAGCAACTCAGCACTGGCCTGGATCTGGGCCGTGATATTGATGTTCAGGGCATGCACCAGGGCATCGGTCAACAGACCGAATCCAATAGCGCAGGCGCTGATGCCGCCGACGTAGATCAGCACGAAGCGCCAGCCGAATACCTTGCGCAAGGCGCCTACCGTGCCCAGATTGGTTGCCGGTCCCGCCAGCAGGAATACCAGCACCGCGCCGGGCGAGACCCCTGCCAGTAGCATAGCAGTGGCGATCGGCGTGGATTCGGTCGCGCAGACGTAGAAAGGCACACCGACCAACAGCATCAGCAGCATCGCCATCCAGCCACTGCCGTAAGCACCCAGTGCAGCCGGCGGCACCAATGTCATGGTTAAACCCGCCAGCGCGAGGCCGAGCGCCATCCATAGACTGAACTCATCCAGTAGGTCGGTGACCGCATAGCGAATCCCCGCCATGCTGCGCCACCCGAGCGAACCCGTGTTCGTATTCAAAGCGTGTGCGGTCGATTCGTAGCCGCAGGACGAATCGTTGCAGTCCGCTTGTGCAATCCTCGCCGGCTTGACTTCAGTACTGCACGCACTCGAACACGTTTGTGATCCGCAGGCGTCGATTCCGACCCGATCTGGGGCAGAACCCGGCACCCGCCTTGCCTCCGGTTCGGCGAGATTGCCCAGCAGGCCAGTCACGATGGCGCTCAGGATGGCGCTGATCGGACGAACGATGGCCATGAACGGCCCCAACAGCGCGAACGAAATGGCCACCGAGTCCACGCCTGTCTCCGGGGTGGCGATCAGAAATGACAGGGTCGAGCCTCGCGAAGCCCCGGCACGGCGCAAACCCAGCGCGACCGGTATCACACCGCAAGAACACAGCGGCAGTGGCGCGCCGATCAGCGCGGCTTTGGTGACCGGCCACAAACCGCGACCGCCCAACCAACGCCCCAGCCGGTCTTGCGGCACCCATGCCTTGATCAGGCCAGCGCATATCAGCCCGAGCACCACCCAAGGCGCGGCCTCCAGGTACAGCGTCCAAGTGTTCGCGATCCACTGTGCGAGGGTGTGAAGAGTGGTGTCAATCAGGTTCATCAGCGGTTTCCACACACATGCCGCGCACCGCCGCATTCAGGGCGGGCAACGGCGACTCGTCATTCCAGCGGTAATAGACCATCTTGCCCGCGCTGCGCATGCGCAGCCAGCCCTGGCCGCGCAGAATACGCAGTTGCTGTGAAGTCGCCGCTACGCTCAGGCCGAGCAGGTGAGCCAGATCGCAGACGCACAACTCCGCCTCGCGTAAAGCGCGCAGGATCATCAAACGCTTGGGATTACCCAGCATTTTGAACAATTCGGCGCTGGCCGCCAGCTGTTCCGCCTCGGTCGCCAGAGCAGCCTGAACCCGGGTCACGGTGCGCGGATGAAAGCATTCCAGGGCGCAGACGTCCGCTTCGGTTGCAGTAGGGGTAGAGGGTTTATGTTTCATGTTTTCGAATATAATTGAATGAGTCTTGGCACGCAAGCATGAACCGGACACTCAAAGCACCGCACGGCATACAGCCGGCAGCGGCTCGAATGGAAGGAATCGGGCGCTTGGGGCATCCATGATTGCATGATGGAGTCAACACGATGAAAGCAATCGGCTCCAGGCACTACCTGCCTCTGGACGTATGGCTCATGCCCCTAGCCTTGTCGCCAGCGGGCTTGGCCGTAGCTGCACCTGCGCCGCGCAATTACTTGAGAGGCGCTCTCGACCCTTATCTGCTCTGCGGATGCATGCGAACAACCCGTGGATTGGTATCCCTTGGGGGGGGCGGCGGCGCTGGAAAATGCTCGACGGGAAAACAAACCGATCTGTCTATCCATCGGTTATCTGGCCTGTTACTGGTGTCATGTGGCCGACCGCGAGTTGTTTTCCGATTCGGCTATCGCCCGCCTGATGAATCGCTGGCTCGTGAATATCTTGGTCAACCGAGAGAAGCGCCCGGACATCGACCGCGTCTGTCAACTCGCCGCAGTGGTCATGAACGGACAGGGTGGCTGGTCCAGTAACATTTTCCTCGCCTCTAATCTGAAACCGTTTTCCGCTGCCGTATATTTTCGCCGCATATCAGCGCATTCGGTCAGTCGGATTTCTCCAGGTGCCATGTCGCATCCTTCAACCACGTTCAGATTTACTGATAATCCTGAGGTATCTCTTAAGGTTAACCAATCATGGACCTCATCCTGCCTCAGGCAGCGGCCATTTGGTGTGACGAATCCCCTGCATGGGAATCCGGTATTCGGTCTGGAAATGGTCCACCTGGAGTGTCACATGATCGATATCAAAATGCTCAGCAAGCAGTTCACTCAGGCGTCGACGCACTGCATGGCACTCTCCGGAGCAAGGCTTATCGCCGGATATGAGGACGTGGGCGGATAGGGCAGTAAAGCCAGATGTTATCTCCCAGACATGCAGGTCATGCACCTCGAAGACACCAGGATCTGCAGCCAGTGTGTGACCGATTACATCCGGGTCCACTCCCTTGGGGGCGGCTTCGAGAAAGACGCGCCCCGATTCTCTGAGCAGACTTACCCCCGCACGCAGCATCAAGGTCGCCACCACTAAGGCAGCGAGAGCATCGAAACGGTAGAAATGTGTCCAGTAGATCAACGCGCCGGCAATCGCGGTGACAATGAAGGCGTACAGATCGGTGAGGATGTGCTGAAAGCTGCCTTCGACGTTGAGACTTTCCCGATTGGCCTTGCTCATTGACCACGTTGCCAACAGGTTAACGACAATACCCACCAGGGCGATCCAGGTCACGAGAAGTCCATCGACCGCAGGTGGCCAGATCAGGCGTCGCACCGCCTCAATCAGGAACCAACCAGCCAATGCTACCAATGTTAGGCCGTTGATCTGGGCACTGAAGATTTCAGAGCGTTTGAAGCCGAAGGTAAATCGCCCTCCTGCAGGCCGCTGTGCCAAACGCATTACAGTCAGCGACATCGCGATTGCGCCCGCATCGGTGAGCATGTGCCCTGCATCAGATATAAGTGCCAGCGAGGAGGCCATCAGACCCGCGACGACTTCGACTGCCATAAAGGCCAGCAGCAACGCTAGAGCGATCGTCAGATAGCGCTTGTCAGCATCCGGACCGATCGAATGGGTATGGTGGTCATGCGCATGCCCATGGTTATGGCGGTTAGAGTCATGTCCGTTCGCATCGTGTTCATGAGAATGGGTATGGGTATGCATCACGTTCGGCACCTCTCCGAGTAGCTCGCCCAGGGCGAGGCCGCGTGCTTGGGCACCGCACCTGGCATGAGTTGCGTTGATTTCTATTATTACCGTTCGTCTCCAGTTTCTTCAGCGACGTGGATCGTCATATCGCTAAGTACCCGACGCACGTGCTCATCGTTGACTGTGTAGAACACCTGTTTGCCACGTCGCTCGGCACGCATGAGGCGCGCCGCCTTCAGCAGACGCAAGTGGTGACTCACCAGAGAGGGGGTCAGGCTAAAACGATCGGCCAGATCCTGGACGCAGACCGCTTCCTCAAGGCAAGCACAAATCAGTCGCAGCCGATTGACGTCGCCCAACAGGTGGAACATGCCGGCTAATTCTTCGGCTTGCTCAAAAGTCGGTTCCATACTCATCGAATAGTTCCACGTCGAATCAAAGTAACGATTGAATAGTTGTTCATATATTAATGATGAAGCTCTATGATATCAACCGCCCCGACGGGAAACCCGACGCCGGGCATCTCTACATGGATGCTGGGGGAGCTGGTCTGGCCCTTCCGTGTACTGGCTTGTCACAAATCAGAAGGCGCTGCGGACTTACTGGTGAAACGGGAAGTTCGGTTGCGTCTTGGATAGTCGCCACACATACACACAATATTCCGGTTTAGGCGCCAAGATGCG